>CAYXNH010000067.1:0-13640 GCA_964466135.1 uncultured Ardenticatenaceae bacterium | reverse complement strand
CGAAGCAGGACATGACGTGCTTGCCGGGCGGGGCCATGTCGGGGTCGATCATCGACGGGATGATGACGTCCATGTAGGGGCGACGCGAGAAATTGCCGTACTTGGCATCGTCGTAAGCCCGCTCGATGGTGTCGAGATCAGGACTCATGGAGATGGCTCCGGCCAGATGGCGGCCGGGGCCGGGAAGACAAGCCAGTTCGGGCAGACGATCCAGCGCCAGATTGACCTTGCCCGATGAGCCGAGCGTCTGGAAACGGCGCACGGCACCCACCAGATCATCGGGCAGCTGGTTTGGCTCGACGAGGTTGAGGAAGGTTTGCTTCGGATCGAGACTGGACATCACCAGCGGGGCGTGGATTTCGTCGCCGTTTTCCAGCACGACACCCGACGTGCGGCCGTTCTTGACCAGCACCTTGGCGACGCCGGCATTGCAGCGGATCTCGGCCCCCTGCGCCTCGGCCGCGCGAGCCAGCGTTTGTGCCAGTCCGCCCGTGCCGCCCTTGTGGAAGCCCCAGGCGCGATAGGCGCCGTCGATCTCGCCCATGTAGTGGTGCAGCAGGACGTAGGCCGTGCCCGGCGAGCGCGGGCCGAGGAAGGTGCCGATGATGCCGCTGGCCGAGAGCGTGGCCTTGAGCGGCTCCGACTCGAACCATTGCTCGACGAAATCGGCCGCGCTCATGGTCATCAGCTTGGCCAGGACGTATAGCTGGTCCTGGCTCAGGCCCAGGAAGTGCCGCGCCATGTCGACCAGCCCCATCATGTCCTTGGGATTGAACGTGGTCGGGTCGGGCGGGATGACGCCGAGGATGTAGCGCACGGCCTTGGCCATGAAGTACATGTAGCGGGCGTATTCGTCGTAGGCGTCGGCGTCGCGCTGGGAGAAGCGGGCGATGTTGCGCAATGTCTGATAATGGTCGCCGTCGCGATAGAGGTAGTCGCGGCCGTCCAGCGTGGGCGTCAGGGTGCTTTCCAGGGGCAGGATCGTCAGGCCGTGGGCCGGGAGGTTGAGGTCGCGGATGATCTCCGGTCGGAAGAGGCTGACGACATAGGAGAAGACGGTGAATTTGAAGCCGGGAAAGATCTCCTCGGTGACGGATGCGCCACCCACCAGATAGCGCTTTTCCAGGACGAGGGTCTTTTTGCCGGCGCGGGCCAGGTAGGCGGCGGCCACAAGTCCGTTGTGCCCGCCGCCTATGACGATGGCGTCGTAGTGAGTATTCATTAGTTAATCATTTCTCCAATTGGGTGCAGGGGAGCAGGGGAGCAGGGGTGCAGGGGTGCAGAGGAGCAGGGGTGCAGAGGCGCAGGGGAGAGAGCGGAATTGGATCGTCATGTGATTACTTCTTGCTTCTCTGGAGTATCCAGGGTTCAGGTTTGGTGATCATCTGGACCAGTTTGCCGAGGATGTGGTCATAAGACGTGTATAAATCTCGTCCCTGATCTCGGTCAATATAGCCACACTTGACGGCGAATTCCAACCATGCCTGAGTCTCGGCTGCTTCTGCTTCCGAATGACTGAGCGCCAGCACAAATGCGGCCTCATAGCGACGTTTTCGCCATGCTTCAGCCAGATTGGCGCAAACAGACCGGGATGAACGACGTATCTGATCGGTCAGCGAATATCGTTCCTCTGATGGGAATGCCTTACTTAATTCGAATATTTTCATCGCCGTCTCAAAGGCCATCTTGTAAACATCCAGCTCGTAGTGGTTCCGTAAAACCTCTTTGTCCGTCGTCATCACCTCTTCTCCTCTGCTCCCCTGCTCCTCTGCTCCTTAGGCTTTCTTCCTCGGCGGATCGAAGAACGGGGTCGGCACAATCGTCGCCGGACACAGCTTGCGCTTGAATTCGACGGTCACTTCCACGTCCACCCGGTCGCCGATGCGGGCGTGGGGATTGAGCAACGTGCCGATGCCGATGTACTGCTTCAGGATGGGCGCGAAGGTGTGGCTGGTGATCTGGCCGATGTGATGCCCCTTGTTGCCCGACTCATAGACCGGCACGGCCGATCGCGAGGCGCGTCCGGCTACATGCGGCGGCAAGTCCTCCTCGGCGAATAGCTGCTCCAGCGCGGCCCAGTCATACTGCACGCCGACGAAGCCCCATGTGGAGCCTTTCTGGCGTTCGGCCATCAGCGCGCGGCGGCCGATGAAATCTCCCTTGCGTGGTGAGACGGCCCAGCCCAACCCGATCTCATAGGGCGATGACTTCTGGCTCTCGATGATGGCGTGCTGGCTGGAGATGTAGTCCACGGCGATCATGATAAGCCCGGCCTCGATCCGGGCGATGTCCAGGGCGATGATCCCCGCCGGGAGGATGCCGTGGCCTGCCCCGCGCTCCATCAGGCGATCCCACAGTCGTTCGGCGTGTTCCGGCCGCACCCAGAGCTCATAGCCCAGATCGCCCGTGTAGCCGGTGCGGGTGACGGTGATGGGGAAGTCGTCGACGGTGCCATGGGCGAGGTGGAAATAGGGCAATTTGGCGAAATCGATGCCGCTGACGACCTCTTGCAGGATGGCCCGGCTGCGCGGCCCCTGGATGGCCAGCGCCGCCAGATCGTCGCTGACGTTGACCACCTGGGCGTTGAGACCATAGCCGACGTCCTGAAACCAGCGGCCGCTGGGATCGGCCGAGGTGATGCGGAAGTGGTTGGTGTCCAGCCGCGACACGGTGCCGTCGTCGATGACCTTGCCGTGGGCGTCGCACCAGGGAGTGTAATAGACCTGGCCGATTTTCTGCCGGGTGACGTCGCGGGTGATGACCCGATCGACGAGGCGGGCGGCGTCGGGGCCGGTGACCTCATACTTGAACAGGGGGGTGACGTCGATCAGCGCCGCGCTGTTGCGGATGGCGTAATATTCCCGGTCGTGGGACATCTCGTAGATGCCCGCCGCCAGGAAGCCGGACCAGTTTCGCCATTCATAACTATCGCAGACGGCCGACGTCCGGGTGTGGAACGGGGTCGGTAGGGGCATAAGCTCTCCTTAAGATAATTTAGCCGCAGTTGTTGCGGATCATGCCGATTCAGGAAGCAGGCAGTCTCTTTATCCTCTGTAGCCCAGTTTGTGCGAGACGCGCCCGGCGGCCTCGCGCACCAGTTCGCCGATTCGGAGCACGCGCTCGTCGGTCATTCGCGTCAGCGTGCCTCCCAGACTAATGGCGGCGACCGGGCGGCCGTTGGCGTCCAGCAGCGGGGCGCCGACGGCCAGGAAGCCCATCTCCAGTTCCTCGGCGACGACGGCGTATCCCTGCCGCCGAATCTCGGCCAACCGCTCCCGCAGGCGCCGGGGCGTGAGGGGCGGCTCCTGCTTCGTGCGCTCCGTCAGGGACGGCAACGACCGGGGCAGGGCGGCGTCCAGTTCCCCGGGCGGCAGCCAGGCCAGAATGGCCTTGCCGGTTGAGGTGGCATAGACCGGCCAGCGGCTGCCGATGTGCTGGTTGCCGCTGGTGACATATTCACCGGGGATCTCCTCGATGATGACCATCTCGCCGCCCAGCATGATCTCCAGGGTTGCCGTCTCGCCCGTCTGCAACGCCAGAGCCTCCAGTTCGGGCAGGGCGACGGCCCGCACCGAGTTGGCCCGCGCAGCCCTCGCGCCCAGGACGATCAGCCCCGAACCCAGCCGGTAGCTGTCGCCGGAGGGGTCGCGCACCACGTATTCGGCGCTCTCCAGAGCCGTCAGCAGGCGATAGGCCGTCGTCCGGTTTAGCCCGGTCACCTCGGCCAGCTCGCTGACGTTCCAGGACGGCCGCTCGTCGGTGAAGGCCTCCAGCATGGTCACGGCGCGCCGGATGGATTGCGTGCCGGCCATCGGTTCGGCGACCTGGCTGGGGGATTGGTTCGGAGTCATCGGGCAAACCGCCGTTTGCGTCGCCGGTCCTCGCCGGACGATTCGGTGGGCCGGGCGGGCGCGGGCACCACCGGCAGCGGCGCGACCTCGCTCATGCCGGCGATGATGATCTGCTGCATCTCATCGACGATCAGCGGGTCGGTTTCCAACGGTTCGTAGGCCGCCAGCCGCCGCTCGACCTCATCGGTCGCCCGTCGCAACAACTCCTTGCCGCCGGATTTGACCCAGTTCTCGCGATTGTCGCGGTCGGTCACCGGCGAGGGCATGTGGAGTTCATGCGGCCAGTGGGTCATGGTGTGTTCGGCGGTGATCAGATGTTGCTCGGCCATCACCTCGCGCGCCAGATCGATCGTCGGCAGGTCATCGACCGGTTTCACCTCGCGGACAAAATGCAGCGCCTGCCCGCACAGATCGTCGTCGTAGACCAGCTTGGGCAGGCTGAAGGTCAGCACGAAGTCGAGCATCCCCGGCCCGGAGACGGAGTTGATGCCCGCCAACGCCGCCAGCAGCGCGCTGCCGAACGTTTCTGCCCCGGCCTGGGCGTCGAGGAATTTGGCGTCACTGAGGGCCATGTAGGCCTGGGTGGGCAGCCCCAGCGCCTTGCCGATCTGGGCGTAGGCCACGTCCAGACGCAGGGCCTGGATGCCCAGCATGGGGGAGGAGGCGGCGCGCATGTGGAACTCGGCCGGCGCGCCACCGAACAGCACCGGCGTGCCGGGTTTGATGATTTGGGCCATCACCACCCCGGCCAGCGTGTCGACGGTGTGGAAGACGGCCGCGCCCACGAGCGACACCGGCGCGATGAGGCCCATCAGCGTGACGGGGACGATCTCGACCGGGATGCCCGCCGCAATGCAATCCAGCATGTTCTGGCAGGAGTCCTCGCTGTAGCGGAACATGCCGGTGGCGGTGATGGTGAAGATCGACATCGGCCGGGCGATGAGGTCGGCCCGGTCGTGGCGGAAGAGCTGCATCATCTCGGCCATGCGGCCGACGCCGTGCTCGGTGAACGCGCCGGAGACGACCGGCTTGCGCGAGTTTGTCAGGCAGAGGTAGAGCCGCCAGGCATCGGAGACCTGGGCCTCGATGTCCTCGTTGGTGGAGAAGGCCGTGGCCAGATAGTCGATGTTGGCCAGCCCGTCGCCCAGCCGGACGTACTCGACGAAATCGGTCGTGTTGGCCGGGCGGGTCTTGCCGGTGCGATGGTCGAGGATCTTGAGGCCGCTGGAGGCGGGGGTGAAGTGGACGTTGTCGCCGCCGATCTCGGCCTGGGGATCGCCGGCGCGGTCAAAGAGGGTGAAGGAGCGCGGAGCGGAGGCGACGGCACGCTCGACGACGTCGGGCGGGAAGAGGATGCGGCCGTCGTCGGTCTGCGGCAGACCGGCATCGAGCAGTCGTTGTCTCAGCGCCGGGCCGCGCACTTCCATGCCGATCTCGGCCAGAATGCGGCCCGCCTCGGCCAGGATTTGTTGTATGAGTGAGTTGTCCAGAAGCTGGATACGCGGCCGCATGGCTCCTCCGTGTGTTCACAATGTGAACGATATGTTCATAAATAAGTCTGCCCGCAGTGTAGCACGCCTGAAACAGGTTGGCAAAGAATGCACGGGGCGAGGAGGCTAAAATCCCTTTCGCAGGCTTCGGAAGCCTTCGCCCAGTATCTCCTGCGCCTGCCCGATGATGACGAATGCGTCGGGATCGGCCTCATGGATGATACTCTTGAGCAGCACGGTGTCGGCGCGGCTGACGGCGCACAGCAGGATATGGCGCTCCGTGCCGGTGTACATGCCTCGCCCGGCCCACTCGGTGACGCCGCGCTCCATCTCGGCCAGGACGCGGTCGGCGACGGCTTGTGGCCGGGTGGTGATGATCGTGGCCACGCGCATGATGTTCGGCCCGTTGAGCGTCACCTCCACCAAAACGCCGCCCACGTAAAGGGCGATGACCGCGTAGAGGGCCAACTCCCAGCCGAAGGTCATCCCGGCCAAAAAGACGACCAGCCCGTCGGTGTAGAGGTAGGCTTGCGAGAGCGGCATGCCGATGCGACGTTCCAGGATGCGGGCCAGAATATCGGTGCCACCGCTGGTGGCCCGCGCGCGGAAGATCAAGCCGACGGCGACCCCGGCCGTCACGCCGCCGTAGAGGGTGTTGAGCACCAGATCGTCGGTCAGCGTGGCCCCCGGCCATGAGAATTGCAGGCCGTCGAGCACGATTGCAAACACGAATGAGGAGAAGATCGTCCGCGCCAGAAAGCGATAGCCGCCGAGATAGTACCAGCCGAGGGCGAAGAGGGGGATATTGAGGATGAACGACACCGTGCCGATGGGCCAGCCGGTGAAGTTGTTGATGAGCTGGGCCGTGCCGCTCAGCCCGCCGGCGACGAGCCGGTGGGGGATGAAGAAGAGGTGCATACTGAGGGCCAGCATCACGCTGCCCAGGATGATCAGCAGGTAATCGCGAATGATGCGCCCGGCGGCCTCGCGTCGCCGGTTGGGGCGCATCTGCCGCAGTCGCTCCCCGGCCTGGGCCAGCCGATCTTTGATGGATGTCGTCATGGTGTGTCCTTTGCCTGTTCACATTATGAACGGGGTGTTCATTTGTGAGGATTATACCAGATGGACGAGGGGATTGGGAGATTATCCGGCCTGCCGGATGCCGATTGTCTCGCCCTATGGGATGGAGGATGAGACAGCGCCGTAGCCACGGAGTTTCGCGAAGAAGAGGTGCCTCGGTAGCCCTGTCCCACCGGACGCTTTTCATCATGCTCCGGGATGGGGACAAGCAAGGCGAGCGAGGCGCTCCGGCTGGGTGGCGCTACTAACCCTTGTAACGGCGGACTGTCTTTTCGATTAGCTGGTAGCGGCCGTTGACCTGACGGATAGCGTCCTGGAATCGTTTGTCGTATTCAGTTTCCCGTTTCAGGAGCATGATGTTGATGTACTGCTCCAGATCGTTGAACCGACTCTCCAACATTTGTAACGTCTCCTCGCGCGCCAGTTTCTCCGCCAGAGCCATCTGCACATACTGATTCAGGGAGACGCCGTCGTCTTTGGCCAACTTCTTGATCCGCTCGTGGAGCGAATCCGGAACCCGCAAGGTAATCACGTTGCTCATCGAATGACTCCTGATGTCGCCCGACCGAGTGCTGTTGTATACGCCGCCGCCGGTGCCTTCAAAATGCAAAATAAACGACCCCCTCTCCCGGGGATTATTTTAATTACTTGATTAATTACCGAGAGCATCCGCATATATATACTATAATAATATATTATAGAATATATGTTCTATGTCAATAGATAGCCAAGGGGAATTAATCAAGTAAAGCAAGTTAAAGGCTGGGGTAGGGGGTGCGGTTTTCGGCGTTTTGACGGCGCGGGCGGGGGCGTGGGTGATAGCAATGGAAAAAACCGCGTCGCTCCAGGCGCGGGGTTGCTGGACAATCGCCCGGAACCGGTCACAATACAGGCGGCGGAACGGGAGCAATCGGCTAACATTTCAGTCTCTCCTTACAACCATCGTAAGGAAGGTATATGTCAGGAAGAAGGTTAGTCGTACACGTTAGAAACCACGCCGCTCTCGGCGATAATCAACAAGCTACTTTGGCCAGCGCTTTACCGCCCATTCTCCTAAAGACTCTGCGCGTTTTTCAATTTCATCGATCCCCCATTCATCATTACTTGAAATCAGCGCCTTAGTCGTAGAAAAGACTGTCTCATTCTGCAATCGTTGTTTTACTTCTACCCAGGATTTTGCGCCTTTCTCCGAATTCGCCTTAGTGCTTAGGGGGACTAAATTTGCCCATGTATGCAGATATCGTTCGTGATCTTCTACCGAAACCACATTCAGCCATTCATCAATTCTAGATTGTGGCATAACATGATCGACAGTTATCGGTGGGAAGGAAATTAAAATATCTCCTCGGGTAAATGACCTCTCGTATTCTTCAAGCACATAAACACAAAGTTTCCTGTGGTAAAGATCGCTAGACTTAATTCGTTCGATAAAACGTTCGTCATCGGGAAACTCGATTGTATTGGTCTGAACAAATTGCTTCACTTTCTGTGAGTCGGCTCCCGCCTTCTTCCATAGGTCCTTGTACACCGCGTGCAACCCAGTAGGCTCCAATCCTAGAAAAGCTCTTCTAACTAGAAAACTTTCAATGACTCCCAGGCATGCCTTAGCGTCGGTTTCATTGGTTTCACCTTTTTTTAATGCAAGTAATAGGCGCATTGCATAAGGGTAAAGTGTGCTCGGAGCCGGCATACGATAGAGCCTTAAAACCGTTTCCCAAAATTCATCAGAGACATTGGAAAGTCGGTCACCACTTGAAAGCGCTAAATAAGCTGGAACATACTCTCTAAGATCGTCAATAATTGTTTTGGCAGCATTTCGCGCCTCCATTGACTTAACTTTTGATTTCCATTGAAAAGATAGTTTCTTAAATACTTCTGCTTTCCTTGTTGATGAATCTTTGATCAGGGCAAACGGGAAGAAGTAACCGTTCCTTATTGCTGAATCTTTCTTCTCATCGCCGCTTATGTTGAATGATTTCTCAAATTCAATCCAGTGCGCGTTGTAGATACTTTCAGCTTCTTTTACATCATCGGATAGTAGAGAAAAGACTTCGTTTCTAATCAGGTCGATTATGTCCAACGGCTGACCTGAAGTATTCAATCTATTAAAAACTTCATTGGCGTCGTGATGTTCCGCTAGATTGATTTGAACGAACTCAACTTTGTTGCTTATATCATCTAGCAATTTTTCTAACCTATCTATAGAAGGTTCATCATCCACGAGAATGCGCTTTTCTATTTCTTCTAAATTCCTAAGAAATGCGTCTACTAAATCTCCTTTATCTTGCCCGTATTCCCCCCCAATTGGTCTTGGGTTATGGTTCTCAATAAACTTCAGAATTTCTTTAAATTGTCCAAGGTCGGGGATCGTGGGAACTAGCTTTGGCTCACCCTTAACTCTACTTTGTTTCTGTAACAAGTAAGCGTATACATAGTCTGCTGCCAAATCTTTTTTTCCTAACTCTTCCGCTTTGTGTGCACATGCCACGAATAGAAGATAAAAAGTAGTTAATCGCTGTTGGCCATCAATTATCCAGAAACCTTGGGGTTTAGTCGCCGTTCGATCCTGGTAAGGTTTCAATACTAGCGCCCCAAGGAATCGTGAAGATGAAGACTCTTCAAGAACAGTATCAATGTCAGCCCAAAGTGCGTCTAGCTGTTCTTTCCCCCATACATAGTGACGTTGAAAAAGCGGCGATCGATACAGAACCTCCCCTTCGAAAATTTCATGAACGGATGCTGAATCTGATTCCGTCTTTTTGAATGTCATTGGAAATTCTCCTTGGTTTTGGATGGGACTAGTGATAAGGATACGATCTCCAAACTCATTTGTCTAAAATAACGGGCCTTTCCATTTGTATCTCTTCAAACATCGTTCAACTCGGCGGTGATCGTGGAGCCAAGTTCAATGCTCCGACTTTCCGGGCTGCCGGCGATCGTGATATGCAATATATCTTCAGTTTCAAAGTGTCGGATTGTGGTTTTATTCATGGATCAGCCTTTCTGGATGTCGACCATATTCCGACTTCTCTTATCCACCACACCGACAGTTATTTAACCACCTCTACTACCCCAGCCGGGCCGTTCAAAATCACCGCAAGATGATTCAAAATATCACGGCCGATGATGACTTCATCGCCGCTGATATCTCCGACCACTTCCACGTACTCCTGACGATAGGGACCGAGCCGGATGGCTATGGCGTACAGGTCAACGAGAGTTTCTCCGCCGGTGACCCCGCGCATGACTGCTGTCCGGGTCCGCCGCGCCCCTATTTCCTGAAGGTGGCGAATCGGGATAATCGTTGCGTCCGCCCCGGAATCGACGATCCCGGACGCATCAAATGCCGCATCAACCATCGGCAGACCGATCGATGCCTCGACCATCGGCATGGCCGGGTGATAGTCACTATTGTAGTTGTACGTAAATACGGCCGTCATCGCTCAGGCACTATTCGCGGTGATCGAAACACCAGCGTGGTAATCGGTTCCTCTTTAACCGCCGTCATCCACACGAATCGATCCGGATAACGCGCGGCGATTCGCTCGTACAATGAAACGGGGTTGGGGTCATGGTCAACTAGCCGCCCGTCGAGGATAGCGACGTGTTGACCCATGTAGTCTGCTTTCAGCGCCGGGTGGAGACTGATATAGGCCTCCATTTCCCGCCTGATCGCGGCGTCATCGTCGGCTACGGCAGCGGCCGGTTGCTCATCCGGTGGCAACGCCCCGTCCAGCAGCTCGGCTATCACGACATCGACCGGCCGTCGTTGAACACGAGCCAGCTTTTTGGCCCTGCCCAACAACGCTTCCGGAATAGATACCGTTACGAATTCCGCCATGCGACAATTATATCATAATGCGACAGCGACGAGGTTGGCTCACTCCCAACTCCGTTCATCCACCACCATCGCCCCATTCCCCACATCTCCAAACCCCACCTCATCCACCCGCACCCGGCACACCCCCTGCACGGCCGCTTTCAACCCCTCGGCGACGGCCGTCTCGTCCGCGCCTGTATCGACTCCAGCGCCACATCCTAAAAGGTCGATAAAACGCCTACTCGTACTGCAACGGATTCTCAGAAGGAAGTCCTTCGCGGCCGGCGGCCGAAACAAGGTCTGAATCGGCCGCCACAAAAACCAACCCCGTCAAGCCGGAATCGAGCAATAATTCATGTGTAACAGCGGCCGTCGCCAATTGAACGCTATCGTAACCGCGAAGTCGATGGGTTTGCGAGAGGTGAACAGCCCTATCCAGGATTGTGGGCGATGTGCCGACCAGCCGGTATTCGGTTGCCATGTGCTTCGCCAATAAATCGACGGCAGTATCGCGTTGGCGGATAGTGATACCGTGCGGTGCTCTCTGACGCGCGGCAATGGCGGCAGCTACTTCCACTTGAGTTATTTCGGCCACAATAATGGTGTGCCCATTCTCGACCGACGTCAGACTCAAAATCCAGGAAGTACCCGATTCATGCAAGTATCGCTTGGCAAGGGCGCTGGCATCCAGAAAATAGATTGTCATCCCTTCGGGCCACGCATCTCAATAACGATCTCGCTCAATGGTTTGCCCTTGGTACTATCGAACGCGGCTTGTACTTCTTCCAGACCGTCTGTAGACCTGAGCGCTCGCGCCTGCATTTCCGGCCCAAGCGCGGCCGACAACCCGGCGGCCTGAAGGATTCCCAGAACCCGCTCCTTCTCAGTCGATGCAGGGGCGATGCCCAACTGCTCCTCCAACAAGCGTTGGGCGACGATCTCAACCGAGTCGCCCATCATTTGGGCCTCCCGCGAGAGACGCTCGTACAGTTCCGAAGGTATTTCCAATAACAAGATCGTCATGGCCTTATTATACACCGTTTACTCCCAACTCCGTTCATCCACCACCATCGCCCCATCCCCCACCTCCCCAAACCCCACCTCATCCACCCGCACCCGGCACACCCCCTGCACGGCCGCCTTCAGCCCCTCGCTGATGGCCGTCTCATCGGCTCCATCGACCGCGGCCACGCGCAAGGCGAAATGGTCGCGCAGGCCGTCGGGCCGGGTGATGATCGCCTGCATGGTCCGCACGCCCGGCACCTGCGCGGAGGCGAAGCGCAACTGGTTGGGATGAATGAACATGCCGCGTACCTTCACCGCCTCGCCGCGACGGCCGACAAGGATGATCGATCGCTCCTCCTGGGCGCTCTCGCCGGGGCGCGGGTCGATGTTCATCGCCAGGTCGCCCGTGCCGAAGCGGATGAGCGGGTAGAGGCGGTTGTCGGAGGTGACGACGACCTCGCCCGTCTCGCCGGGGCCGACGGGCCGGCCGCTGTCGGGGTTGACCACCTGGATGAGCGGCTCGGGCAGCAGGCGCATGGCCATGCTTCCGTCGGTGTTGACGGCCAGCGCGCCCAGTTCGGCCGTGGCGTAGGTGTTGACGATCTCCAGCCCATACTGACCGGCCAGTATCTGGCGCATGGCCGGCGGTAGCGGCTCGGCCGTGGTGACTGCCTTGTGGATGGACAGGCTGATGCCCTGCTCCTCGGCCTTTTGCAGCAGGCTCAGCAGGAAGCTGGGCGCGCCCACATAGCCGGTGGCCTTCAGGTCGTGGGCCATCTTGAGTTGCAGGTCGGCCGGGCCTGTGCCGGCGGGGATGACCGTCGCTCCCAGTCGGGTGAACGCGCCGTCGAACAGGTAGCCGGCCGGGACGAGATGGTAGGACAGGCTGTTGAGGATGACGTCGCCCGCGCCGAAGCCGGCCTCGCGCAGCAAGCCGACGGCCACATCCCAGGCCGCGTCGTCCTCCTCCGGCCCCGGCTCATAGAGCGGGCCGGGGGAGAAGAAGATGCGGCTGACGGCCGACAGCGGCGCGGCCAGCATGCCGCCGAAGGGCGGGTCGGCCGCCTGCAATGCCGCGGCTTCGTCCTTGGTAAACACCGGGATGCGGTTCAGGTCGTCCGCGGTGCGGATCTCCTCCGGTCTGATCCCGGCCCCGTCCAGCCGCGCCCGAAAGGTGGGCGAATGGTCATAGGCGTGTTGAACAAGCGCTTGCAATTGTTTCATGGTTCGGTCCCGTTCCCTCTTGTAGTGAAAGCAAAAAGGCGAGACATCCGGCTGACGTGGTCCGTGCTATCGGACAACTGTCATTCCCGGCCGTCCCGCCCCTGCGCATGGGTCATTTGGTATTATCCCAGCCAGCGCTTGCGCCGCTTGTAATGCTTCACATCGCGGTAGCTCTTGCGCTCGCCGACGGCCGTCAGGCCCAGGTAGAACTCCTTGATGTCGGCGTTCTGGGCCAGTTGTTCGGCCGTGCCGTCAAGCACGATGCGGCCGTTTTCCATCACATAGGCGTAATCGGCCGTTCGCAAGGCGACGTTGGCGTTTTGCTCCACCAGCAGGATGGACACGCCCGCCTCCTTGTTAATTCGCTTGATAATTTCGAATATGTTTTGCACCAGCAGCGGGGCCAGACCCAGCGACGGCTCATCGAGCAGCATCAGGCGTGGGTGGGCCATCAGCGCGCGGCCGATGACCACCATCTGTTGCTCCCCGCCGGAGAGATAGCCGCTGGTGCGCGTGCGAAATTCCTGCAGACGGGGAAAATAATCGTAGACCATGTCGAGGTCGTTGCGCAGCGCCGCCCCCGACGTGCCGCGAAAGAGCGCGCCGGTCCGCAAGTTTTCCTCGACGGTCAGGTGGCGGAAGAGTGGCCGCCCCTCGTGCACCTGGACGATGCCGCGGCGGACGATCTCCTCCGGGTAGTGGTGGTCGATGCGGTCATCCTGGAATTCGATGTTGCCACGGGTGACCTCCCCTTGCTGGGTGTGGAGCAGGCCGGATATGGCTTTGAGCGTGGTCGATTTGCCCGCGCCGTTTGCGCCCAGCAAGGCCACGATCTGCCCCTCGCCGACCTCCAGCGTGACGCCTCGCAAGACCAGGATCACGTCGCTATAGACGACCTCGATGTTGTTTACTTTCAACATGGGAAGACCATCCGCATCCATCGCGGATTAGGCAGATTGGACGGTTTCATTTCGGCCAACCTGCCTAATCCACGGCTAGTCGATTCTTACTCCGCGGGCGGACGAGTGTCGGGCAGTTCGAAGAAGTCTTCGATGACTACGAACTCGATTTGCCCATCGGCGTTCACTTGTGCCTGGCGGATCTGTGCCTGGCGTGGCGCGCGATCTTCGCCCATGGCGTTCATCGTCATCAAATGGCCGGCGTCGATGG
>CAYXNH010000066.1:0-13960 GCA_964466135.1 uncultured Ardenticatenaceae bacterium | reverse complement strand
GCGACGAGAAAAACGTTTTCATCGAGATTCGCGCCGGGACGGGCGGCGACGAGGCAGGCATCTTCGCCGGCGACCTGCTGCGCATGTACATGCGCTATGCCGAAGGACGCCGCTGGAAGACGGAGATCGTCGATGAGAACGAGACCGGTGTCGGCGGCTACAAGGAAGTGATCGTGGCCGTGAAGGGCAAGGGGGCGTATTCGCGCCTGAAGTTCGAGAGCGGCGTCCATCGCGTGCAGCGCGTGCCGCAGACGGAATCGCAGGGGCGCATCCACACCAGCGCCGCGACAGTGGCCGTCATGCCCGAACTCGACCCGGTGGACATCACCCTCGACGAGAAGGATTTGCAGATCACAGCCGAGTTTTCGTCCGGTCCCGGCGGCCAGCATATGCAGAAGAACGCCACGGCCGCCCGCGTGGTTCACAAGCCGACCGGCATGTTCGTCAAGATTCAGTCCGAGCGCAGCCTGAGCCAGAACAAGCAGGTGGCCCTGGCCATCATTCAGGCCCGGCTGGAAGAGATGGAGCAGTCCAAACAGAGTTCGGCCGCCGCCGCCGATCGCAAGGCGCAGGTGGGCAGCGGCGATCGCAGCGAGAAGATTCGCACTTATAATTATCCGCAGTCGCGCGTCACCGATCACCGGGTGGGCTTCACCAGCTATAATCTGCCGGTGGTCATGGATGGCGATCTCGATCCGTTTATCGACGCGCTGATCCTGGCCGATGAGGCTGAGAAACTCGCGGCGGCGACGGAGTAATCAACTGCGCCATTCGTGCCATTCATCTGTTTTCTACTGTTATTATCAATGAGGAATCAATGACCGAGCTTGTCTACCAGCCCAAGGGCCTGTATTTTGAGGACTTCACCGTCGGCACGCGGCTGCGCACGGCCGGGCGGACGATCACCGAAGCCGACATCGTCGGTTTCGCCGGGTTGTCGGGCGACTTCAACCAGATCCACACCAACGCCGTCCATGCCGCGGCCGATACCTTCGGCAAGCGCGTGGCTCACGGATTGCTGGTGCAGTCCATCGCCACCGGTCTGGCGGTGCAGTCGGGCGTCATCGAAGGCACGGTGCTGGCTTTCCGCGAGCTGGATTGCAAGTTCAGCCTGCCGGTCTTCATCGGTGACACCGTCCACGTGGAGATCGAGATCGTCGAGACGAAGGCCCTGCCGCGACTGAAGGGCGGCAATGTGACGATGAAACACACCGTCGTCAATCAGGACGGCGCGGCCGTGCAGCGGGGCAACTGGGTGATGCTGGTCAAGGCCAGGGGGTAAATGGCGAGCGGCCGCGGCCGTCGCGTCAGGAACTCAATGGCATTAACCGGCGTCAAGTACGTGTATGCAAGACGATAAGGACCGTAAATCGGAGCAGGAATCCACCGGCGAAGGGCAGCGCTCTTCCCCTCTGCAACCGTACCAAAAACCGGAGAACCCGCCCGAAGAGCCGGAAACCATCTCGCTGCTCGACCTGATGGCGGAACAGGCGGAGGAGCAAGGCCGAGAGACGCCTCCCCTGCCGCCGGAAGTCCAGACGGTGCAGTTGCCGCCGCTGGTGGCTTCCAACCCACCGATCCGTCCGCCGGCGACGAATGTCCCGGCCGACGACGACGATCAGAATACGCCGACGGCCACGATTCGGCCGCCCGGAGAGCAACGCCCCCCGGCGAGCCAGGGCCGCACCGAACGGCCGCTAGCCCAGGAAGAGCTTCGCCCGCCCGAAACGACACCCACCGTTGACGATACCGAGGCGACGAAAGTGCAGCCGCGGGTGGCCTTTCCCGGAGCGACCCAACTGCGGCCGCCCAGTGCATCCGTGCCGCCGGCGTCGCCCCCTCCCGTGACGAAACTGCCGAGCGAAGAACCCACGCAGGTTCGCCCGCGGCCGGGCGCATCGCCGGCGAGACCGCAGCCACAACAGCCTCCGCAAGGGGAGTGGCCGCGGCAACCCGTCCGGGAACACCCGCAACGGCCGCCGCAAGCACAGCCGCAACGGCAACAGCGGCCTCCCGCACGCCCTCCTGCGTCCTCGCAGGCCGCGTCCTCGCAGACCGCGTCCTCGCAGACCACGCCCCCGCCCGTCCACACCAAGGCCCGACGGCCGATGACCATCGGGCGCATCTTTCGCGGTTTCCTCATCACGCTGCTGGCGATCTTCGTCGGCGCGTTGCTGGTGGCATCCGGCGCGGCTATCGTCTACAGCGTCGTGGCTCGCGATCTGCCGCGGCCGTCGGAGTTGCGCAACCGGGCCAGTACCTTCGAGACGGCTCGCATCTACGATCGCGACGGTCAGTTGCTTTACGCCATGGCCGATCCCAGCACCGGCAACCGCACCTATGTGCCCCTGAGCCACATCTCGTCCTGGCTCATCCAGGCGACCATCGACACCGAGGATCAGCGTTTCTATGAGAATCCCGGCTTCGACGTCATCAGCCTCGTGCGCGCCGTCGTCATGGCCGCGCGCAACCAGGAGGCCGTCGCCGGAACGAGCACCATCACCCAACAACTCGTCCGCGCCACGTTGCTGGGCGAGGACGAGCGCATCGAACGCACCTACCGACGTAAAGTGCGCGAGATTATCCTGGCCGCTGAAATCTCCCGTACCTACAGTAAGGATGAGATCCTGGAGCTGTACCTGAACGAGATCTATTATGGCAGCCTGGCATACGGGATCGAGGCCGCGGCAAACACCTTCTTCAACAAATCGGCCGCCGAACTGACGCTGTCGGAGGCGTCGTTGCTGGCCGGGCTGCCCCAGTCTCCGGCACAGTGGGACCCCTACACCGCGCCCGACAAAGCGCTCGGCCGCCAGCGCGAGGTGCTCAGCCTGATGGTGGCCAACGGTCATATCACCCTTGAGGATGCCCAGGCGGCTTTGGACGATATGGCCGCCCGCGTCAACAGTCTGGAGCGGCCGCAGGTCACTATTCGCCACCCGCATTTCACCTTCACCGTGCTGCAACAGGCGGAAGAGCTGCTGGGGGCGCAGTCGATCTATCGCGGCGGGTTGAGCATTCGCACGACACTGGACCCCGGGGCACAACAGCTGGCTGAGGAGGCCGTGGCCGCCCATCGCGATCTGCTGGCTTCCGGCGGGGCCAACAACGCCGCGCTCGTCGTCCTGCAGCCGCAGACGGGCGAGATAATGGCCATGGTCGGCAGCGCCGACTTCAACAACGAAGCCATCAGCGGCCAGGTCAACATGGCCCTGGCCCCGCGACAGGCCGGATCGGCCATCAAGCCGCTGGTCTATCTGTCGGCCTTCGAGCGAGGCTGGACGCCGGCGACACTGTTGTGGGACGTGCAGACCGAGTTCCCCGACGGGGCCAATCCGCCCTACATACCCAAGAATTACGACGATGAGTTCCACGGCCCGGTGCGCATCCGGCCTGCGTTGGGCAACTCCTATAACATCCCGGCCGTCAAGGCGATGGAGTTCGTCGGCGTGTGCAATTTCATCAACAACATGCAGAAGGTCGGCATGACCAGCCTGCAGGATGACGGCTGTCTGGAGGCGGGACAGCCGCGCAGCCACGGGTTGTCGCTGGCGCTGGGGGCGGGCGAATTGCCGCCGCTGCAGATGGCCGGGGCGTTTGGCGCGCTGGCCAACGGCGGTCGCTATATTGCGCCCTATGCCATCACGCGCATCGAAGACCGCAACGGCAATGTCCTCTATGATAACCTGTCGCCGGCGGCCACCGCGCCCCAGCCTGTGCGGCCGGAGCATGCCTTTTTGCTGAGCAGTATCCTCAGCGATAACAACGCCCGCCTGGAAGAGTTCGGTCCGAACAACCTGCTGGATATCCCCGGCTACCAGGTGGCGGTCAAGACGGGCACGAGTGGCACCACGGCCGATGATGTGCGCGACGGCTGGACGGTCGGCTACGCGCCGCAGGTGCTGGCTGCGGTCTGGGTGGGCAACACCGATAACCGGCCCATCGGCGCGGGGCAGTCGGGCTACCGGTTGGCCGCGCCCATCTGGAACCGATTCATGACCTCCTACCTGGCCGGTCGCGAGGCATTGGGTTTCGTGCGGCCGCCGGGCGTAGTTGACCGCGAGATCTGCGCCGACACCGGCGTCGCCGTCGATGCCACGTCGACCTGCGTCGTTCGTGGCATCGAGTCGTTCGCCGCCGACCAGCCGCCACAAAGCGCCTCGATGGGCATCACCCGCATGGCCATCGATCTGTGGACAGGGCTGCAAGCCAATCCGGCGTGCACCGAGGCCGTCTATGAGGGCACGTTCGGCGGCGGCGTGCCGGTCAACGGCAACCCGGATGTGCTGGAGCGAGAGCGCGCCCTGGCCACGAACTGGATGCAAACAACGGCCGCCGGGCAGCAGTGGGCGGCGGCAACGGGGCAGAGTTCGGCAACGATCTCGTCGCCGAGTCAGGCTTGCGACGGCAACACGCCACGGCCGCGAGCGGAGATCATCCGGCCACGCAACGAAAACGACGCCCTCGATCGCGCGGCCATCGAGATCTGGGGCACGGCATTGGGGCCAAACTATCAGGGCTATCAGGTGGAGTTCGGCCTGGGACAGAATCCGGGCGGGTGGGGGATGGTTCAGGAGCGGCGAGGCGACTCGGTTCAGGACGGCTTGTTGGCGATCTGGAACGCTTCGTTGGTAGACTATAGCGGCCCGGTGACGATCCGCGTCATCGTTTTCGGCCCGGACAATCCGTTCACGCCGGAGTACGACCCGGTGCAACACGAGGGGCGCACGGTGTTTAACTTGCAGCCGGCGACACCCACGCCGACGGCCACTGCCACAGAGACGCCCACGGCGACGCCGACCGCGACCTCGACGGAGACACCCACGGCGACGCCGACGATCACCGAAACACCGACGGCGACGATGACTGTGCCGCCCACGGCGACGTTGCCTGTGTCAACCCCGGAGCCACCGACAGTCGAGCCGCCGCCGACCGTGCCGCCGACAGCGTATCCATAAGGGTTGTTCGTCATGAACTCTATGATTTAACTCTCTGAGTCTGTCAAATCAGTTCGCTATGAGGGTGGATTCAATCCGATCCGGATAATCAAGAAATCCTCGTTCAATCTCGCAGGGAACTGAGAGAAAACCAAAATTGAATAAACTCGAGTTTTTCCAGATCGTTAGCTGATTCGTAAGCTTTGATTGGTAAAAAGGACTTACGGTGCAGAAGACTCGGCCATTATCCTGATACCGATGGACGAACTAATGGACGAGAGGAAACTGAGCGAGATGGAAGAGCAAAAGGTTCTACAATGGTCAATGGGCCCGGCGATTGATGCCCGAGAAGCCGATGCCCAATCGATGTATTTTGTCGCCAAACGAGCGATGGATTTGATTGTCGTCACTCTGTCGATGATCTTCCTGCTGCCGTTGATGGGGTTAATTGCCCTGCTGATCAAGTGGGATTCCCCCGGACCGGCGATCTTTAAGCAGGAACGGGTGACCGCCAAACGGCGCATCCGTAACGGTCAGGTCTATTGGGAAGAAGTTCCCTTCACTATCTACAAGTTTCGCACCATGCGAATGAATGCGAAGTCGACTATTCATCGCCAATTTATCGAAGCCTATATCACAGGTGATGAGGCTCGGATGACCGAATTGCAATCGACCCCGGCCTCTGAGGATTCCAAATACAAATTAGTGAAGGACCCGCGCGTTACACGCATTGGCGGTTTCCTGCGCAGGTCCAGCCTGGATGAATTGCCACAATTCTGGAATGTCATGATGGGTCACATGAGCCTCGTAGGCCCCCGGCCGCCCATCCCCTATGAAGTTGAACTGTATCTGTTCCACCACCACGATCGGCTGCGCACCGTGCCGGGAATTACCGGATGGTGGCAAGTAAAGGGTCGCAGTGCTACCAATTTCGAGGAATTGGTGCGCATGGATGTCGAATATATCCGGAATCAATCCTTGTGGCTGGATATAAAAATCATACTAATGACTGTTTTGGTCGTCATCAACGGAAGAGGTGCTCGTTGATATAGCAGACCTCATTGGCGCCAGTGTCGTCGCCGGCAAGAAGATGGCAACGACAGTAGCAGCCGCCGGAAAATTTGGTACGATGGGAATGGACGATACATGGTATGTGTGTCGCCTTATTCTCTGTCATAAGAATTATGATCGAACAAGACAGCCTCTATCAAAGAATATCGATTGCCCCGGAAAGGAAGCGAACGAAACCAAAGTACCCCTGGATGGGTGAATGGTGGTTTCGCCTGTTGGCGCTCTTGTTTCTGGCCGAGTTATTTGTGCCGTTCCTCAGGTGGCCCCTGGGGTTTCCGAAGGTTTTGGAGCTTGCCATACACGGGTTCGCCGGGCTTATCCTGTTGGCCACCATCGTGACCATGTTGAAAGAGGACCGGATTCCAAAAGGCGTGCTGGTTATTTTGGGCATCACCTTGATATGGGGCGTTGTGTCATTGGTTGAAGGCCAATCGTTCCTGGCATTTGGGTGGGGATGGTATCAGATGTTCCGGTATCCGCTCATTGGTCTGTTTGCCTATATGACCATGGATAACCCGAAGGACTTTGCCAGGTGGTTTATCAGATTTAGTTTGGCGCTCCTGATGTTTCAGGTCGGCGTGCAAATCATCATGTATGCAATGGGCTTCGGAATTAGTGATAATACGGGAGGAACGTTCGGCCAGGTCGGTGTGGCAAAATATGGCATGATGATTTTTATAGTCAACAGTATGTTGATAGGACATTGGCTGGCGACGCGTGACCTGAAGTATCTGGCCCTCTCCCTGTTGCTCGGTTTGATTGGAAGTGCACTGAGCGAACTCAAATTCTATATTATCGGAGTGGCGGTGATGCTTGGAATAGCTGCGATCATCCAGCTCGCGTTTCTTGGAAGGATTCGTCAGTTTGTTGTTTTTCTCATCCTCTTTTTGATTATCGGGACAATCTTTATTCCCGTTACAAACTATTTCCTTCTTGAGATTGGTGAATCGACGCTCGATCAGTTATTGCAGGATGATTACATATTAAACAGGTATTTGTTCGCTGTTACGGTCGATCCTGTTTCCGGGCAATACTATCTGGGCCGCGGTCAATCCCTTGTCTATAGTTGGCAACAAATCCAGCATGATATGCCTACGGCATTATTTGGTTATGGTTTGGGTAGCCGGACCAGCAGTTCCTTGCTGGGCGTCGGTGGGGTCAAATTCCAGGAGGATTTATACGGTGGTGTCACTTTGAGTTCAGGATTGGCTACCTGGATGCAGGAGTATGGATTAGTCGGATTGACGGTATTCCTGTTGATGGCTATCTGGATCAATATGCATTTATTTCGATTTTTGCGTCGGTTTAGCGATCCGTACCAACGGTCGCTTGTGCTCGGCTTGATCGTTTACACATCCTGTTGGCCGGTCTGGTTATTCTATACCGATCTGCCCTCTTCCGGGATCATGGCTATCATGTACTGCGTGGCAATCGGCTATATTTTCCGTCAGGCACATGATAGGCCACGTCATCTCCCCGCTCGATGACTGATAGTCACTTTCCACAACCTTAGTCGAAAGCCAACCATATAGCCTGAATCGCGCCAACCTGTCGTGGCGTTGCGATGATCTGTGATTGTGTCGATATTCCGAAGGCTGCCGCGTCAACTAATTTGCCTATTCTCGTAAGTTTAATCGTAAGTCATCGAGCCTACTATACAGGTTAGTTGAACCCTGAGTGAAAACCCAAATCAGCTAAGGCGACAACGGGTCTCTCCCGAATCCATAGCTACTGAGACTGAGTCATGATGCCAGAGAATCACATGAAGAAGAAGAAAATCGCCTTCATTGGAGTAAAGGCATTGCCTGCAACAGCAGCTGTTGATGCTGTTGTGCAGAAGATCGCCACATCCTTTGATCACGAGCGATTTGAGCCGACAGTTTATGTCAGTAATAAAAAAGTGCCCAAGGGGACAGTTGTTGAAGGTGTGCGCCTTATTCGGGTGCCAAGCATACCCGGCAAGTTTACCCATGCGACCGTCACTTTCCTGATGGCTGCCCTCCACGCTTTCTTCTTTGGTGACTATGATGTCATTAACATTCATAGTGTTGAAACCAGCTTCGTGTTGCCGCTGTTGCGTTTGCGCTACAAAGTTATTGTAACCGCGCACGGGTTAGGCAGTAAATATCCGAAGGAATATAACCCATGGGGCAAGGGGAAATATTTCTTCAAAGCTTGTGAATACCCGTTCATGCACATGTCCAATATCCGCACCAGTGTCTCATTGCCGGATGCGGAATTCCTGGAAAAGAGTTACGGCCGCGACGTGATATATTTGCCAAACGGCATCCAGTTGCCGGAACTTAAGTTCGGCGAAGCCTGCGAATTCCTGGACCGTCATGGCCTGGAGCCGGGTAACTACATGATCTTCACTGCCGGGCGCAATTTGCCCAGTAAGGGTTGTCATTATGTCCTTCAGGCGATGGAGGGGATCGATAACGATCTGCCGTTACTCGTATTGGGTAATGCGTCATTTGACCTGAATTATCATCAACTCCTCCAGTCATTGGCCGACGATCGAGTGCGGTTTGGCGGCTTTGTCGCCGACAAGGGGATGCTGTTTGCACTGATCAAGATGTCGCGGCTCTTCCTGTTCCCGACAACTCATGAGGCGATGTCAATTACCTTTCTGGAGGTTGCCGCATTAAAGACACCACTCATCGCCAGTGATATACCTGCCAATCGCGCTGTATTGCCGGAGCAAGCGCTCTACTTTAAAACGGGCGACGTTGATGACCTGCGGGAGAAGATGATCTGGGCCTTGGACCACCCGCGCGAGATGCAGGAAGTAGCGGCGCGCGCTGAGGTGGTTGTGCGTGAGCATTATCAATGGTCCAATATCATCAACCAATACGAAACACTCTACGAGGAGGTGCTGGCATGAATGATACAGAAGCGCGCGCCCTGATCGTTAATGCCGGTGCCGGCACGTAATCGACATCGTTCGCTCGCTTGGCAAACGCGGTATCCCCGCTTCCATCATTGTCGAGGACGAACGACCGCCGGGGTACCTGCGTTGTCCTGACTCCTGTTTGCCGTTACCGAAGACAAAGCCGACAGCACTCTGTTGGCCGAGCGCGTCGGCACATCGGTCCCCAAGGCCTAACCCAAGAACAGCCCGGACGAGCTTATTTATTCAATGAGACATCCCGATTCCGGCGGTGGTGCAGGGGAGACGCGGGTAAGAATGTTTCGTCCAGGGCGGTAGCCATCAGAGAGCGCGAGATGTGGTTAATCTGCAGATTTGCGCCGGGGTTAAAGGCCGGCTGGTGTGCCCTGCGCGATGGCTAAGGGATACTACGGCTAGGAGTTAATCACCGTCGGATCGCAGATCCTGAAAGCATTGGAATGGAGTGGGGCGACGATGGTCAAATCCTGGATGGATATAAGTGACAGGCTCTATTTACTTTATTAAGATTAGCTCCAGGTTTGGGGTTCGCCAGGGTCATCCATGAAACGATGGGATGACAGCGTAGAATTATATATCACGCCTAAACCCGAACCTGTGGAGCGATAGAATCGGGAGAGATAATATCTTGAAAATCCTAATGGTGAACAGCTATTATTATATACGAGGAGGCGCCGAGCGTTGTTTCTTCGATCTCTCTGACTTGCTGCGCAGCCACGGGCACGAGGTCATCCCTTTTTGCATGGATCACCCCTTGAGCTTACCTTCTGAATTCCGCGATGATTTCGTAAGTTATATTGACTTTCCGACCGAGTTAGGTAAATCCGGTTTAGGCTCCAAATTTCGTGTTGTTGAACGAGTGGTCTATTCACGTGAGGCACGACGGAAGATAGAGGCGGTCATTAAGAAGGTACAACCGGAACTCGTTCACATCCACGGCTTTGCCCAGCAGATGTCCACCTCCATATTGCCCCCGCTTAAAGCCGCGGGGCTGCCGGTCATTCAGACGCTCCATGATTACAAGATGGTCTGCCCAAACTCAAGTTTCACCTCCCATGGGCGCGTCTGTGAAGCCTGCAAGGGGGGCAAGTATTACAATATGACCCGCTATCGCTGCAAGCGTGGGTCGCTCAGCGCCAGTTTATTGGCATCGGTGGAGATGTATTTTCACGAAGCCTTTCGCCTGTACGAACCAAATATCGATCTGTTCATCTCGCCCAGCCAGTTTTTGGCCGGCAAGATGGTCGAACATGGCATTAAAACGCAGATCATCACTATTCCCAATTTCATCCAGCCGGACAGCTTTCAGCCGGTCCATGAATCAGGTAATTATTTTATCTATGCCGGGCGGCTCTCACCCGAGAAGGGTATCCGAACTTTATTAAACGCGGTTCAGCAGATAAAAACCGATGCCGAATTGGTGATCGCCGGTTCAGGAGAGTTAGAGCAAGATTTGCGGCAATTTGTCCAGGATAAAAATCTGAACAATGTGCGCTTTGTGGGACACCTGAATACGACAGAGCTAAGCGCACTGATACAGCGGGCGATCTGCACCGTGGTTCCGTCGGAATGTTATGAGAACTACTCCATGACTGTTCTTGAGTCCCTGGCTTGCGGAACACCGGTGATCGGCGCGAGAATTGGTGGCATTCCTGAGCAGGTGATTCACGGCGAAAATGGGCTTCTTTTTGAGCCGGGCGATGCTGCCTGCCTGGCTGAGCAGATCCAGCGACTTCTTGATTACCGCGCCGAGGCGCTTGAGATGGGTCGGGCCGGCCGCGGGCGGATTGAGTCCATTAACGGCCCCGCCGCTCATTACGAGCAGACGATCGCCGCTTACCAATCGATCCTTTGAGGCGCCGTCATCCGCACGTAAGAGGCGTTGTAAGCTAATCTGGATACTCTTGAAACGTGTAAGGCAGGATGCCTCAAGACAGATATGCGTTATCATACTGGAAGATCGACGGCATTGAGCCAAACAGGGCGATTATTCAAAATTGACAGAGTGTGACATCATCTTGAGCGATCATGCCGGACTTGCATGAAGCGATAGATTTAGAGCGTATAATGAAGGACTGCGCGGGAATTGTTACTGTAGGAAGATACTGTACATGATTAACCAATCGCCCGCTGCCATCGCAGCTCTCGAGTGGATGCTGAAACCTGCTAGAGGAGTTGACGCCTTATGAAAGTAGGGATTCTTGCCGGCGGTCATGGTACCCGGCTGGCCGAAGAAACGGAGATTAAACCCAAGCCTATGGTGGAGATCGGCGGCCGTCCGATTCTCTGGCATATCATGATGCATTATGCCCATTACGGCCACGAAAATTTTGTCGTGGCGCTGGGCTATAAGGGCGAGGTCATCAAGCGCTACATGGTTGACTACTGTTCATTGAACAGCAATTTGACCGTGAGCCTGAAAGACGGCCGTGTTGAGCAGCACGGCAACAACGGCATCCAGGACTGGACCGTCGAGCTGATCGACACCGGCCTGAACACCATGACCGGCGGCCGCATCAAGCGCCTGAAGCCCTATATGGGCGATTCGACCTTCATGCTCACCTGGGGTGACGGCGTCTCGACGGTCGATCTGGATCGTCTGCTGGCTTTTCATCGCCATCACGGCCGCTTGCTCACCATGACTGCTGTGCGGCCGCCCGCCCGCTATGGGCACATGGAGTTCGACGGTGACCGTATCCGCGAGTTCACCGAGAAGCCGCAAACGGCCGAGGGATGGATCAACGGCGCGTTTTTCGTCGCCGAGCCGCAGGTGTTCGACTATATCGACGGCGACGATACCCAATTTGAGAAGGAACCATTGGAACGTCTGGCGGCCGACGGCGAATTGATGGCCTACAAACATGAAGGGTTCTGGCAGTGCATGGACACCCGGCGCGACAAGTATGTGCTGGAAAAATTGTGGGACAGTGGGGAAGCCCCCTGGAAGATTTGGTAGGAGCTAAGTGAACTGAAATGCGTGTATTAGTGACTGGTCATAACGGTTACGTGGGCACGGTTCTGGTGCCTATGCTATTGGAGGCGGGCCATGATGTCGTCGGCCTGGATACGAATCTGTTCCAGGAGGCGACGTTTGGCGATGATGTCACCGCCGCTATTCCGGCCATCAACAAGGATGTGCGCGATGTGGATCACGCGGATATCGACGGCTTCGAGGCCATCCTCCATCTGGCCGGCCTCTCCAACGATCCGTTGGGAGACCTGAACCCTGAGTTGACGTATGAGATCAACCACCGGGCCTCGGTCCGGCTGGCGGAGATCGCCAGGGAGTTGGGCGTCGAGCGATATATCTTCTCATCCTCGTGCAGCAATTACGGCGCGGGGGTGGATGATTGGCTCAATGAGGAGTCGGCCTTCAATCCTGTGACACCTTACGGCCGTTCCAAGGTCATGGTCGAGCAAGACGTCGCCAAGCTGGCCGACGACAATTTCAGCCCGACCTTCCTGCGCAGCTCGACCGCCTATGGCGTATCGCCCCGGTTGCGTTTCGATCTGGTGATCAACAACCTGACCGCCTGGGCCTACACCACCGGGCTGGTTTATCTGAAGAGCGACGGCACGCCCTGGCGGCCGGTGGTCCATATCGAAGATATGGCGTTGGCCTTCGTGGCCGCGCTCCATGCCCCGCGCGAGCTGATCCATAACGAGGCGTTCAACGTCGGCCGCCCGGAAGAAAACTATCGCATCCGCGAGTTGGCCGAGATCGTGGCCGATGTCGTTCCCGGCAGCCGCGTCGAGTTCGCCGAGGGCGCCAGCGCCGACAAACGCAACTATCGCGTGGACAGCAGCAAGATCGCCCGCACCTTGCCCGAATTCAAGCCCAAGTGGACGGCGCGCAAGGGCGCGCAGGAACTCTACGAGGCCTATCAGAAGATCGGCCTGCAGGTTGAGGAGTTTGAAGGACCGCGCTACCGTCGCATCGACCACATCAAGATGCTCATCAACGAAGGGCGTCTCGACGAGCGGCTGCGCTGGCGCGCCACCGTGCCCGCCTGACAGACAGTGTAGACAAGGCTCTCAGCTGCCCCCGCAAGCGCCCACCGATAGCGGGGGCGGGATCAAAACCCGCCCCCGCAGTAAAAACAAATTATGTCAATCTATAAAAACGAAACCACGGACCGCATCTCCGGTTCTCCCAACCTGGAAACAATCATCGCTTTTGGCGAGACGCCACTGGCTGACCGGTTGCTGCGGGCCGATCAGCTTGACGAGCCGGACCTGAGGGCACCGCTGACGCTGGTCTTTTGCCCTGATACATCGCTGGCCCAGATCCGCGAGACGGTCAACCCGGAGATTCTGTTTTACGCGGAATATCCCTATTTTTCATCCGTATCGCCGTCACTCCTGAAGCATTTCCGCGAGAGCGCCGAATACCTCATGGACACGCGGCCGCTTGGCCCCGACAGTCTCGTGATGGAGGCGGCCAGTAATGACGGCTATATGCTGAAGAACTTCGCCGAACGAGGCATCCCCGTGCTGGGAATCGATCCGTCGGTCGCTCCGGCCACGGCGGCGCAGGAAGCCGGCATCCCGACGATGATCACCTTCTTCACCCGCGACCTGGCCCGGCAACTGGTGAGTGAGGGCAAGGCGGCCGATGTCTTTCTGGCTAATAACGTGTTGGCCCATGTGCCCGATCTCAACGGCTTTGTGGCCGGCATCAAGACCGTGCTGAAGCCGACCGGGGTGGCCGTCATCGAGTGCCCCTACGTCGTTGATTTGGTTGACCACGTGGAATTCGACACCATCTATCACCAACACCTCTGCTACTATTCGGTGACGGCGCTGGACAAGCTGTTCCGGCAGCATGGCCTGTATCTGAATGATGTGAAGCGGACGAAGATCCACGGCGGGTCGCTGCGCCTGTTTGTCGAGCCGCAGGAGAACGTCAGCCCGGTTGTGCGGGAGCTTCTGGCCACCGAGCGCGAGCGCAAGGTCGATCGCATCGACTACTATCTTGATTTCGCCGATCGGGTGCAGAAGGTGAAGGACAGCCTGCTGACTATCTTGCGCGATCTGAAGGCAC
>CAYXNH010000065.1:0-14089 GCA_964466135.1 uncultured Ardenticatenaceae bacterium | reverse complement strand
TTCGATTGCGACTGCTTCTGGGTGGCCGACCGCACCGTCCTCATTCAAACCCTAAGCATCCTACCCGAATACCTCAAGAATGCCGCCACGGCCTCCGGCGCGGTGATCGACTATCGTGACTGGCATATCCAGCTGGGCCGCCGTTTTCGAGCGCTCAAGCTCTGGTTCGTCATCCGCCACTACGGAGTTGAAGGACTGCGCCATCACATTCGCGAGCACGTCCGGCTGGCGCAGCAGTTCGCTGCCTGGGTCGCGGCCGACCCGCACTTCGAATTAGCCGCCCCTGTCTCCCTTAATCTGGTATGCTTCCGGCTATGCGAAGATGGAGACGAGACCAATCGAGCTTTGCTGGAAAGGTTGAACCAGTCCGGCAAGATGTACCTCACCCACACTGTGCTGGGCGGCAAATACACCTTGCGCCTGTCGGTCGGCGGAAACCTGACTGAGGAGCACCATGTCAAGCAGGCATGGCAGCTGATAAAGGAGGCAGTCAAGTGATGATCGGCGGGTTATATAAGCCGGCACGAGCCGGCAATGGGCGAAACGATCGGCCTGGCACGTAAGAAACCCGTCAATAATCTCATCTGTGGAATAGACGAGCCGATCATCATCCCCACCCCGAAGCGCTCGGCCTCCGCAAATCATCCGGCAACCGATATTACCCAAAGGCAGTAGCGAGTGAGTCAATGGAAAACGCAATCCCTGAACTGTGGGAGTGGGCCGAGTATTATTGACCGTGGTGCTATATTGCGGCCGTGCGCCTGCATAAAATAGCCCCCGAGTTTGAAGGGCAGGTTCGACTGGTCGAGCGCGCCTTCCCATTGGAAGTCTACGGCGGTGGCCCGCCGGATCGACAGGAACTGGAACTGGAGATCTGGCTGGCGGCATTGCAGGAACCCGAGGCCATCTTCAAGCCATTCTCAGATGATTGGCCGACGACAACCCTGCCCGCCTTCGAAGCCGCCTGGTGCGCAGCGCAACAAGGCGAGACCGTCGGCCGCGATTTCGATTTACGCATCCGTCGCGCCTTTTTCGCCGAGGGGCGCAATATCGGCCGACGCGAGGTGATGATCGATCTGGCTCATGAAGCCGGGCTAGATATGGATCACTTCAAACACCAATTCAACAATGGTCAGGCGCTGGCCGCCGTTCTGGAAGAAGGCATGCTGGGCAAGGAGCATTTCGGTGTTCGTGGCACGCCGACTCTGATGTTGAGTGACGGCACCAGACTGCGACACCCGATGGCTTACCCCAGAATCCAGAACGGCAAAATCCTGTCGGTCGGCCGCATGCCTTGTTATGGCGAGAGCTGTTATGAGACTACTCGCCAGTTTTTTGTACGAGCCTTATCTTCTAAGGAGTAGAGTGACTATGGTACCACGTTTAAATTATTCCAAAGTCGCCCCCGACGGAGTCGAGGGTATCTCCCAGTTGGAGAAATACATCCATAGCGGAGAGCTGGAGGACAGCCTGATCGAGCTGGTGAAGTTGCGGGCGTCGCAAATCAACGGTTGCGCTTTCTGCATCGACATGCATACCAAGGATGCGCGCAGCCACGGCGAGAGCGAGCAGCGTCTCTACGGCATCAGCGCCTGGCACGAAGCCCCTTTCTATACCGAGCGTGAACGCGCCGCGCTGGCCTGGACCGAGGCGGTGACTCTCATCAGCCTTGACCACGTGCCCGACGAACTGTATGACGAAGTGCGGCAACATTTCACCGAGAAGGAACTCGTTGATCTGACCCTCGCGGTCATCGCCATCAATAGCTGGAACCGGCTGGCGATCAGCTTCCGCACAGTACCGGGAACTTACCAGCCACACCATCCGGCTACGATGAAGGGATCGCTGGTGACTGCCTCCTAAGACCGGCTCCATTACCCCGAAGGATTCGGCATACCAACCCCACTCCCTTTCACTTCCAATTTGCCGAACCCTCCGGAATGTACCGCTTTAGCCTCCCGCCTCCTCCAACCTCCTGAGATCGTCTTTCCCTCCTCATCTCTGATAATTCCTTGTCCGGTTCTCTCCGTTCCAGTACAATGTGAACCATCTTCACGACAGGTCCTATTATCATCATCATATTTGGGGGTGTTGAGTGTTACGTAGAACTCGTCCACTGCCGGTAGAAATGATAGACATGCTACGATCGAAAAATCTCAAAAAATTTACCGATGTTTACACTGCCGACGGTGAGCGTGTCGGCGCCGCCATGCGCTATGTACACCGGCCTATTCTGGAGGTCGACGAGGAGATGAAGCTCTACCCGACCTACCTGATCGTGCGAAGCATCCTCATGGGTGGCTCAGCCTACATACCGACCGTCTTTATTGACGATTACGATCCCCAGGCCAACCGGCTGACGCTCTCCGTTAATTTCGAAACCATCCAGGATGAAACCTGGAATCGCGAACCCCGCTTCGCTGCCCTCGGCCAGGGCGTTTACGAAGAACTGGCTGATTAATCTGCCTGCTTCGGTCTCGGTAGAATAACCCGAATATTTCGGATCGCCGATGCCTGTTCGGCGAAAACATTAATTGATCACTGGACACCCATTCAATCGGTGCCATCTGAGTCTATCCGTTTCAAGCGGTTTATCTGCCCCATCATTTAACAAATTGCTCTTTGAAATAAAAGCATCGTGTGGCTACAATGGGCGCATCAGTATGGCTCAGCAACGTAGACGACATGGAAACAAGCCTGTTATCCACCACGCCACAATTCCAGCGCTTCTTCTATGACAGTCCTGTGGGGATGGTCATCATCTCCGTCGACGGCGGCCGATACGCCGATGTGAACCATACATTCGCCCATATGCTCGGCTACGAGCGAGAAGATCTCATCGGCCGCCCTATTGAGGTCATGGGACTGAGCGACAGTGACACGCGACGGGCAGTGTTGAATGCCCTGATTAGTATTCGTAAGTTGGGCGATATTCCCCTCCAGTTAGTGGCGTGCGATGGGCAGACGCGCGCCTGCATCGCCTCAGCGCAACTCGAATATATCGACGACATTCCATACTTCTTCCTCATCATCCAGGACCTGACCGAGCAAGAGCACACCCTGGAAGATCTGCGCGTATCGGAGGCCCGGTTCCAGCTCCTTCTTCGCAGCATCCCCCTGCCCCTGCTAGTAATCGATAAGGAATCCAACCGCATCCTGGACATAAACCCGGCCGCCTGCGAGATGTACGGCTACACTCCCGAGGAATTTGCCGGTCTTTCGCTGATCGATTTAACACCGGCGGACGACTGGGAGGAGTTCCTGCGCGCCACAAAATCGGATGCCCCCGGCGCCCCTTCAGTCATTTGCCGCCAACTTCTGAAGAATGGAGATGTGATCGAGGTCGAGGTCAGCAGCGACACTGTCGTGCTCGACGGCCGTTCCATCAACCTGTCAATCATCCGCGACGTGACCGAGCAGCGAACATTCGAGGCGGCTTTACGGGCAAACCAGGAACGATTGCGTATCGTGGCCGATGTAACGACCGACACCATCCGAATTCGAGACATGGCCACGGATATAACGACATGGAGTCCCAGTCTCAAAACCAAATTCGGTTATGAGGGGGATGAAACCCTGGATTATCATTGGTGGAGCGCTCGCTTGCACCCGGACGACCGAGCGGGCATTGAGACCTCCCTGGAGACAGCCATCCGCACGGGAGAGGATCATTGGTCACGCGAATATCGTTTCCTGAGCGCTGACGGAGAATATGCGAACGTCCTGGATCGGGGGCGAATCATCCGGGATGAGAGCGGCCGGCCGGCTCGCTTCCTGGGGGCCATGGTCGATATTACTGAGCAACTGCAAGCGGCTGAAGCTGCCGGTCAGGCCGCCCAAGAGGAACGTCAGAGATTGGCACGCGACTTACATGAGTCAGTAACCCAGTCGCTTTATAGCCTCAGCCTGATGGCTGAGGCAATTCGGCGACACTCGATGGATGACGCCGAGCCACTATCGACAGAATACATTGGCCGTCTGGGGGAACTATCCCGACAAGCCCTGCGCCAATTGCGGCTTCTGGTTTACGAGCTGCGCCCCTCGCAATTGGAGCAAGTGGGGTTGGCGGCCGCGCTGCGCCACAGACTGGAGGCTGTGGAACAACGCGCCGGATTGAAGTTCCAACTACAAGTCGAATTGACGGCCGACATTTCGACTAACCAGAAAGGAGATATCTTCCGTCTGGCGCAAGATATGCTGAATCTGTCTTTGAAACATGCCGGGGCGACATCCGTCTCCGTCCGGCTGTGGGATGAGCAGCAAAATCTGCTGCTGGAGATCGGCGATGACGGGCGAAGCCCGGATGTATCACAGTCCGTGAACGATTCCGCGGCAATCCATAAGCAAATAGATGCGCTTGGTGGTGAGATGATAATCCGGCCCGGGGTTAAGGGCGGCATGACCTTGCGCGCTCGCATTCCAATAAATCTCACTGGGGTATCCCAAGGGCATTGAGTACCTTCCACCCTTGCGCTATAATCAAGAAGTATCAGGCGCTTTCCCTGCTTCAACAACCAATGAACTCTACCATGCAGCCAGCTATGTTGATTACGCCGGGCAGTTTCTTTTCCAGGGTATTTCACGCCAGCCCTGTGGCGATGTGCCTGGCCTCTCTGGCCGATGGACGATGCATCGACGCCAACGAGGCCTATGCCGGGCTTCTTGACCGATCGCGCGAAGAACTCATTGGTCGGACCTATCGGGATCTGCAACCGGTTGACGAATTATTCCCCTATCCGCCATCACCTCCTCTAAACCTGTCTTCCGACCCACAGCCAAAGCACATCTATCACCTGCACAGCGCGAATGGTGATGTCAAAGAGGTGCTGGTTTCGACCCAATTTGAGAAATGGAAAGGCCAAGACTATATCATTACCCTGGTCCAGGACCTGGGGCGATTCCAACGCGCTCAAGACGAGTTACGCCGGTCGGAAAACCGATCCAGGCTATTCTTCGACAGCATGCCTCTGCCGATCTTCGTTTTCGACATGGCAACCACGAAAATACTGGCGGCCAACAAACGAGCAGCGGAGCATTACGGATACAGCCGCGAAGAGTTGTCATCGATGAATATGCTGGATATCCGGCCACCCGAGGAATACGCAGGCTTTATTGACATCATCCATAAGCTGTCGGATGAGACAGAGCGTGTCGGCATCAGGACTCATCAGAAGCGAGACGGCACGATAATCAGCGTAAACGTGACCAGCTACGCCCTCACAATTGAGGGCTATCACGCACGCCTGGGTGTCATGCAGGATGTGACCGAGAAGCTGACGCTACAAAAATCTCTCCAGGCAGGCGAAGAATATCTCCAGCTTATTGCTGATATCACCAGCGACGTTATATGGGATCTGGATACCGCTACAGGGATGTTCGATTTCAGCAACGGTCTGCACACAATGTATGGCTATGAGGGGTGTGACTATGTACCGCTTGACTGGTGGACGGGCCACATTCACCCAGACGAACGGGATTCGATCGCCGAAGGTTTCCAAGATGCCTTGGCCGGCGATAACTCAGCCTGGGAGGCACAATATCGGTTCCGGAAATTTGACGGATCATATGCCTACGTTCTCGATCGGGGATATATTTTAAGAGACGGGGACGGCCGTGCGACACGTTCCATCGGTGCAATGGTAGACATCACCCGACAGGTGGAGCTGCGTGAAGCGGCCGCGCAAGCCATGATGCGGGAACGGCAGCGATTGGCGCGCGATCTGCACGACACCGTGACTCAATCGCTCTACAGTCTGTCGCTGATGGCCGAGGCGGCGCGACGATTAGCCCTCACAGGCGACCGTAAGGCCACGATCGACTATATCGTACGTCTGGGCGAGTTAGCCCAGCAGTCATTGAAGGAAATGCGCTTGTTGGTATATGAATCCAGGCCAACAGCGCTGGAGAAAGACGGATTGGCTGGCGCTATCGAGGCGCGTTTGGACGCAGTCGAGCGTCGCTCGGGTATTCAAGCTCGGCTTAGCGTAGGATTGGATGACGAGCTTCCGGCCGATATTCAGACCCAGCTATTTCGAGTAGTGGAGGAAGCGCTTAACAACGCCTTGAAACACGCTTCTGCCACTGAGGTGCAGGTTCTTATTCGATCATCGAATGGAACCGCCATGCTGGAAATCGGCGATAATGGCCGGGGGTTCGATCCGGCGGAAACAGTCATGACTGGCGGTCTGGGCCTCATCAGTATGCAGGAACGGCTGGAGAAGGTCGGCGGTCGATTTGAACTTTTAACGGGACCCGGCCTAGGGACGACAGTTCGGGTAAATCTGGATCAACTGGACGGAGAACATGGAAAACACGATTCGGATCTTGATCTGCGATGACCATTCGGTAGTACGTGAAGGACTGCGAGCGCTCATTGCCACTGAACCCGACATGGAAGTCGTGGGCGAGGCGGTCGATGGCGAGAAGGCAATCCTGGCATACCAGGCTTTAAAGCCTGATATCGCCCTGATCGACATGGTGATGCCGCGCCTGGACGGTATCGGAGCTATTCGGACTATCAAGAACGAATTCCCCAACGCCCGCATCCTGGTGTTGACCTCCTTTGCCGAGGACGACATGGTCTTTCCAGCCATCAAAGCGGGCGCATTGGGTTATCTGCTCAAGGATTCATCCCCGGAAGAGCTAATTCGCGCCATTCGTGATGTGGCCCGTGGAGAAGCATCGCTCCACCCGACCATCGCCCATCGACTGATCATGGAGCTTAGCCAGCCAACTACTTTGCCCCCCACACCGGAACCATTGTCGGAGCGCGAGTTGGATGTATTAAAGCTGGTGGCCAAGGGTTACTCGAATGAGGAGATCGCCGAGGCCCTAATCGTCAGCGAGCGAACGGCGCGAGGCCACGTCAGCAGCATCTTGAGCAAGCTCCATCTGGCTAATCGGACGCAGGCGGCGCTGTATGCGCTTCGGGAAGGCATCGCTACGTTGGACGACGAATCCGGTTCCAAAAACACAGGCCAGTAAACAATCGCCTTCCGAGCGATCCTCCTCTCTCTTCCGGGCTGGATTCGGATGCTGCAGCCTGTCGCATCGGTCAAATGACCTATTCCCTGCGGCCGATTGCCACCTCGATCCATCGCAAGAATCCGTCTTTCTTCCAGCTATCTCTCGACAGATAACGTATGTGAACGGCCAACAGGTCGGTTAAAATAATGTCTGCTTTTCGAGAGCTTATCCACCTGTATTTAAGTGATTTTGTGATGACCGGCTGCAGAATGGACACGGCGATTTTGGCGACAAGATCGAACACCCTGGCAATAGGTCTCGATGCGTTGCTGTTATCCATCTCCCCAATTGAACATGTTGAATGGGTGGTCGATTCGGAGGCATTGATCGAGCGCCTCCTGGAAATATACCCGACTCTCATCGTCATCGACACTGATATCCTTCCCCAGGACCCGTCCTGCATCCTGGACATGATAAGCGAACGCTCCCCCGATGCGCTTCACATCCTCCTCAGCGACGATATGACGGAATATCGCGAATTGGCCTACGATGACGGTTCCAATATAGTCATCCTGAAAGGTGCCGATCCCGGTCGGCTGGCTCGCGCCATCGAATTCCTGCTCAACAACAACGTCGCCGTCTGAGGTGCACCCGCGCCGCTACCCCTCCCCCATCTTCATTGCTCCAGCCACCAGCCCTGTGGCCGCGTCGATCTCATCCTGATTGATCGTGTGCCCCATGCGGGGATAGATGCGCTCGTCGACAATGGCCCCCAGACGTTGCAGGATTTCGGCCGTCTCGCGAACGCGCGCCAAAGGGATATGGGGATCCACATCGCTGCAACCAAGGAAAACCGGTGTGTCGTCCAGCGAGTTGGGATAGTTGCGTGGTGTTCCCTCAGGGCCAATCAACCCGCCGCTGAAAATCAACAATCCTCCATAGCGTCTGGCATGGCGAGCAGCGAATTCAACCGCCAGGCAAGCCCCCTGAGAGAAACCGCCGAGCACGATCCGTTCTGCGGGGATACCGGCCGCCTCAGCCTCGGCCACCGTCCTGCCCACCATCTCCAGCGCTGAAGACAACCAGGGTTCGTTTTGCGCCGTCGGAACCAGAAAGCTGTAGGGATACCAGGTGTAGTTGGCCGCCTGCGGGGCCAAATACGCCAATCCGGGGTGTGGCAGGAACCCGGCCAAATCGAGGATACTCTCGGCCGTCGCGCCGCGGCCGTGGATCAGGATCAGCGCGCCCTCGGCCTTGTCCAGCGAGACACCGGCGCGAATAATGGGTTGATTTCGATGAGGATTATTGTTCATAGAGGTTTTTCAGAATTGAAAATAACATAGTTCGGGTGATTATTCCCGCATCGTCCCCTGTGCCAGCCCCAGTTTGCGGCAGAGCGCGGCTAACGAGGCTTGCTCGTCCGGTGTCAGGACTGATAGGGCATCAACCACCCCCGCCACATGGCCGGGCAGTATATCGGCGATAAGCTCGCGGCCGTCGTCCGTCAGGTTGATCTCCACCGCGCGACGATCATCCGGGCGGCGTGTGCGGGAGACAAGCCCACGCTTGACAAGGTTATCGATGACCAGCGTCAGGTTGGCGCTGCTGCGCAAGATCTTCTCGGCCAGCCGGCCGGCAGGCATTGGCCCGAGGTGATGCAACGCTTCGAGCACGCCGAACTGACTGACACTGAGATCATCCTCTCGAAGATGATCGTTAACCCGCCCGCCGACGGATTCGGCCGCGCGGCTCAGCTTGATGAAAGCGTCAAGGGCTCGCCTCTCTTGTTCAGTTCCCCGGTAATGTGTACTCATATAACTTTATTTGACATCTAATAGTTTGATATCAATATAATAGTGATGATTGTGACCGTTGTCAAGAATCTCCATCTGCGCAATCTTCATCACACCTCGGGATCAGGCAGCTTACTCCGCTGTCGAACCACCTGGTAGCTTCGAAAGCCGGTGCCGGCCAACACGTAGCTGCCCAGAGCCAGCCCAAGCGCGATGAGCAAATAGCCGACAAGGATGCGCAGCAGAAACGCCTCGGGAGCCGCAATCGGCGTATGGGTAGCCAGCCAGCCTAGTGCCAGCCCGCCTACCCGCGGCGTCGAGGCATAGAGCGGGGCCATGACCAGATTATTGGCCAAAGCCATGCCGGAGAAAAAAGGGGCGCGAGGCATCTCGTCATAGCGACGAGTCACATACGCCGCCAGAGCCATGTCAACCAGAGGGACAGGGATGGTGCTGATGAGCGTGCCCACAGCAAACGCGGCCGCCAGCGTGCCCGCCGGAGCCTCGGCCGCGGCCATCTCTTGCCAATGGATGCTCACCTCATGCCGGATCGTCTCGAACCGCCGAGTCAGGTATTGTTTAATTGTTTGCTTCGTGAATCGTCTCATCGCTATTCTCTCCGGCCGCTGGATATGGATTCCGCGCGGTCTTGTAAGTGAAAAACGACATCCAGCGGGCGCTTGTTCCCCCTTTTCAACGGCCGTGGGATGAGCATAGAGCGGGCGTCATGTTGGCGTAGGCCAGGCTTCGTGGAGTAAAATCCGGGACGCCATCCGTTATGGCAAGGAGTCCTTATGACTGAACCTCTCCTGGAAGCTCACAACCTGACCCGTGTCTTCGGTGATTTCACGGCCGTTGATGACGCTACCTTCACGATTCAACCCGGCGAGATCGTCGGCTTCCTGGGGCCGAACGGCGCGGGCAAGACAACCACAATCAAGATGCTCACCGGTTTGCTCGCCCCATCGAGCGGTGTGGCCCGCATCGCCGGTTACGATATCAACGAATCACCGCTGGAAGCGAAGTCGCGCATTGGCTACGTGCCCGATACGCCCAACCTCTACGGCAAGCTGAAAGCGGGGGAATATCTGCGTTTCATCGGCCAACTGTATAAAGTCGATCCGGCCAAGGTTGAAGAACGCATGCGGCCGCTGCTGGAAATGTTCGATCTGACCGACGTGGCCGGTAACTATCTCGACACCTTCAGTCACGGCATGCAGCAGAAGGTGGCTATCATCGGTGCGTTCCTCCACGGCCCGCAACTGGTCTTCATGGACGAGCCGACCGTGGGGCTTGACCCTCGCTCGGCGCGCCTGATCAAGGACCTGATGATCCTGAACCGCGACAAGGGGCGCTCCATCTTCTTTTCCACCCATATCCTTGAGATCGCTCAGACGATGTGCGATCGGGTGATCATCATCAACAAGGGAAAGATCGTGGCCGATGGCCGAGTCGAGGAAATGCGCCGGATGCGTGGCGATCAATCACTGGAGGACATCTTCCTGGAACTGACCGGCGGCCAGGAGGTCGATGCCCTGGTCAAGGAGCTGGCCGATGGTGCATGATTCCTGGTTGCTGATGCAACTATACTGGAAGCTCGATCGACGGGAGATCGGCGGCCAATCGCAATGGCGCGTTCTGCTGCTCCTTCTCGGCGGCCTCGGCGTACTGGCCATCGGGGCCATGTCGGCTTTCGCCGGCTTTGGCCTCTCATTCCTGGCCCAGCCTAATCTGCCGGTGCACATCCCCCCAGGGTTGGTGCCGGGGATGATTCTGACTTTCGTGCTTGTCGGCGTGCTGTTCACCGGCCTGAATCAGTCGGTGAAGGCGTTGTTCCTCAGTGGCGATCTTGACCAGTTGATGGTCGCACCGGTCCACGCGCGCTCGGTGATGACGGCCAAGCTGTTGAGTCGCCTGCCGTCGACGCTTCTGCTGCTGTTCGCCGTCGCCGGGCCAGCCTTCGCTGGATACGGAATCGGCATGAGCGCGGGGCCGGTCTACTACATAGTCGGCGCGCTATTGCTGCTCTTCGCGCCGCTATTTGGTCTGTCGTTGGGAGCCGTGTTGGCGATGTTGCTGGTGCGCTGGTTGCCGGTGAACCGCCTCAGCGAACTGCTGGCGGCCGCCTATGCTTTCATCGGTATCGCTATCGCCTTGCTTTTCCAGTTGCCTCGGCTCTTTCTCGATGACGGTGGCTTCACCTTTGAAGTCGAATCGGCGACCACGATGGAGCCGTTTAATCAGTTCGTGGGGGCCATCGAGCGGCTACCCATTCCCACGCTGTGGGCCGGGCGGGGTTTGATGGCCCTGGATGCGGGCACACTCGACGCCACCGGTTTATTAGGCATCGGCGTCTACCTGCTAATCACCATCGGCTTATTCGTCCTGATCATCATGACCGCCGACAGGATGTATCTCTCCGGCTGGCTGAAGACGCAGAGCGCAGGCGGCAAGCGTCGCGGCCTCGAGGCTGATGGCGGGGTCTTCGGCGGCCGCTCGCTGGCCGCCGCCATCGGCTACAAGGATTGGCTGATGCGCCTTCGCGATCCGCGTCAGCTTATCAGCCTCCTCGGCGGCGGGTTCATCGCCATCGTCGTCGGCGGTTTGGCCATTTTTCGTGGCAATGGCGGCGACATGAGTCTGATGGACTCCGCCACCGGCATGTCGACTGAGGGGCCAGTGGTGTGGCGGGTGTTCACCGGTATTTTCAGTTCCGGCGTGATCATCGCCTCCTATGCCTTCTTCGTCGGTTATGTGTTCCTGTCCAACATGGCCCTCTATGCCCTCGCGCTGGAGGGGCGATCGTTCCCCCTGCTGAAGTCCGCCCCGTTGCGGCCGCGCGACGTGTGGCAGGCCAAGTTGCACGGCATCTATCTGCCGTTCGTCATCGTATTTTTGCTGGCTCTGGTGGTGGCGTGGTTCTTCACCCGCTACAGTCTGGCATGGTTGCCCTACACCCTGGCGACGGGGCTTGTGCTTGGCTACGGGCTGCTGGCGATGAACATCACGTTAGGGTTTCGCTTCGCCAACCTCGAATGGACGGACCCCCGCCGCATGGTGACCCAGGGAGGCGGCTTTTTCTCGCTGATCCTGACGATCATCTACGGCCTGCCGGCGTCGCTCCTCGTCGCCCTGGGCTTCGGGCTATCGTTGGTGTTTCCGCAGTGGTCGCTCCTGCCTCCGGTCGTAGCGCTGGGTCTGCTGGTCGCCCTCACCTGGGGATTACATATACTGATGATTCGCTGGGCTGAAAGCGCCTGGGACAAGCTGCCGGCCTAACCAATCACTCGCCATGTTCAACCTTAGTGCAGCCTGAACCCGCACCTCCTCGGGTGTCAACCACCGGAATTTGTGGTAAAATTCACATATTAGTGCTTTCAACGACGGCCCGTCGTCCGGCACGGTCGCCGTCCTACCTTTCCACCCGCCGGACAACACTAGCGAAGGAAAAACAATCCATGGACAAAAAGACATTGATCGATAAATTGAACGGCGATCTCGCCGAAGAGTTGTCAGCCGTGATCCAGTACACCGTCTACGCCGCCAAAGTGACCGGCCCGTATCGTCCCCAACTGGTGCAATTCATGATGGCTGAAGTACCGGACGAGCTGGGCCACGCTACATTCCTGGCCAACAAGATTGTCGCCCTGGGCGGCGAGCCGACCACTTCGGCGAATCCGGTGAAACCGGCCAAAAATGATCGGGAAATGCTGGAAGCTATTCTGGAAGCCGAGACGCGTGCCGTCGCGGGCTACACCGAGCGGTCCGCCCAAGCCGAAGCCTATGGCGACAAGGGCCTGCAGGTGCAGCTGGAAGACATGGTGCGCGATGAAACAGGACACCGCGAGGAGACTGCCCGTATTCTGCGTGACTGGCCTCTCTAGAGGTATATTTCAGGGCGCGGAGGACGGCCGATAAGCTCGCCTCCGCGCCATCGAACAGCACGCGACAGGGGTGCGCTCACCCCCGTCCCGACAAAACCAGTTAAATACCACAACCGAAAAACTCGGTTTGACACAGCCCCAGCAGTTCGTTATATTACACTCTGACTGGTGTGCGTATTGCTGGGTCCGATTCGCGGCCGCCTGGACTTACGAAGTCAGGGCGGCTTTTTTTATGAACGAGCGGCCGATCTGTAGAGCGTATTGAAATTTGGAAGCACACCGGTTCAGGAGATCTGTTTGAGTAACGATTTGGTAAAGCAAGACGACCACGCCGCCAGCGATCTCGTCGTCGCCGACGGTCTGGTTGTCAGCCTGGCGTATGTCCTGCGCCTGGATGATGGCGAAGAGATCGACTCGGCCGCGAGCGATGATCCCCTTGTCTACTTGCACGGAGCCCAAAATATTATACCGGGACTGGAGCAAGCGCTGACGGGCCTGAAAGTTGGTGACGCTCGCAAAGTCAGCGTCAATCCCGACGACGCCTACGGAGACGTCGACCCGGAAGCCTATGAGTTGGTACCCTATGATGCCTTTCCTGGGGATGTCGATCTGGAAGAAGGCATGGGGCTGCGCATGGTTGATAATAACACCGGCCAACAGATGGAAGCCTATATCACGGAGTTACGCGATGATGGCGCTCTCCTCGATATGAACCATCCTCTGGCCGGGGAGACCCTGCATTTTGAGATTGAGATCGTTGGTTTACGCCGGGCGACATCGGATGAAATCGCCCACGGGCACGCCCATACAGCAGATCACACACATTAGTATTCTTGGGGTTTGAAAAAGGAAGATGAAAAAGCTTTACGTTGGTAACTTGCCGTTTGACACGGACGAAGAACAGGTTCGCGAGTTGTTTTCCACCTACGGTGACGTCCACTCGGTCGATATGATCAACGACCGGGAGACAGGCCGTTTTCGTGGATTTTGCTTTGTAGCAATGGACAACTCCGAAGCTGACGCGGCTGTTGCAGCATTGAACGGGTATTCCCTCGGCGGCCGTCCGCTGAAGGTGAATGAAGCCAAACCGCGCGAAGAGCGCCCGGCCGGCGGCAGCGGCGGCCGTGGTGGCTACGGTGGCGGTCGACCCGACAACCGCAATCGCGGTGGTGGCTATAACCAGGGTGGCGGCGGTGGCTACAACCAGGGCCGCGGCGATCGGGATCGCGATCGCAATCGCTGGTAGGAATCGGATTACTGACTGTCAGACGGCGTAGACCATTCATCCAGACGGTGGTTGTCGGCACTCCCGGCAGCCACCGTTTTTAGTTCCATCAGCCGACGACCCTGGCGGTGGCGCGCAACTTTCGTTCGGCGCGTGCCTCTTCGCCAAAGAACCACTTCTCCACCAGAATGGCTGAAATATAGAACCCTGTGACCCCCATG
>CAYXNH010000064.1:0-14104 GCA_964466135.1 uncultured Ardenticatenaceae bacterium | reverse complement strand
GGCAGCGGCGAATGAGGGTGGTTCTGCAAAACGGTGATGATTTCGCCGCTGCCTCTCCCCTACCCTTAAACGGCATTAATTTGTTACGTACAATAACAAGTAACCTTGTTTACAAGTTAACATAATTAATCCACCGAAGGAGTGTATGAATATGAGAGATTTTGAACCATCCCGCCGAACGAGCGGTCATATCCGGCCATTGGCCATCGGCCTTGTGCTGATGTTGCTGATGGCGTTCATCGTGGCCCCGGCCCCGGCGCAAGGGCAGACCGGCACGGACCAGCCCACCGACGCCGAACTGGCGTCCAAACTGAAGCCGGTCATCGTGAACGAAACGCGGGTCGGCGATGCCGTCAATATAACGGTCGATTTACCCATCGGCTCCGATACCTTCACGACGTCGGGCCGCCCGACCACGAACTGGTCCCTTGACCCGAATATGCGCGTCGGCTTCAACCAGACGAACGGCAACGGCGCGCAGCGCATGTTTATGTTCTTCGATGTCAGCAGCATCCCTGCCAACGCCACGATCCAGACGGCCGAATTGCGCGTCTTCATGAACGGCTTTTCGCCCAACAACGACCAGCCTATGGGCTTATTGGCGCGTTTTCTGACCTCGCCCTGGGATGCGTCCATTTTGACATGGAACAACTTCAACCCCAGCTGGGGCGCGGAGATCGGCATCGCCGAGGTTCCGGCGACGACCGGCTGGGTGCGAGCTTTCATCACCGCGCCGGTGGCCGAGTGGGTCTCGGGCACGCGGGCCAATCACGGGTTCATGGTCATGGGTGACGAGACGCCGCAACAGCGCGAGCGCGTGTTCACCACCATCAACGCCAACAATGCGAATTTCCCCCGCCTCAGGGTCACTTATCAAATCGACACCACCCCGCCCACATCCAGCGTCACGGCCTTGCCCCAATGGTCGCCGGGCACCTTCACCGTCAGCTGGACGGGGCAGGACAATCCGGGCGGCAGCGGCATTCGCCATTACGACGTCCAGGTGCGCACCAATGGCGGCGCCTGGCAGGCCTGGCAGACGGCGACGACGCAAACGTCGGCCAGTTTCACCGGCAGCAACGGCAATCTGCATGAGTTCCGCGTGCGCGCCGTTGACTTAGCCAACAACATCGAGGCTTTCCCCGGAGCGCCGGAGACGGGTACGACGGTCGACACCGTGCCCCCCAACGCCACGGTCAACGCCTTGCCGCCCTACACCTTCGCCGACTCGTTTAACGTCACCTGGGGCGGAACCGACACGGGCAGCGGCCCCAACGGCGGCAGCGGCATCGCCCACTTCGACGTCCAGTTCCAGCTGAACGGCGGGGCATGGACACCCTTCCTGGTCACGACCACGGCGACGATGGGAACCGTGACCAACGCCTTCGCCGGCCAGGTGTATGGTTTCCGCGTACGCGCCGTCGACCGGGTGGGCAATATCCAGACGTTCTCCAGCAACCCGCAAGCGCAGACGACCATCTCGCTGGGCAATCCGGTGGCCTTCATCACGCCTTTCAACCCGTCGGTCACCTTGCAAAACACCTTCAACGTGCAATGGCAAGGCGAAGCCGCGCCGGGGACGACTATCGTGGCCTATGACGTGCAGTTCAGCTTCAACGGCGGCCCCTGGCAAGCCTGGCTGAACAACGTCGCCGGCACCAGCGCGTCATTCACGGCGACGCAAGGGGACGGCGTCTATGCCTTCCAGGTGCGGGCGCGCGATAACGCCGGTCGCACGGGAACCTTCCACGGCGGCCCGGCCAGTAACATCGCTGTCGATGTCGAGGCCCCCCACATCACCGTGCAGGTCTATCAGCCTGCTGCCTTCGACAATTAACGTCCTTTGAGACCGGGCGCTCAACCGAGCGCCCGGTTTTTTATTATCCAGGGTGGAGACGGGAACTTTTATTTCCTTGATGGCGTCATATAAGGTGAGCGCCTGTGATGGCGCCGCCGCGCCTCGTTTGGGGCGCGAGCAACAAATCGGAATGACTGAGGAAATATCATGAAGAAGTTAGTTTTGTTAATGATCATTCTGTCGTCCATGGCGATTGCCCTGGTTGCTTGCGCCCCCACCGGCGGCGAGCCGGAAGCCGGGCCGATGGAATCCACCAGCCAACCGGCCGTGGAGGCCGGCAAGGCGGAGAGTAATGAAGTGATGAATGTTCAGGGGTTGGAAGGTGTGCGCTGGGCGCTTGTGTCCTATCGCAACGCGGCCGGGGAACTGGTCGACATTTTGGCCGACACGGAGCCGACGGCCGAGTTTGGCCCGGACGGGCAGATGAGCGGCAACAGCGGGTGCAACTCCTACTTCGCCACCTACACTGTTGACGGCGAGAGCCTGACCATTGGCCAGGCCGGGTCAACCCTGATGGCTTGCGAGCCGGCGGAGCGCATGCAGCAGGAGGCCGATTTTCTGGCCGCGCTGCAACTGACGGCCAGCTATGTGATCAGCGGCGACCGGCTGGAGATCTATGACGCCGACGGCGCGACGCTGGCGGTCTTCCAGGCCACCCAGGCGGCGGGTCTGGTCGGCACCGAATGGACGGCCTCGATGGTGAACAACGGCAAGGAAGCGGTCACCAACGTCCTTGATGGGACGACCATCACCGCCAACTTCACTGAAGACGGCAAGCTGAACGGCTCGGCCGGCTGCAACAACTATATGACCGGTTACACGCTCGACGGCCAAAATATCACCATTGAGCCGCCGGCGACGACCCGCAAGCTTTGCCCCGAGCCGGAAGGCGTTATGGAGCAGGAAGCAGCTTTCACCGTCATGCTGGCCAAGGCCGCGACCTACAGCATCCGCGGCAACGTCCTGGAACTGCGCACGGCCGAGGGCGCGCTGATCGTGTCCTTCAGGGCCGCGAACTAGACCGGATCGCAACCGCCGGACGGCGGTAACGCGGGACGCCATATCAGGGCGCGACGGCAGGTTTTTGAATCTGCGTCGCGCCTTTTCGTTTATTTCGTCCGGGCAAGGCGCTGAAGTATTTGACAGCCATCGCGAATCGGCCACAATTTGGGCAAACTTCCGGCCGGTTGCGGCCGCACAGCGAGGGATATTGCATGTCAGTTAAACCCGATCACTGGATTCGACGGATGGCGCAGGAGAGAAGGATGATCGAGCCGTTCGTCGACGGGCAAATTCGCGACGGCGTCATTTCCTATGGCCTGTCATCCTATGGTTATGACGTTCGCGTCGGCAACGATTTCAAGATATTCACCAACGTTCACTCGGCCATTGTCGATCCCAAGAACTTCAACCCCCAATCATTCGTCGATCATCATGGCGATGCCTGTGTCATCCCGCCCAACTCGTTCGTGCTGGCCCAGACGGTCGAGTATTTCCGCATCCCGCGCGACGTCATCACCATCTGCCTGGGCAAGAGCACCTATGCCCGCTGCGGCCTCATCGTGAATGTGACGCCGTTCGAGCCGGAGTGGGAGGGTTTCGTCACCCTGGAGATATCCAACACGACCCCGCTCCCGGCGCGCATCTATGCCAACGAGGGCATCGCCCAGGTGCTGTTCTTCCAGGCGAATGAGGTTTGCGAGGTGTCCTATGCCGACCGCAAGGGGAAGTACCAGTTCCAGCAGAGCATTGTCCTGCCGCAGATCTAGGCTGAAAAGCCGGTTTGATCGGTCTAAAAATCCGGTTATACTCTATCCTATTGATGAAACATCAATTGTTTTCGTTGAATCGTTTAGCAAGGAGTAATTTTTCATGACATCTGAAGCAGCATTTGGCGAGCAGAAAAGGGCAATGCCTTGGTGGATACCGCTTATTCAAGGTATCGCCCTGGTTGTTGTCGGTATTTTGCTATTCACGAACACGACCGCCACCACCCTGGTGCTGGCCCAGATTTTGGCGATCTACTGGCTCATCTCGGGCATCATGGAGATCGTCAGCATCTTCATCGATCGCTCGGCCTGGGGCCTGAAGCTGATCGGCGGCATCATCGGCATTTGGGCCGGTCTTTTCATCATCAATAACCCCATCGGCGGCACACTGGCGTTTGGACTGGCCGTGGTGGTCATTCTGGGCGTCCAGGCCCTGATGCTGGGCGTGGTCAATATTCTCCAGGCATTCCGCGGCGCGGGCTGGGGGATCGGCTTGTTGGGCGTCGTCAACATCATCCTCGGCCTCATCCTGTTGAGCAACGCGCTGATTGCCACCGTCATGCTGCCATGGGTTTTGGGCGGCTTCGCCGTCGTCGGCGGTATCGCCGCTATCGTCATGGCTTTTCGCCTCAAGACGACCTGATCCGGCCGATCGTTAGCCGTCATTTGAAGCAAGGGGCGTGCCGCAGGCATGCCCCTTGTGCTTTCCCGACCGGCTTTTATGACCAGACGTCGTGATTAAAATTCACGTTAGTTTTATTGTAAGAATATTTCGATACAGTACACTTTAAAGGTGTGCAAGCCTCGCTGCTGCATGGCCTAAAGTACTTATGCCAAATTGATCCATAAATGCCCGTCATAAGGATTGGCAGGAGGTAGGACGTGAAACAAAGTATCGGCTTTTTGGGATTTATTACCCTTCTAATAGTCGCCTGGGTGAGCATGATGGGCCCGCGAGGGGAATCCCTCGGCACCCCTCGGCAGGAACTTCCGGAACTGCCCAGCGTCACTTTCCTTGGTGAAGGGGCGGCGACGTATACCATCGACCCTTCGCATGTCTTCCTTGTAAAGTATCACGCCAATGATTACAAGGAAGTGCCCGGGCCAACCTATACTGCTCTGCCCAATGAGCGCGTTTGGGAGTTCTCGTTTACCCCGGATGGCGGGGTTTTCCTGTATCATGCTGAGGTAAACTTCGGTTTTGTAGAAGCGGGTTGTGTGACCCACTACGTCCAGATCGATGATGACGTTGATGATCGGATCAACCACTTTTTCCTCAATGGCGTCGAGATCCACACAGTACCTCAAGGGATGGTGACTCGCGAAAGCTTTGTCAACCCAACGAGCGGGAACTTGACCTTTTTTGCCAATGACAGCGTTGGGCTGCTTGTTCGGGAGTGCCCGAACAAGGTGACGCCAACGCCTTCACCGACGGGGACAGCTACCGAAACGCCGACGATTACGCCCACAGCGACGGCGACGATCACCCCGACGGGAACCATCACGCCCACGACTTCGGCCACCCCGACCGGCACGATCACGGTCACGGCTACCATTACTCCAACAGCCACGTCAACGTCGACACCGACAGCGACGCCCACGGCCACCCTGCCGCCTACTCTGGTGCCGTCTCCCGGCCCCAACGAGGGCACAGCCACGCCGACCCGGGACTTGCCGCGACTGGACAGTTGTCTGCGGATCGACTTTGAAATGGGCACCGGTGTGGCTCGTCGCGGCACCTTCGTCGTCAAGGAAGTCGGCGGCCGCGTCCTGGCCACGTGGTGGGCCGATGAGGGGTGGACCGACAGCGGCTGGATTCATGACATCGATATCACCTTCGAGGCGGTACACGTGCAGGTCTTCTTCGTGAAGGGCGACGGTTCGCCGCCGATTGAGATGACCATCATAAATCCCGCGCCGAACACGCCCTATGGCTGGATGGTTCGCGGCCGATGCCATGCGCTGGAGGTAGACTGGCCCGATGCGGCCCAGGTGGAAGCCGCACTGGCGGCCGGTCAGGCGGCGGCCGCGGCGCAAGTCGAAGCGGCGGCGGCTGAGGCGCCCGCACCGGTCCAGGTGTCATCCGACGGCCAGGGCGGCGGCCATCAGGGGATGGGCAGATAGCGAACTGCGCGCTTTGACTTAAGTTCATGCAAAACGCGGATAAGAGACTCAAAACTCTTATCCGCGTTTTTTATTGGTTCACTGGTTGTCGCGCGGCAACTCAAGCCCGGCAAGCCACTCCGGGACGGCCGACGCCACAAAACCGGTTGGGAAACCGGCGTCAGGCCTAGAAGGGGATGTCGTCTTCTTCCTGAGCCGAGGAGCCGCCGCCTGCGGGGCCGTCGAAGCCGGCCGCACCGCCGCCATCGCCTCTTCCGCCGATGAATCGCACGTTTTCAGCGAACATATCGAAGGAAGCTCCCGCCGTGCCGTCCTGGCGCGTGTAGATTCTCGGACTTCCGGTTTGTGGGTCGGGCCGCAGGCGGCCTTCAACCAATACCATCGACCCTTTGCTCAGGTACTGATTGACGCTCTCGGCCTGGCGGCCCCAGACCGACACCCGAAACCAGGTCGTCTCATCGATCTGCTTGCCGGTGGCCTTGTCGGTCCTGCGCCAGTCGGTGGCCACATTGATATGGGTCACGGCCGTGCCATCCGGCATATATCGCATCTCCGGGTCTCGACCCAGACGTCCAACAATCACGATTTTCTGATACATTTGCGATTCTCCTTAAGTCGTGCCCCGCGCTAATCGGCCGAGAAATCCTCGGAGCCGCCGAGGCAAATAGTAACATGTTCTACGCAAACGTTCCATAAGCTGCGTATTTTCCATCTATATAATAGCACAAATGTTCCATAAACACAATCTCAAATCATTAATTTCTTTCATAAATTTCTGGCTCCGCCCGTTCATCCGGGGGGAACTTCCTCTTGAACCTCCTTCATATTCGCGTGAACAGTAATTCAGCGGCGGCCGTTTGGCCGGTGACCCTGACTCGGCTACACTTGACCCCATTGTGGACGTCAGGAAACCGGACTTCTATCGTCAGGTCTACGCCGTCGTGCGACGAATTCCGCGCGGCCGCGTCACCTCCTACGGCCGCGTCGCCGCCATGCTCGGCCGAGCCAACGCGGCTCGCGCCGTCGGCTATGCGCTGGCGGCTTCGGGCGACAAGATGAAGAACGACCCACCCATCCCCTGGCACCGAGTCATCAATGTTGCCGGACGGATCAGCACCCCCGACATGGACGACGGCGCGAACCGGCAGGCTACTTTATTGCGGGCCGAGGGCATCGCCGTCAGCGACGACCTCCGGGTGAATCTGAACATCTACCTGTGGGAAGGGCTGCACCTGATCGAGATCGACGACATCATCGCCGGGCGAGATTGAACAGGGGGTTCAAACCAGTCTCACTGAAACCGCCATGAAGCTGATCATCCAGATCCCCTGCTACAACGAAGCCGAGACACTGCCGGCGGTCATCGAGGAGTTGCCGCGCGTCATCCCCGGCATCGATTGCATCGAGACGCTGATCATCGACGACGGCAGCCACGACGGCACGGCCGCTGTGGCCGAGCGCCTGGGCGTCAACCACATCGTGTGCCACCCGCGCAACCTGGGGCTGGCCCAGGCATTTCAGTCGGGCATCGACGCCTGCCTGCGCCTGGGGGCCGACATCATCGTCCATACCGACGCCGACAACCAGTATCCCGGCCGCTACATCCCCGACCTCATCGCGCCTGTCCTGGCCGGGCGGGCCGACATCGTCATCGGCGACCGCCAGGTTCAAACGATCGAGCATTTCTCCTGGATGAAGAAGCGGATGCTGGCGCTGGGGAGCTGGATGGTGCGCAACGTCAGCGGCGTGGCCGTGGCCGACCCGGTCAGCGGCTTTCGAGCCTATTCGCGCGAGGCGGCTCTGCGCTTCACCATCCTGACTCGCTACAGCTATACCCTGGAGACGATCATCCAGGCCGGCAAGGGCGGGCTGGGAATTGAGAGCGTGCCCGTGACGACCAACCCGCCCACGCGGCCGTCGCGCCTGCAGAACAGCATGTGGCACTTCATCAAGGCCCAGGCGGGCACCATCCTGCGACTCTATGCCTTCTATGAGCCGCTGCGAACCTTCAGCTATATCGCCGTGCCGTTCCTGCTGGCGGGGGCGGCCCTCTGGACGCGCTTCTTTATCCACTACCTTGGCGGGGACAGTGGCGTCGGCCGCTATATTCAATCGCTCACCCTGGGTCTGGGCCTCCTGCTGGTGGGCACGCTGATCATCCTCTTCGGCATCCAGGCCGACATCAGCGGCAAACATCGCCAGATCACTCAGGAAATGCTGTATCGGCTGAAAAAAATAGAGCTTGCCGGGCACGGAGAAGAAGAAAGCGCCAACCCATGATCGATATCACCCTCGACCGCCCCGCCGGCAGCGCGGCCGCCCTGTCCATCACCTACGGCCGCGCCTTCATCGACGTGACCGACCCTCGCGGTATCAACGGCCTGACCGCGAGCCTGAGCGCCGGCGAATGGCCAAAGACGATCATCGTCCTGCTCCGGCTGCGCGGGTTGGAGCATCTGGAAATCAGCTACGGTGACTGCATCCTGACGACCGGTCGCTCCAGCAACGAGTCGCCCGACCCGCCGCTGATGGTGTCGGTTGTTGACGAAAACGGCCAGGTGTCGCAGGCATCGCCCTCGGCCGACATCTATTACCCCGACATCACCCGGACGGAAGACGGCTTCGAGATCACCCTGCCCCCGCACTTCTTCGAGGACGACTATTCTTCATTCTCGATGCAGTGGATCGACTATTACCGGTGACGCTCGCATCACCGGCCATGTAATCGATGCAAGTTGTGGGTTTTTCTTCTTCGCTAGAGGCGGATTTTCAGGCGGGTGATATCGTCCCTTTCTCTGGCAAGGACGAAGCGGCGGCGACATTCGGGGCATATGCCGTCAAATAGCTCAAAGGTCTCGTCAAGGTGGACGCCATAAGCGTTCATGGCCAGCTTGTGAAGGGTGGCGTCGCCCTCAACCTGCAGCCAGCCGTCGCCGGCGGCCAGGATGGCGCTCTGGAGCACAGACTCCCCAAGGTAAAGCCCGCAATCGGCCACGAAGTAACTGCAACGGCCGCAGGCCGCGAACCGACGGCGCCGGCGATCATGCAGGTCGCGGTCGGCGCGAGAGAGGCGGGGTGGCGGAGGCGGTGACAGCTCGGCCGGCTCGGAGGGCGCCTCGGGCGAAGTGTCTACTTCAACCTCGGAGGCCGGCACGTCTTGCAGCCGTTCGTCAGGCTGCGACGCAGTTTCGGCTTCGTCTTGTTCGGGCACGTCAGGGTGCTCCCCGGATAAATCTGATTGCATAGTGGCCTTGAGTTCGCGATTCTAGCTGTACCGCGACATCTGTCAACTGGAAACCCGGGTCGGTGTCGAATTATGACGCCTATGCTATAATGAGCGCGCAGGAACATTTGAGCTATGGCAACGGGGAAAAACAGCGACCGGCCGGGCAGCACGCGCAAGGTCAGCGCCACCACCAAGAGTAAAACCGGTTCACGGAGCAAGACGGCTACCCCCAAGCCCGCCAACAAGCCTCGGAAATCACCGGCCAAAAAGCCGTCCCCGGGACCACGCCTCAACGACGGCCAACGCAGCCTGCTGGCGGGAATCATCATTCTGTTCCTGACGGCCGTTCTGACGCTCAGCCTCCTCTCGCCCAATCAGGGGCAATTCACCCAATGGCTGTCGGGCATAGCCGCTCTGGGCTTCGGCATCGGCCGCATCATCATTCCCGTCATCACCGGCGCTATCGGCGTCTTCCTCGTCCTGCGCGGCATGGAGCAGGAGCCGGAACTGCCCTACTTCCGTTTGCTTGGTTCCGGCGTCATCTTGCTCGTCTTCCTGGCCATCGCCTCGATGGTAGCCTTTCAGGGCAACTCGGCCTATGCCGACCTGTACGCCGTGGCCGCGGCCGGCAAGGGCGGCGGCTACAGCGGCTCGCTCCTCGCCACGGCGCTGATCCGCATGTTGGGCGATCTGGGCGCGATCGTGACGCTGGTCGTCGTCGGTCTGGCGGGAATCGTGCTGGCGTCAGGCCTGACGCGCGAGCGCGTCTCCGGCTGGCTGTCGCCCGAGCCGCGGCCATCCACCGGCGCGGAGCCGGCGGGGCGTGAAGTGCGTATCAATCCCGGCCGCGAAAGACCGGCCACGACGCCCGACCCGGTTCAACCACGCCTGATCCCCGACGATCCTCCTGCCAGAGCCAAAACCGCCGACACAGCGCCGATACCGGAAAAATCCGCCCAGCCCCCTGTTCGCGAGAAGGCAAAGCGGGGACAGAAGGACGCGCCACCGCCGGTCTTCATCGGCACCGACACGCCCGCCGTTGCCTCGGCCGCGGCCGCCGGATCAGTGTGGACGCTGCCCCGCGTAGTCGACATCCTCGAATCCGGCACCGACATCGATGTCAACAGCACCTCCATTCGCGAGCGAGTCGAGGTCATTGAGCAAACACTGGAGAGCTTCGGCGCGCCGGCGACGGTGGTGGAGATCAACCAGGGGCCGACGATCACCCAATTCGGGGTGGAGCCGAATTACGTCATCCAGCGCGGCGGCAAGCGGACGAAAGTCAAGGTGGGCAAGATCGCCAGCCTGGCCGACGACCTGGCGCTGGCGCTGGCTGCCCGCTCCATCCGCATTCAGGCCCCCGTGCCCGGCAAGGGATATGTGGGCATCGAAGTGCCCAATAGCGCCAAGGCGCTGGTCTCATTGCGCGACGTGGTCGAATCGGCCGAATATGGCCGGATGAAGTCGCCGCTGCGCATCGGTCTGGGCCAAAACGTGGCCGGGCAACCCATCGTCGCCGATCTGGCGGCCATGCCCCACGTACTCATCGCCGGAACGACCGGTTCGGGCAAGTCGGTCTGCGTCAACGGCCTGATCGCCTGCCTGCTGTTGCAGAACACGCCCGACGACCTGCGGCTGGTCATGGTCGACCCCAAGCGCGTCGAACTGACCGGCTATAACGGCATTCCCCATCTGGCCGCGCCGGTGGTGGTTGATATGGATCGCGTCATCGGCACGCTTCAATGGGCCTTGCGCGAGATGGACGGCCGCTACAAACTGTTTGCCGGGGCGGGCGCGCGCAATATCGCCGAATACAACAAAAAGATTCGCCGCGACACGAACACCCCGAAGCTGCCCTATATCGTCATCGTCATCGACGAACTGGCCGATCTGATGATGCTGGCCCCGGAGGATACCGAGCGCAGCATCACCCGCCTGGCGCAGATGGCCCGCGCCACGGGCATCCACATGGTCATCGCCACCCAACGGCCGTCGGTTGATGTCGTGACGGGCTTGATCAAGGCCAACTTCCCGGCGCGCATCGCCTTCGCCGTGGCCAGCGGCACCGACAGCCGTGTCATCCTGGATACGACCGGCGCGGAACGGCTGCTGGGACAGGGAGACATGCTCTTTCAAAGCCCCGACGCGGCCACGGCCGTGCGCTTGCAGGGATGCTTCGTTAGCGACCTCGAGTTGCAGCGCCTCATCAGCTACTGGCAGACGGCTCGCCGGGCGCAGGTAATCCCCGCTCCCACCGGCGCGCAAGCCTCTGAAGCCCCGCCGGCGGCCGCGGGCGGTCAGACTCAAGGCGCGAAAACGCCGGTGGTCATCGTCGACCCGACCGGCCCAACCACCAACCGGCGGCCGTCAACCGAGATCGTGCCGCCGCCGGTGTCGCATCTGAACGAACCGGAAACGGCCACCGACGTCCCCGCCCCGCAACAGCGCGCGCCGAAAATTCCCACTCGGCCGCCGGAGACGCCCTCTCATGGGCCGGTGTTCATCGCTCCGGAACCGCGGCCGTCGCCCGAGGATATGGACTACGATGACGTGGCTCCCGGGAATACGGCACAGGGGGACGTGGCACGTCGAGACGTGCTGCAGCAGCCGCTATGGGAGGCGCTGCAGGAAATGGAAAACAACAGCGGCGACACACTCGATAGCGATGACGACCTCCTGCCGGAGGCCATCGCCCTCGTGCGCTCGCTCAACAAGGCGTCAACCTCGCTGCTGCAACGACGCTTCCGCATCGGCTACACACGCGCCGCCCGGCTCATGGACGTGCTGGAGGATCAGGGCATCATCGGCCCGCCGACGGGAACGAGCAAGGCGCGGGAGGTCTATGGAGAGGATGGCCGGCTATCCGCCGACGCAAGCGACGCCAACGGGAAGCCGCCGGGCAGCGAATAGCCGGGATCACGCTCGAACCTGGCTGGCGGCTTGTTTGGGGAAGAAGCTTGGGGCAGGGAGCGGAAAAACACTTGGCGAAATTCAAATAACCCATTACCATCCCGAGTGGAGTCAATTGATCATCTCCTGAGGTCATCAACGCTGCCTATGTATTATTCCAATAAATAAAAGAGAAATTCATGTTAGGATTCATTCAGGTTTTGGGCGGTTTGGCCCTGTTCCTCTTCGGCATTTCCCAGCTCAGCTCGGGCATGGAGAAACTGGCCGGCGATCAGATCCAAAAGTGGCTCGATCGGGTAACCAATAGTCGTCTCAAGAGTATTGCCTTCGGCACGGCCGCCACCGCATTGCTGCAGAGTAGCGGCCTGCTGATGGTCACGATGATCGGTCTGGTCAACGCCAATCTGATGGCCGTGCCCCAGGCCATCATGGTGATGCTGGGCCAGGAGATCGGCACGACTATCACCGCCCAGATCGTCGCCTTCGAAATCGGCAATTTTCGGCTCATCCTGGTGATTCTGGGATGGGTCTTCATGGAGTTCTTCCCCAACCGTGACTGGCGCAAATATGGCCAGATTCTCATGGGCCTGGGCATCATCTTTGTCGGCATGAGTTATATGGCCAGTGCGCTGGCCCTGCTGACCGAGATTCCATGGGTCGCCAACACGCTGATCCTGATGGGCCAATATCCCCTGGTCGGCGTGTTGGCCGGTATTCTGGCCACAGCCCTAACCCAAAGCAGCACGGCCGTCACCAGCATGGTCGTGGCGATGGGCATCAGCAACGCCATCACCTTGCCCGGCGCCATCGGGATCATTTTGGGCGCCAATATCGGCTCCTGCGTCACCGGTTTGGTCGCCTCGCTGCGATTGTCGGCCGTGGCCCGTCAGACTTCATACGCCCAGATCACCATCAACGTCATCGGCGTGCTGCTGTTTCTGCCCCTTATCACCCAATTCGCCGGCTTTATCGAGCGCACATCGCCCGACCTGCCGCGACAGATCGCCAATGCCCACACGGTCTTCAACGTAACGGTAAGCCTGTTGTTATTCCCGTTCGTGCACCAGATCGCCGCCCTGGCCCGCAAATTGGCCCCCGACGAACCGGAGAAACGCCGGCAAAGGGTCACCGTCTACATCGACGAGATGCAGTACGCGGTGCCGGCGGTGGCCATCACCGAGGCCGGCAGGGAACTGGTACGGCTGGGCGAGGTAGCGGCCGAGATGCTCGAACTGAGTTGCGGCGCGTTACTGGAGCAGGACGCGGCCAATGCCCAACGGGTTATTGTCCTCGAAGAACAGGTCGTCGATGCGGTCACCAACGAACTGGAGAACTTCGTCAACAACCTGTTGCTGGGCGAACTGACGCAAGCGCAACACAAACGCGCTTTCCAGATCAAGAACCTGCTGATCGACATCGAACGAGTGGGCGACATGGCCGAGGACATCGCGCTTTATGCCCTGGACAGGACCAACCGGGATATCCCCTTCTCCGACGCTGCCCAAAACGATTTGACCCAGTTGTCCCAATTCGCACACGCGATCTATTGCGGGGCGATTCGAGCTTTTCGCGATAGCGACACGGTCATGGCCTGGGCGGTCATCGATGCCGAGAGCGAGTTCGATACCCTGTATTGGCGAGTCCGTGACAGTCATATCCGCCGGACGGAAGCCGGCCTCTGTCACCCGGAAGCCAACGTCATCTTCACCGAGACGATGCGCCTGCTTGAGCGCATCAGTGACCACTCCGAAAACCTGGGTGTTAGCGTGACGCGCTCCCTGAAGAGCTCCTCACCGCCACCACAAGCGCACCTCACGGCTCTTATACCCCGGCCCAAAAACAAGAGCGAGTTGCTCGACATGATCCCGGAGGCGAGTCTCAACGGCTCCTAGCCCGGGCAGGCGATCCTGCCGTTTGTCATCTTTCCCGTCGCCTTAACATCTCGCCGGTTTAGACCTATAATAGCGAGTGGTAGGATACTTATCGCGCGGCCGCCCAACTCGGCCGTTCAACATAGCCGACCACGACTTCAGACTATGGCATACCTACAAGGACAGGAACGCGCCGACTACGTGCAGGACATGTTCGCCCGCATCGCCGGACGCTATGACACGATGAACCGGCTGATGACCTTCGGCCAGGATTTGCGCTGGCGGCGCACCGTCATCCGGCTGGCTAACCTGCCCGCGGGCGGCCGCTTGCTCGACATCGCCACCG
>CAYXNH010000063.1:0-14232 GCA_964466135.1 uncultured Ardenticatenaceae bacterium | reverse complement strand
CCGGCCGCACCTCATAGATGAAATTCCAGATGACGCCCGCGCCGACGAAGGAGATGGCCATGGGCAGGAAGATGGCCGACTTGCCCACTCGCTCGAAGGAGCTGCGATCGGCCAGCACGGCGATGAGCAAACCGATGATCACGGTGAATGTCGCGCCGAAGACGATCCACATGATATTGTTGCGGAATGCCTCTCTCATCAGGCGATCAGTGAAGACAGCAATGTAGTTATCAAGCCCGACGAAGCGCGAGCCAAGGGCGGCGAAGCTGCCACCTATATCGCCCCAGTTTAGCCAGCCGGGTGGCGGGCCATCCCGGTTGAAGAGGCTGATCCAGAAGGTTCGCAAGACGGGCAAGGCCAGGAACCAAACGAGCATGGCGATGGCCGGGCCGACAAACACAAACGGTTGCAAGCGGCCGCGCCACACGGTTCCCAATTGCTCAACGAGCCAGTTCAGTAACCAATAGAGCAGGGCAACGCCGCCCACGCCCCATACGATGGCAAAGGCAACAATCAACCACTTGGGCCCGGTGCCGGCCCGAAGGAAGTTAAATCCCAGATACATGGCCGCCAGGGCGGCGACGATGGCCACGATGGGCAAGGTGATTCGCAGGATGCGAGAAATTCCCGTGTCTCCCCGTGCAGAGTCATATTGCATGTATGGAAACCTCCTTCGTTATAATAATCCGGTCATAAACCACAACGATATGAATCATCAGCCGGAGCCGCTCCCCGGCCTCAAATCCACGTTGGCTCTTCATATCTCCCGAACACCTCGCGGAAGACGTCGGTGATCTCGCCCAGAGTGGCATAGGCGCGGACGGCCTCAAGGATGTAGGGCATGGTGTTGTCCGTCCCCATCGCGGCCGCCTTTAGCGCCGACAGCCGGGCTGCCACCTGTTCGTTGTCGCGTTCCTGCCGCAGGCGAGCCAGACGGGCGATCTGTCGATCATAGCCTTGCGGGTCCATCTCCAGGATAGGTATCCGCAACGTTTCATCCGGGTCGACATAGGCGTTGACGCCGACGATATAGCGATCGCCCTGGTCGATCTCGCGTTGATAGCGATAGGCGGCGAGCGATATCTCGCTCTGATAGAAGCCTTGGTCGATGGCCGGCAGCACGCCGCCGAGTTCATCTACCTGCCGCCAGTAATCGTAGACTTGCGCCTCGATTTTGTTCGTCTCATGCTCCACAAAGAAGGAGCCGGCCAACGGATCGACGGTGTTCACCACGCCGCTTTCCTCGGCGATGATCTGCTGGGTGCGCAGGGCGACGGTGACCGCCTCTTCGCTGGGCAGCGCCAGTGCCTCGTCCATGCTGTTGGTATGCAGGCTCTGCGTACCACCCAACACGGCCGCCAGCGCCTGAATAGCCACCCGGACGACGTTCGTCTCCGGTTGTTGGGCCGTCAGGCTGACCCCGGCCGTCTGCGTGTGGAAGCGGCAGAGCCACGAGCGCGGGTTTTTTGCTCCGAACGTCTCGCGCATCTCCCGCGCCCAAATGCGTCGGGCGGCGCGGAATTTGGCGATCTCCTCGAAGAAGTCGTTGTGGCTGTTGAAGAAGAAGCTGAGTCGCGGGGCAAATTCATCCACATCCATGCCGCGGGCGATCGCCCAGCGCACGTATTCCAGCCCGTCGCCCAGCGTGAAGGCCAGCTCCTGGGCGGCCGTCGATCCCGCCTCGCGAATATGGTAGCCACTAATCGAGATAGTGTTCCACAAGGGCATGTGACGCGCGCCATATTCGATCGTGTCGATGACCAGGCGCATCGACGGCTCCGGCGGGAAGATATATTCCTTTTGGGCGATATATTCCTTCAGGATGTCGTTCTGCAGCGTGCCGCCCAGCTTGGCCTGGGGCACGCCCTGCTTCTCGGCCGCGGCGATGTACATGGCCCAGATGATGGCCGCCGGGCTATTGATGGTCATGCTGGTCGTCACCTGGTCGAGCGGGATGCCGTCGAAGAGGATCTCCATGTCGGCCAGGCTGCTGATGGCCACGCCGCACTTGCCGAACTCGCCCAATGCCTGCGGCGCGTCCGTGTCATAGCCCATCAGCGTCGGCAGGTCGAACGCCACCGAGAGGCCCATGTTGCCTTGGCTCAGCAAATACTTGTAGCGGGCGTTGGTCTCCTCGGCGCTGCCAAATCCGGCGAACATGCGCATCGTCCACGGCTTGCCGCGGTAGAGCGTCGAGTGGACACTGCGGGTATAGGGGTACTCCCCGGGATTACCGAGGTCCTCCATGTAATCAAGATCGGCCACGTCGAGCGGGGTGTAGAGCCGCCGGATGGGTTCACCCGAAGTGGTCACAAAGGTATCTTTGCGTTCGGGGGCGCGGGCCAGCGTGTTCTGCAACGTCGTTTCTTCCCAGCGGTCGCGAGCTTCGGCCAGCTCGGCCAGCTTGGCTTTATCATACATTGGCCTTCTCCGGTCGGCAGACTCCTGTCGTCTGCCGATTTGATTCAGTAAATCATGAGAAATGTTCCAGATATTATACCCATCCGTGGAAACATGTCAGGTTAGGTCGAATAATGGCTCGAATTTCATCGACCAATCATCAGATAAGCGACGGGCGACCGCCCATTGCGACCGTCGTTCCCTTGGGCTAGACTTCAGCCCAGGATATCCTGCACCATGGAGCAACTCCCCGATCCGGCGACGCTGGAACCCTTCCCCACCCCCCTGCTTGACGCCGCGCCAGACGGGCCGGCCGAAGCCACGCCGGATATCGGCGGGGAAAATCACGGGATCGTCCGCGCCGCGGCCGTTCTGGCGGCGGGCAACGTCGCCAGCCGTGTGCTCGGTCTGGCGCGCGAGATGGTCAAGGCCAACCTGTTTGGCACATCGCCGCTTCTGGCCGCGTTCCAGGCCGCCGCTTACGTGCCGACCAGCCTGTTCGATCTCATCATCGGCGGCATGGTGAACTCGTCGCTCGTTCCCGTCTTCAGCGACTACGCCGACAAGAGCAAGCGCGACGAGTTGTGGCAGGTGCTGAGCATGGTGCTCAGCGCGGCCACCGTCGTCCTGCTCATCGTCGTCGCCATCGTGGAGCTTCTGGCCCCCCAAGTCGCCTGGCTGGTCGGCGCGGCCAACTTCGCTGAGGCCGATCTGTCCGCCTTTAGCGTGTCGCTCATCCGCATGACGACGCCGGCGGTGCTATTCCTGGGCATCGCCAGCATCCTGACCGGCGCGCTCTATGCGCTCAAGCGATTCACGATACCGGCGTTCATCGGCGCGGCCTTCAACGGCACGATCGTCGTCGTGGCCCTACTCAACCCGGGCGAGATTCGCAGCCTGGTCTGGGGTCTTTTGCTTGGTTCATTGCTCCAGGTTTTGCTCCAACTGCCGGCGTTGCGCGACGCCCGTCTGCGATGGAAGCTCGACCTTCGCCATCCGGCCATCCGGCGCATCATCCGGCTCTACATCCCCATTCTGGCCGGGTTGGTCGTCAACCAGCTGGCCATCATGCTCAGCTACAACCTGGCCATCCGCACCGGCGACCAAAGCCTCAATTACATGAACTACGCGACGACCCTCTACCAGTTCCCGTTTGGATTGGTCGTCACCGCGCTATCGATCGCCACACTGCCGACCCTCTCGCAGCAGGCGAGCGATCTGAATTTGTTCAAGCAAACGCTGGGGGACGGCTTGCGGCTGGTACTGGCCCTCATTCTGCCGGCAACAACGGGGTTATTCGCGCTGGCGCCGTTTATCATCGGCCTGCTCTTCGAACACGGCCGCTTTATCTCCGCCGATACGGCTACGACCGCGCTGGTGCTGCGGGTCTATCTGGTGGGCATGCCCTTTGCCGCGGCCGACCAAATGCTGGTCTTCGCCTCCTATGCGCGAAAGGACACCTGGCGGCCGGCGCTGGTCGGTTTCATCAGCATCATCATCTATTCGATCACGGCCCTGGCACTCCTGCGGCCGCTCGGCTTGCTGAGCCTGATGGTGGCCGACGCCGTCAAACACATCGTCCACATGACGATCATGCTGTGGGTGTTGCGGCGACAGTTAAACGGCCTGGCGGGGAATCCGGTGTTGCGCAGCACTGTCAAGTCGCTGGTCGCCGCCGTCCTGACCGGCCTGGCGGCCGCGTGGGCGGCCCAATCGATCGCCGGCCTAATCGCAACACCGGTTGCCGTTCATCTCCTGCCGGTCATCGCCGGAGGATTGGGCGGGGTGTTAGCCTACACTGCATCGGTCTTCGCGCTCAATATCACCGAGACTCGCGCGTTACCGCGCATGCTCCTGCGGCGAGGCTCATAGGATCAAGCTAGGGTGACTTTGTCTGTGACTCGGCCGATTTGAGCGTTGAAACCTCGTCCACGATCTCGCCCTCGATCAGCTTGATGTCCGGCGCGAAGTCGACGTCGGTCGCTGTTCCCTCGATAATTTTTCCCGTGTCCTCTCCGCGCATCTGGGCCATATAGCGCGCGACGACCTGCGGCGGGGCCATCTCGATGAACACCTTGGCTCCGATGAGCAACAACGTGATGTCATCCAACTGGCCCAGCACCGGAACGACATCGGCGATGATATCGAGCGGAAACAAGGCATACAAAATGCCGATAAACGGGACGACCTTCAGATAGATGGGAACTTCCCTGTCCTTGATGAGGTAGAAAACAAGCCGGATCTGCTGCCAGACCTCTTGCAGAAAACTGGTGTCTTTCAGTTTCTCGGTGACGGAATCATCGTTATGTGCCACTTCACTCAACCCGCCCGCTGACGCAGGGCATTGCCGAAATTTTATTCATTCTTCATATTATTATACGTGATAGTGCCGCCAAGGTCGCAAGGGGAATTAAAGTTACCTGACCGGGCGGTTGCCTGGGAAAGGGCAAAGGCATACAATCAGCCGCCGATGATACTGGTGATTCTGAAACTACTGGTTGTCCTGATTTTTCTGGTCATGTTCATCCGCCGGCCGTCAGTGGTGTGGGGGATTGGACTGCTGACCGTGACCACGGCCGTTCTGCTCGACACCCTCCTGGGCACGTTCAACAGGGAAGAGCTGCTGGCCGACCTGGGCTTTTTCTTCTATGTGATCAGTGGTGTGCTGCTGGCCGGGGCCGCGACCTGGTTTTGGGGCGTGGTTCGGCCGTTGCTGCCCGGTGGGACGCTCCTGCCGGCGGGACAACTCGCGCCGGCAACGCCTGTCGCCCACAGCGCGAACGTTCCCCCCGCCTCCAAATCGCCATCTACTCTCACCCCCAAGGTACCCCCGCCGCTGCCGCCCGGTCACGTCGATGATTACGAGCAAGCCGGCTACGACAGACAAATGCTCTTTGAAGAAATTCGCGGCCGCTTCAGCCGCGAGGACCTGAGCGATTTGATGTTCGATCTGGAAGTGAATGAACTGGATGTAACGACCGTGGGCCAGACGACAGACGAACTGATCGTGCAGGTGATGGACGCGGCCGACCGCGACGGCAAGGCCTCGATCGTCGGACTGGCGGTGGAGCGCATCCTGACCCCGCCCCCGCCCAAGCACCTGCCTCGCCTGGCCAAGCTGACTGAGGAGTCACCGCGCACCGTCATTCGCCATTATTTGCTGGCTCATTACAGCGCCGAGCAGCTTGAAGAACTGGCGACGCGCCTCAACGTGGATTGGGAACAACTGGAAGGAACGGACAAAAAAGCCAAGACTCGCGCCTTCCTGTCGTACCTGTATCGACGCGGCCGCATTAGCGACTTGCTGACGGCCATGCGCGCGGGGACGACCGGCAAGACCGCGGGGTGAGCGTCGCCGACCATCTTTCAACCGACCGCTTCCATCTTCCTTCGCTCCATCTATACGAACTTTCGGCCCTACGCCCCACCTGTAGTGCCAATCCCTGATAACCCTCCCATATATACCCCTGTTCTGAAACCACCTTCTTCGGGGCAAAGGTCATTTTGCCGATCCTGAATATTTTTACCTAAGGGGTCTGGACAATTCGATCCACATGCGGGATACTACAACAAAAGGGGCTTCGACTCCTCTGGCGTCCGAACCTTAAAATTCCAAATTGGTTCTTCACATATTCGGCCCTGTGCGCTATACTATGGGCTGTCGTGGGAAAAAGTGGGGCAATGTGGGACATATCGACACATTATTCCTGCTTTTTTTCGTTAAAATGGAGCAATCAGAACAATTGTTCTAATTTCAGAGTGCTATGTTCTTAGGCGAGTATCGACACACGATTGACGACAAGGGTCGATTGACCATCCCGGCCAAGTACCGAGCTTCTTTGGCCTCCGGAATGGTGATCACTCGCGGGCTCAATCGTAACCTGATGGCCTTTTCGCTCGAGGGGTTTGAAGAACTGGCCGCTCGGGTGAAAAACCTGCCGTGGGGAGACCCAAGCGCGCGCGAGTTCCGGCGCCGCGTCTTCTCCGGCGCGGTCGACCTGACGCCGGATCGTCAAGGTCGCGTCTTGCTGCCGCCCTATCTACGCGAATTTGCGGGCATCGAAGCCGATGTAGTCATCACCGGCATGATGGACTATCTGGAAATCTGGAATAGCGACGCCTGGACGCCGGTTCGCGAAGCGGCCGAAGACGACGAACAACATTGGGAGAATCTGGGCATCTAGCCCACCCAATAGATCCTCTTGGGGCATGCCCGCCGGGTCACCGGTTGCCCCCAGGTAATTATTCGATGGAAGATAAATGGAGATCGATGAACAGCCGGTCGATTATGGCCACATCCCCGTCCTGTTACGGGAAGTCATGGCCCTTCTGGACCCGCACCCCGGCGAGTTGTTCATCGACGGCACGCTCGGCGCGGGCGGTCATGCCCATGCCATATTGGAGGCCATCGCGCCCGACGGCCGTTTGCTTGGCTTCGATCGCGACCCGGAAGCCCTGGCCTTTGCCGGGCGGCGCCTCACATCGTTCGGCGGCCGTTTCAAGCCGGTGGTGGGCAGCTATGGCGACATGGCAACCGTCGCTCCGGCGTTGGGCTTTCATGAAGTCGATGGCGTGCTGCTCGACCTGGGACTTTCATCCCGTCAGTTGGAAAACAGCGAACGCGGCTTTTCCTTTCTGAAGGAAGGCCCGCTTGATATGCGGTTCGATCCTCGACGGGGAGAATCGGCCGCCGATTTGATTAACAACTTAAGTGCGGAAGAACTGGCCGATATTTTTTGGCGATATGGCGAAGAAACCCAAAGCCGGCATATCGCCCGACTCATCGTCGCCAACCGTCCCATCGGGACAACGACCGAACTGGCCGGCCTGATCGCCGGCGGAAGCAGACGACGCGACCGACCAGGGCGACACCCGGCGACACAGGTCTTTCAGGCCTTGCGGATCGCCGTCAACGATGAGCTGGGCGAGGTCGATCGCGGACTCCATGGCGCGATCGAATTGCTGCGACCGGGAGGCCGCCTGGCGGTGATTAGTTTTCACTCGCTGGAGGACAGGCTGGTGAAGCAGTTCTTCCGCAATCTGGCTCGCGATTGCATTTGCCCACCGGAGCAACCGGTATGCACATGCGGCGCGAGAGCCGCAGTGCGATTGGTAACGCGCAAGGCCGTCAAGGCTACCGCAGAGGAAATCGCGGCAAACCCGCGAAGCCGGAGCGCCCGTTTACGGGTTGTGTCGAAGGTGGATTCGTAGAATAAAGTGGCTGACAAGATGATGGCTGCACCGGAAGAAAAACCACGCCCGCGACAAGCGCGAGAAATGGCTCGACGTTTGGGCTTGCTCACTCAAGCCCAGGCGGCCGCGGGCTGGGGCGTCGTCATCATTCTCGCGGCCCTGCTGGGGGCGATCTACCTCAATCAAGCCAGCTCCATTGCGGCGATCGGTCGTCGCGTTCAACGCGAGCAAGCCAAACTGGACGAGCTTAAGCTGGAAAACGCCGATCTGGAACGTCAAATCGCCGAATCCCAAACGCTGGAAAGGTTACATGCCGAGGCACTACGACTGGGTTTTGTCCTCGCCTCACCGGCCGAAATCGACTATGTCGTCATTCCGAATTATCCGATGGAGGATGCGCCCGGGCCAGAGACAAGCTCTGTCCCCGAACCTCTACCCGCTCCGCCGGAGACGATTTGGGAAGCTTTCACTCTGGCCATTCGGGATTTGGGGATTGGCTTAACCCGTGGAGAGGCGAATGAATAGCAGCCAATTGAGACGCATGTGGTTCCTCGCCATCGGTCTTGGCCTCGCCGGGCTGGTCATCGTCGGCCGCCTGTTCACTGTTCAGGCTTTCCAAAGAGAAGACCTCATCGATATCATAATCGATAAAGTGCCGGTGACCGATCAACCGGAGCGAGGCATCATCTACGACCGAAACGGGGCGATTCTGGCCGTCGACCGGTGGGACTATCGCGTGGCCGTGTCACCCAGCGTTCTTAGCGATCCGGAGGTACTGGCCGATTCGCTCGCACCGATCCTCCAGATCCCCCGCAGCCAACTGCTCTATAATATGGAATCTACTGAGCCATACGTCGTCCTTAAACCGTCCGTCTCGGCCGAAACGGCCGACGCTATCCGCGCGGTGAAATATGGCGACGAGATACAATTGGAACCCCTGCCCCGTCGCTTCTATCCCCAGGATAGCCTGATGTGCCACGTGCTCGGCTTTGTTAACTATGACAATCAGGGCAGTGCGGGCGTGGAAGGCTATTATCAGGACCTGTTGGCGGGCGAGGCCGTCACCGAGTCCGTGTTCGTCTCACCACTTGCGGAGCAGAAAACAGTCATCGCACGCGAAGGCGCCGACCTGGTTCTGACTATCGACCGCAACGTTCAGTACGTGGTCGAGCAACATCTAAAGAAGGCCCTGGCCGAACATGGCGCGGTCAGCGGATCCATCATCGTCATGAATCCCGAGACAGGCGCGATCCTGGCGATGGCTGCCGAGCCATGCTACTCGCCCAATAAATTCTATGAATTGTCGGAAGGGGAGGATATGAACCCGCTGGTCAGTGCGCTGTTTGAGCCGGGATCGGTCATGAAGCTGATCACGATGGCCGCGGCGCTTGACTCAGGAACGGTTAAGCCCGAAACCACCTACAACGATACCGGGGTCTTTGAAATCGCCGGCAGCGTCATCTATAACTGGGATCGCGGGGCACACGGTACCGTAGATATGACCACGCTCCTGGCCCGCTCTCTAAACGTTGGCGCAGCCACCATCGCCACCTGGATGGGGCCGACAACCTTCTATGATTATTTCTCCCGATTCGGCTTCGGAAGCAAAACCCAAATCGACATCATAGGCGAGGCGCCGGGCTTGATGCCCTTGCCGGGAAGCGGGGATTGGCAGGAAGCATTTATCGCCACCAACGCCTATGGGCAGGCGCTGGCCGTCACACCGCTGCAAATGATCTCGGCCGTGTCGGTTCTGGCCAATAATGGCATCCGGATGCAGCCCTATCTGGTGCAAGAGATCCGCGACCAGAATGGCGTCAAACGGCACGAACCGCAAGGTGTGCGGGTCATCAGCGAGACAACGGCGGCTCAAATGACGGCCATGGCGACCATCGCCGTGAATCAGGAAGTCCAGGAAGCGCTTGTCGATGGCTACACCATAGCCGGCAAGACGGGCACGGCACAGATAGCCGAAGCATTTGGCTATCATCCAACCGACGTTATCGGCACGTTCGTGGGCTGGTTGCCCACAGAGGATCCAAAGATCATCGTCTACGTCAAGCTGGACCGACCGCAGAGCGCACCGTGGGGTTCCATGACCGCCGCGCCGGTTTTCTCCGACCTGGTGAAGGAACTGGTCGTCCTGCTCGACATCCCTCCCGATGCGGTTCGCCTGCAAGCGAGCAACCATACCGGAGGCGGCGGTTAAAGAACGACCATGCATGTGTACGGGCCTACTCTAGGGCATATTTTAGAGGCGCTGACGGATTATCGGCCGACCGACAAGGACCCGGCCGTTTCCACTTTTGTGGTGGACAGCCGCGAGGCGATTCCCGGCAGCGTCTTTATCGCCTTCCGGGGCGAATCGGTCGATGGTCATGACTTCGTCGCCGATGCCTTCAGCCGCGGAGCCATCGTCGCCCTGGTGGAACGCCCTGTCACTATCATGTCCATGAACGATGTGCCGATGATCGATGCGCGCTCAGGCGCGACCGGAATCTCCTTTGTCGGGATTATTCCGGTGGTGATCCTCGTCGAGAGTACCATGAGCGCCCTGCAGCAGATCGCTCGCGTCTGGCGGGCGCGGTTCAATACGCGCCTCATCGCCATCACCGGCAGCGTGGGCAAAACATCGACCAAGGAGCTTACCGCCGCCGTGCTCTCGCAACGGTATCTGACGTTGAAGTCCGAGGGGAATCAGAACAATGAAATCGGCTTGCCGCTGACGCTGATGAACCTGCGGCCCGACCATGAGCGAGCGGTGGTCGAAATGGGCATGTATGCCCTGGGTGAGATCGCTCTGCTGTGTGATATCGCTCGCCCGTCCGTCGGGGTTGTGACGATGATCGGCCCGGCCCATCTGGAGCGTCTGGGTTCGATGGAGGCCATCGTGGCCGCCAAGCGCGAGCTGGTGGAAGCGTTGCCCGATGACGGGGTAGCAATCCTGAACATGGACGATCCGCGAGTGATGGGGATGGCCGATTATACAAAAGCGCGCCTCTTCACCTACGGTCTGGATCATGGCGCGGACCTCTGGGCCGATGACATCGACTCGATGGGGTTGGATGGTATTAGCTTCAGATTACATTATGAAGGTGAGAGCCTTAACGTGCGTGTGCCGCTGATCGGCCGCCATAGCGTCCACACCGCTCTGCGTGCCGCGGCCGTGGGATTGGTCGAAGGGCTGCAATGGGAAGAGATCATCGCCGGTATGGGCGCGATGTCGTCACAGTTGCGACTGGTGGTCATCCCCGGCCCGCATGGCTCGTTGCTCATCGATGACACCTACAACTCCAGCCCCGACTCAGCGTTGGCAGCGCTCAACCTGCTGGCCGATCTGGACGGTCGCCGCATCGCCGTGCTGGGCGATATGCTGGAACTGGGCGACGCGGAATTCCAGGCGCACCGGGTCGTTGGACGACGAGTGGCCGATGTGGCCGACACACTCATCACGGTAGGCTCTCGCGCCCGGACGATCGGTCTTGAGGCAATTGAAGTGGGGTTACCATCCGACCGCGTGCATATGGTCGACGATGCGCCAAAGGCCGTGCCTGTGCTGGAAGAACTCATTCAACCCGGGGACGTAGTTTTGATTAAAGGTTCGCTGGGAATGAGAATGGATCGGATTGTGAGCGAACTGGGGAGGCTGGATTAATGGGACTGGCTCTAACGCTGGCCGGCGCCACCTTCCTGATGGCGGTTATCTGGGGAGGCCCGCTGATCGAAATCATGCGGCGTCTCCGCCTGGGCAAGCAAATTCGCATCGACGGACCGGCTACCCACGCCACCAAAATGGGTACGCCGGGGATGGGAGGAATCTTAATCATTGGTTGGACATTGGTGGTCAGTTTGTTGGTGAATGTTGTGCAGCTGGTGCAAGCGCTGGAAACGGCCGAAAGCGTGGTTATTCCCCTGGGCGTCATGGTAGCCTACTCTATCCTCGGAGGTATCGACGACTACCAGGGGATCCGCCTAAAACCAGGCGAAGGCATGCGCGCGCGTATAAAAGTCTGGATACAACTCACCATCTCTCTGATCGCCGCCATCCTGCTGTATTGGGTGGTGAACGACGGGCACGGCTGGGTAGCCGTGCCGACGGTCCGCGTCCTGCTGGATATCGGCATCCTGTACATTCCGATAGCCGTCTTCATCATCACAGCGTCCGCCAACGCCGTGAATCTGACGGACGGGCTGGACGGATTGGCCGGATTGATAGCCGCCACGGCCTTCATCGCCTATGGCATCATCGCCTACCTGCAAGATCAGCAATTCCTGGTCCTCTTCAGCTTCATCATCATTGGAGCGACCTTTGGATTTCTCTGGTACAACGCAAAACCGGCACAGATGTTCATGGGCGATGTAGGCTCGCAGGCACTGGGCGCCGCGTTGGGCGTGATGGCCCTGATGACCAACCAATGGTTGATTTTCCCGATTATCCTGGCTATTCCGGTGGCCACGGAACTATCCACAACGCTGCAAGTGCTCTACTTCAGAGCCACCGGCGGCAAACGACTGTTCAAGATGGCTCCGCTCCACCACCATTTTGAATTAATCGGTTGGAGCGAAACACAGATCGTCCAGCGATGGTGGCTCATCGCCATGCTGTCGGCGATGATCGGCATTGCGCTGGCATTGGTCTAGGGAACATTATGGAACCTTCATCCGGCGATCCGTTATTCGGCAAGCGACTCGTCATACTCGGTATGGCCCGGCAGGGGACGGCCCTGGCGCGCTTTGCCGTGGGCGCGGGCGCGAGCGTGACGCTGACGGACATGCGTCCGGCCGAGGCGCTCCAGGATACCCTGGCCTCGCTGGCCGACCTGCCGGCGTCCGATTCGACAGCCCCCGGCTTGCGCTATGTGTTGGGCGGCCATCCATTCTCGCTACTCGATGAATGCGACCTGCTGGCCCTCAGCGGCGGGGTAGCGACGGATTCGCCCCTGGTCATCGAAGCGCGCCGGCGCGGGATTCCGCTGACAAACGACTCAATCGAGTTCATGCGTCGCACCCCTGCCCTGGTTGTGGGCATCACCGGTTCGGCCGGCAAGACAACGACGACCGCGCTGGTGGGTCAAATGGGGCACAAATCGGATCGCATGACATGGGTTGGCGGCAACATCGGCCGTCCGCTCATCGCCGATCTTCCGCTGATATCGGCCGACGATCTGGTGGTGCAGGAGTTGTCGAGCTTCCAGTTGGAACTGTGGGATCAATGCAGCCCGCCCATCGCCACCATCCTGAACATCACGCCCAATCACCTGGATCGGCACAAGTCGATGGCCCACTACATCGAGGCCAAGGGCAATATCCTGCGCTACCAGAAACCGGGCGATGTTGCCGTGCTCTCGGCCGACGATCCGGGTTCACTGGAGATGATCCACATGGTGCGCGGTCGTTTGCGGCTGTTCAGCGCGCACGAAGAGGTCACCGATGGCGCATTCGTCCATGACGGACATATCTGGCTAAGTGACGGCCATGATGCGCGGCCGCTCTGCCGGGTGAACGAAAGCCACCTCATCGGCCCGCACAATGTGCTCAATGTGCTGGCGGCGGTCACGCTGGCGGACTCGGCCGGTATACCGCACGAGGCCATCGTCCAGGGCATCCGGTTTTTCGACGGCGTGCCTCATCGACTGGAGATGGTTCGCAAGTTCGACGGCGTTCAGTATATCAACGATTCCATCGCCACCGCGCCCGAGCGGGCGTTGGCGGCTCTGGCAGCCTTCGACGAGCCGATCATCCTTCTGGCCGGCGGCCGCGACAAGGACATGATATGGGATGAATGGGCGCGTCAGGTCGGCCGCCGAGTGAAACATGTCGTCCTCTTCGGCGAGTTGGCCCCGTTGCTGGCCGTCCGCCTGGGGAACGGCACGCCATTCACCCAGGTCGAGACGATGGCCGAGGCTGTGGCCATGGCCCAGGCTGAGGCGGCCGCGGGCGACGTGGTGTTATTATCGCCCGGCGGCACCAGTTTCGATGCTTATTCCGATTTTGTTGAGCGAGGCGAGCATTTCCGGCATCTGGTTCGGGAGATGGAATAAGGCAAGGAGATCAAATGGCAACGATCAACGTCGTCAAAAAAAGAGGGAATACCATCCTGGCGGGGCGCAATAAATTTGCGTTCGATTATTGGCTGCTGCTGATTGTCGGCGCCCTGCTCGTCATCGGCTTTCTGATGGTCTATAGCACTACATTCGACCTGGGATACCTGCGTGAAAAAAACTCAATCTATTATGTGACTCGTCAGATAACTGCAATGTTGCTGGGTTTAGGCATCATTGTTGTTCTCATGCAGTTTGACTATCATGTCCTTCGCTATCGACATGTATCAGTGATACTTCTTCTGCTCACCTGGGTGATTCTGTTGGGAATGATCATTTTCGGAAAAGTCGACGAGTATGGCGCGGTGCGAACGCTTTCCGGAGGATCCTATCAGCCGTCGGAGCTGGCCAAGCTGGTGGCTATCCTCTACGTCGCCGATTGGCTGGATTCAAAAGGAGATCGCATCAAGACACTCAATTATGGACTGGTCCCCTTTTCCATTATTACCGGCGTGATGTTTGCCTTGATTGTAGCTCAACCGGCGCTTAGCGCGGCGATCCTGATCGCTGCCATCTGTTTCACGCTCATTTTAGTTGC
>CAYXNH010000062.1:0-14284 GCA_964466135.1 uncultured Ardenticatenaceae bacterium | reverse complement strand
CGGCTATGTCATGGTCTCGCTGCTGGGACGGATGGCTTTCGTGGCCGAGCCGGTGGCCTTCAACCTGGCCATCGCCTGGCTGGTGGCCGGGACGGCGACGGGGGCGTTTGGGGTGGTTTATAACCTGATTGCCCTGAGAGGAATGACGAATGACGAATTACGAATGACGAATGAAGAGCGTGCGTCATTCGTACCTCGCGTCTCGTCGGCCGTTGCCCGGCGGGCGGCTTTGTTCGGCATTCTGGCCGCGCTGGCCGTGCCCGTGGCCGGGAACATGCAGATGGGGCTGGAGTTGCTGCACGGCAACGGCCTCGGCTCCGACGCGCTATGGGCCTGGCTCGACGTGCGCGACCTGACCGGTCCGGCGTCCGCCACGGATACGCCACGCTATGAGACGTCCGGCTGGTGGTGGTGGCGCACCTCGCGCGTCATCCACGAGTATCACCTCTCCGGTCGCGCCGAGGAGGGGCTGGAGCCGATCGTCGAGGTCCCGGCCTTCAGCTTCGTCCTGGGCGACCTGCACCCGCACGTGTTGGCCCTGCCGTTCGCCCTGTTGGCTATCGCCGTGGCGTTGGCCTGGTACCTGGAAATGCGGGCCGAGGGGCAGGGGAGCAGAGGAGAAGAGGAGCGGGGGAGCGAGGGAGCGGAGGAGAGGGAGGATCGCCTCCCTTCCTCCTCTGCCCCCCGGCGCCCTTTCTCCCTTTCCTTCCTTCGGCCCGGTCTTATGCCGTCCCTGCCGCTGTGGCTGTTCACCGCGCTGGTATTGGGCGGCTTGTCGTTCCTGAACACCTGGGACGTGGCCATCTACCTGTTTCTGGTGCTGGGGGCGTGGTTTGTGGCCCAATGGTTCCGCGAGGGGGCGACGGAAGGGCTGTGGGGGCGGGCCGCGCTGGTGGGCGTGCTGCTGGTGGTTCCGGCGGCGCTGCTCTATCTGCCGTTCTACCTCGGCTTTCGCTCGCAGGCCGGGCCGCCGTTTTTGCTGCCCTTCCTGATGCGGCCGACCCGCCTGGCTCACTATCTCATCATCTTCGGCATGCCGCTGCTGGCCATCAACGTCCTGCTGCTGACGCTGGCCGCGCGGCAACGGTTCCGCCATTGGCGGGCGGGGTTGGGCGCGGCCGCGGCGCTGCTGGGCGTGCTGCTGGCGGTGATGCTGGCCTTCGTCTGGTTGCTGGCCGTGGGGCCGGAGAACCGCATCAGCGATCTGGCTAACGAGCTGGGGCTGGCCCTGTCGCCGCGGCCCGATTCCGGCCTGGCCTTCGGCTGGGGGTTCCGGGCGCTGGTAGGCCTGATACCGGCCGTGCTGGGGGCGCGATTGGCGTCGCCGTGGCTGGCGCTGCTGCTGGCGGGCATGGCCGGGCTGGTAGTCATGGTCTGGCGATCGCAGATCGAGGAAAAGGAGCACCCGCCGGTCGACCGGGCATTGCCCTTCGTGCTGCTGCTCATCCTCACCGCGGTGCTGCTGACGCTGGGGCCGGACTTCCTCTATTTGCGCGACAACTTCGGCGTGCGGCTGAACACGACCTTCAAGTTCTACTATCAGGCCTGGGTCATGTTCGGCGTGGCCGCCGTGGTCGGCCTCGACTATTTGTGGGCCACGCGCAGTTCCGGCGCCTCGCGCGTTGTGGCCGCCCTCACGACGGCCGCCTGGCTGGCCCTGCTGGTCGTGGCCTTGCTGTTCCCCATCTATGCCGTGCGCTCGCGGGCCATCGAATACCGCGGCCCGGCGCAGACGGCCGACGGCTCGCCACTGGAGCGGGAACCGGCGACGCTCGACGGCCTGGCCTGGTTGCGCCGCTTCAACCCGTCGGATTACGAGGCCATCCAGTGGCTGCGGCAACAGGCGGAAACGGCCGCCGTCCCGCCGGTGGTGCTGGAGGCCGTCGGCGGGCAATACAGCGGTTACGGTCGTGTCTCGGCCAACACCGGTCTGCCCACGCTGATCGGCTGGGCGGGCCACGAGTGGCAATGGCGCGGCAGCGACCACCCCGAACCCGGCCGCCGCGACGCCATCGTGGAGCAGATCTACACCGCGACGGACATCACCCAGGTGGCCGCGCTGCTCGACGAGTTCAACGTGGCCTACATCTACGTGGGCGACCTGGAGCGAGAGAAGTACGGCCCGGTGGGGCTGGACAAATTCATCGACCGGCTGCCGGTTGCCTTCGCCAATGACCGTGTTACCATTTACCGCTGGCAAGCGGCCGCGCAATGAGCATGACCAGTGAACTGACCCCCTCCACGACCCGACCGGAATCGTCCGTCGAGCGCCTCCTGGCCAACTTCACCGTGGCCGACGGGCTGATGGTGTGCATCGGCCTGCTGGCGGCCTGGTTGCGGCTGGGCGATCTGGCCCGGCTGCCCCTCTCGGCGGCCGAAGCGACGGCGGCACTGCCCAGCTATCATTTCTGGTCGGCCGGGGCGGCCGTCCTGCCGCCGGTCAGCCCGGCCTATTTCACCTTTACCAACCTGATCATGGGGCTGGGCGGCAACGGCGACGCGGCCGCGCGGCTGGTTCCGGCCCTGTTCGGCGTGCTGACCGTCCTGCTGCTGTGGGCGTGGCGCAAGCGCGCCCATCCGGCGGCCTGGCTTGTCCCGGCGCTGTTCATGGCCCTGTCGCCACTGCTGACGGCCGTCTCCCGCACGGCCGGCGGCGACGCCATCGCCCTGTTCGCCCTGCTGCTCCTCGTGGCTGCGGGCTGGGGCGACGAGATGGGGCGCAATCGGGCCGTCGCCCTCGGAGTAGGGTTCGGACTGGGCCTGACCAGTTCGCCGCTATTCTATTCCGGACTGCTGGCCCTGCTGCCCGCGGTCTGGGTCGCCGGGGCCAGTCGGCCGTCCCTCTCGGCGCGAGTCATCCGAACGGCCGCCCTCGCCGCGGCCCTGACCTTCCTGCTGGTGGCCTCCTTCGGGCTGTTTTACACGCCGGGCATCGGCGCATCGCTGCGGCTGTTCCCGGTCTGGCTGGGGCAGTTTGGGCTGCAAGCCGGTCCTGAATCGGCGACCGCGCCATTATTCTCCCCCTGGCTGACCTTGCTGCGCTACGAGCCGGCGATCTTCGTGCTGGGCATACCGGCGGCCGTGTGGGCCTTCCTGCGGCGCGACCGGCACGGTCTGGCCACGGTGATTTGGATGATTGGCGCGCTGCTGATCGCCCTGCTGCAACCGGGCACACCGGCCAACCTGACCGCGGCCCTGCCGGCCGGCTACCTGCTGGTGGGGTTGTTCGCGGCGATGCTGGCGGCCGCGCGGGAACACCATCCAATCGACGAGCGGCGCATGTTCTGGTCGACGGCCATCGGGCTGATGGGGCTGGGGGCGCTGGTGCTGGCCGCGTTCGGTCGCTTCGCCCGCCTCGACCTGCTAACCGGCGAGAACGCCAACCTGATCCTCCTGTCGGCCCTGGCCTTCGTCATGGCCGGGCTGGCGGTGATCCTGGCTATGGGCTGGGAGAGCGCGGCCGCTCGCCGGGGGGCGTTCGTAGGGCTGGCCGCGCTGTTGCTCTTCTGGCAATGGGGAACGGCCATGCAGCTGTCCCGGCTGGGGGCCAACGACCCGCGCGAGCGCTGGGTCATCAGCGGCACCGACGACGACGTGCAATTGATGGCCGATGTGGTTCGCAGCGCCTCGTGGCAACTGGCCAACTCCGGCCGCGACCTCCGGATTTTCAGCATGGTGGAATCGCCGGCGCTGGACTGGTATATGCGCGACTATGTGGGCTATCAGTCGGGCGCGGCCGTGCCGCTGGAGCTGCGGGCCGACGTGGTGATCACGCCACTGGAGGCCGAGCCGGCGCTGCCCGACGACTATTTCGGGACTGATTTCGCCCTGACGCAGCACAAAATACCGGATGCAGGCCCGGCCACACTGTCGGACAGGCTGAAATGGCTGCTGTTTCGCGATTCGACCGCGCCGACGGAGACGGAGCGCGTCGTCCTCTGGGTGCGCTCCGACCTGGCCCGATGAACGGGAAAGAGGCGATATTTTCGTAACGATGAACGACGAATTCGTTTTGACACAGGATGGGACGGCTAAGCTCATCCGCCGAACAACGAACGGCCGCGCCCTGACGGGTTCGCGCCGCGAGAGAGACCTATGACCGACCTGAGCGCTCCTTCACCCCAAGAACCGGCGGCGACGACCGACTTCCTGTCGCGGCCGCTGGTGGCGGCCATCAATCTGGACTGGGAGAAGACCATCTACCTGGTCTTCATGATCATCGCCATCGTCACCCGCTTCTATGGCCTGGGCGACCGCGTCGTCAGCCACGACGAGAGCCTGCACACCCAATACTCCTACCAGTTCTACAACGGCGACGGCTACTCCCACTCGCCGCTGATGCACGGCCCCACTTTGTTCCACGCCACGGCCCTGTCCTACTGGCTGTTCGGCGACAGCGACTTCTCCTCGCGCATCCCCAACGCCATACTGGGCATCATTCTGGTGCTGATGCCCTGGCTGCTGCGCGACTTTCTGGGGCGAAAGGGGGCGTTGTTCGCCAGCTTCATGCTGCTCATCTCGCCCTACGTCAGCTACTACTCGCGCTACATCCGCCACGACGTCTACCTGATCGTCTCGGCCCTGATCGTCTTCATCGCCACCTGGTACTACATCCGCGAGCGCAAGACGAAATACCTGTGGTGGTTCGTCGTCGGGCTGGTGCTGATGTTCGCCACGATGGAGGCGTCGTTCATCTATGTGGCCATCTTCGGCAGCTTCCTCGTGTTGCGGCTGCTGGCCCTCATCGCCGGAGCGCCATGGCTGCGCGAGGCGTTCCCCCGGCTGCGCGTGCCCCTGCTGGTGGCCCTGACGGGGGTCATCCTGGTTGGGGCCGGTTTCGGGTTGCATCGCTTCAGCAGCGGCAAGACGGCCGACGTAGCGACGGCCACGGCCACGACTGAGGGCTTCGCCGTCGATCCCAACGCCTCCCCAACGGCCACGCCCGACGCGGCGGCCACAGAAAACAACCTGTCCCGCTGGATTGAGCTGGGCGGCATCGTCCTGTTCGGCCTGGGGCTGTTCCTCATCGTGCGGCAGATGCGGCCCCACATCGACGGCTACCCCGAGTTCGACATCATCATGCTCTACGTGACGCTGGTCTTGCCGCTGGCGTCCCCCCTGCTGATACGCATCGTCGGCTGGAACCCGGTCGACTACACCCTCAACACCTGCGTGCTGGCCGGGCAGGAGGCGATGGGCGACCTGCAACTGTTCTTCGCCAAGCTGGGCAACGCCACCTGCCGCGACGCCTTTCTGTCGTCGCCCGTCACCCGCTCCACGACCTTCCTGCTGGCCACCGTCGTCATCAGCGTGCTGGTGGGGTTGTGGTGGGATCGCAAGCGCTGGCCGGGACTGGCGCTGGTCTTCACGGGCATCTTCCTGTTCTTCTTCACCTCCATTTTCACCAATATCGCCGGGTGGCGCACCGGGGCCATCGGCTCGCTGGGCTACTGGCTGGAGCAACACGGCGTGCAGCGCGGCAGCCAGCCACCCTATTACTACTTCTTCGTCACGACGCTCTATGAATTCCTGCCGATCATCTTCTCGCTGGCGGGCATCGGCCTGTGGCTGAAGCAAAAGCGCATCAACGGCGTGGTGTGGTTCTGGGTGCTGGCCGGGCTGCTGGCCCTGTTGGCCCACAGTCTGGCCAACTATTTCTTCAATCGCACGCTGATCAATCCCGAAGACCAGAGCCAAATCCCGGGGCTGATGGCCGCCGCTTCGGTTCTGCTCATCGCCGCCGCTTACTGGTTCCTCATCCGGCGGCGGCAGATCATCGACCACCTCAGGCTGGAGCGCGGACTGCGCGATCTGGTCGACTTGCCGGCTTTTGTGGGCTTCGTGCCGTCGCTCATCTGGTGGATGCTGCTGTCGTGGCCGGCCTACAGCATCGCCGGGGAGAAAATGCCCTGGCTCAGCATCCATCTGACCATCCCCATGTGTTTGCTGGCGGGCTGGTACATGGGGCAGCGGCTGGAGTCGGTGGACACGCGCGAGCTGTTCTCGCGGCGCGGGCTGGTCGCGCTGGGGCTGACGGTGGCCCTCATCCTGCTGGCGGCCGTCGCTCTGGGGCCGCTGCTGCTGGGCGAGATCAAGCTGGGCAGCCAGGAGGTCGACCGCCTGAAGAACTTCGGCCGCCTGCTGGGTGGCGGGCTGGTGGCGGCGGGCGTAGGCTACCTCTGGTATCGCTTCGTCATGCCGCTTGACGGCCGCCTGCGCCGGGTGGTGGCCACGCTGGCCGTGTTCGTCATCCTGGCCGGGCTGACCATCCGCTTCAGCTTCATGGCCAACTTCGTCAACTACGACTACACCAACGAGTTCATGGTCTACGCCCACGGCGCCCCGGCCACCAAGAGCGTGGTGCTGCGGCAGCTGGAAGAGCTGTCGATGCGGCTCTATGGCGACAAGAGCATCCGGGTTGGCTATGACAGCGACGTGGCCTGGCCTTTCACCTGGTACCTGCGCGAATACCCCAACCGGGCCTACTTCGGCGACAGCCCCTCGCAAAGCCTCACCGAGTCGCCCATCGTCCTCGTCGGCCGCAAGAACTGGGACGCCGTCGATCCCTATCTGGCCAACAACTACACGAAGCACGAGTATACCTTCCTGTGGTGGCCGATGGAGGATTACCGCCGCTTCTCATGGAACGCCATCTTCGGCAACCCGGCCGACGAGACGCGGCGCGGGCTGCTCAACGCCGACGTGCGGCAGGCGCTGTGGGACATCTTCTTCTATCGCGACTACCAAAAGTACGGCGAGGTATTCGGCGGCACCTTCACCGCCGGGCAGTGGCCGCTGCGCCACGACCTGCGGCTGTACATCCGCGACGACGTGGCCGCCAACCTGTGGGACTTCGGCGTGGGGGCGGTCAGCGCCGCGCCGCGCGTCGATCCCTATGAGGCCAATCAGCTGCTGCTGTCGCCACAACGGGTCATCAACCCGTCGAGCGTCGCCGGGGCGGGCGAGGGCAGCCTGTCCAGCCCGCGCAACGTGGCCATCGGGCCGGACGGGCTGGTCTACGTGGCCGACAGCGGCAACCATCGCATCCAGGTGTTCGACGGCGACGGCCAGTTCGTGCGCGGCTGGGGCAGTTCCGGCACCGCGCCGGGGCAGTTCAACGAGCCGTGGGGGCTGGAGGTCGATGACCAGTTCGTCTACGTGGCCGACACCTGGAACCATCGCATCCAGAAGTTCACCCTCGACGGGGCGCTGGTGGGCGTCTTCGGCGCCAGCGGCTCGCCGTCGGCCGATGATCCCAACGGCGGCCTGGGGCTGTTCTTCGGCCCGCGCGACATCGCCATGCTGAGCGACGGCTCGCTGCTGATCACCGACACCGGCAACCACCGGCTGCAAGTGATGTCGGCCGACGGCACGTTCATGCGCGTGGTCGGCGGCTTCGGCAACCAGTTGGGGCAGTTCAACGAGCCGGTGGGGCTGGCCGTGGGGCCGGACGGCTCGGTGTTCGTGGCCGACACCTGGAACCATCGCATCCAGCGCCTGTCGCCCGAGCTGCTGCCCGCCGGGGAGTGGACGGTCGAAGCGTGGGACGGGCAATCGATCAACAACAAGCCCTATCTGGATGTCGACAGCGCCGGGCGGGTCTATGTGAGCGACCCCGAGGGGTATCGCGTGCTCATCTTCAGCCCCACCGGGGCCTATCTGAACCGCTTCGGGCAGTTCGGCGCGGACATGAACAGTCTGGGGTTGCCCAACGGGCTGGCCCTGGCCGCCGACGACTCGCTATGGGTGGCCGACGCGGGCAACCACCGCGTGCTGGGCTTCCCGCCGGTCTATGGCGCGCCAATCATCGGCGTGCCGGTCGAGGAGCCGCCCGGGGAGCCGGTGGAGGAGATCATTCTCCCCACCGACGAAGGCCCGGCCGAGTCCTATCCGGCCGAAAACGTGGCGCCGACGAGCGACGGGAATTAACCCCCGCTCTCGGCCGCCCCGCTCTGAGCGGCCCGGCTCTCAGCCGCCACCTGCTCCATCACCCGGCGAATCGAGGCGGGCGGTTGCGCGCCGCTGAAGGCGTATTTCTCGTTGAAGATGAAGAACGGCACGCCGCTGATGCCCGCTTGCCGGGCGTAATCGACGTCGGCCAGCACCTGGTCTTCGGCCGCGTCGCCCAGCAGGGCGGCCCGCGTCGCCTCGGCATCCAGCCCCACCTCCCCGGCCAGCGCCACCAGCACGTCGAGATCGCCGATGTCGCGGCCGAATTCGAAGTAGGCGGCATAGATGGCGTCGAGCATGGCCCCGCGCAACGGCTCGGGGGTCAGCCAGACCAGCCGGTGGGACAGCATGGTGTTGGGCGCGCGCTCGATGGCGTCGAAGTCGAAGGTCAGCCCCACGGCCGCGCCGCGCTCGGTGGGCGCGGTGAAAAAGTCGGCCAGGGTCATCCGGCCGCCGCCCTTGGCCAGCAGGTGGGCCTTGAAGTCGCGCCCCCCGGCCGGGACGTCGGGGTCGAGGAAGAAGCTGTGGTAGCGCACCGTCACCGGCTCGCCCGTCCAGCCCTCCAGAGCCAGCTCCAGATGGCGCTTGCCGATGCGGCACCAGGGGCAGACAGTGTCGGAAAACAGGTCAATTTGCATGAATACTCCCATGCCGGACGGCCGTCGATTTGGCGGGCGGCCGCCGGTCAATCCCTGAACGATATGTGTCAGTCCTCCGGGATGGCCGGGCGGACGTGCTCGGCCACGAAGGCGTTGTAGGCTGCCAGAATGCGACGACTGATGGGGCCGGGGCGGCCGTCGCCCACCGCCTGCCCGGCAATGCTGACCACCGGCAGAAAGGCCCGCGAGGAGCCGCTCAGGGCCGCCTCGTCCAGCGTGGCCGTCTCGGCCGCGTCGATGGCCTCCAGCCGCAAGGGGAGGCCCAACTCGTCGATGATCCGCAGGACGATGGCCCGCGTGACCCCCTCCAGCACTCCCTCCCCGGCGGTCCAGACCACGCCGTCGCGCACCGCCCAGAAGTTCGTGCCCGTGCCTTCCAGGATGCGGCCACGGCCGTCGAGCAGCAGCAGCTCGTAGGGTTCGGAGACCGGCGCGCTTGCGGCTTGCTCCAGTTGCGCCAACCCGGCCGAGGACGGCCGTCGCGCGGCGTAATCGGCCGACTTGGCCAGCGGGTTGTCGCGGGCCGTACCGGCGGCGAAATCGACGGCCACCCCCTGCTCGTACAGCGACGGCGGGGGCGGCGTGAAGGGCTGGATGGCGATCAGCTCCCGCCCGGCCGGCTCCGACGCGGCGGCCAACACATCGATGCGCACGCGCATCTCCGGCCAGGGGGCGGCGGTGACGACGGCGTGCAGCGCCCGCCGCAGCCGCGCCTCGTCGAGGGCGTAGTCGATGCCCAGCAAGGCCAGCGAGCGCTCGGTGCGCGCCAGATGCCGGTCGAGATAGAGGAACCTGTTGTGTCCGAAGGTGCGCAAGGCGGTGTAGGCCCCCAGCGGCAAGCCGTGGTAGAGGTCGGCGAAGCGGGTCGCCTCCTCGGGCTCGGGCAGCGGCCGCGGGCCGTCGTCGTCGATGGCGTAGAGTCGGAATTGGGACATCATGGGTGTTATGGGTCGGCCTGTCGCCGGACTGTCGCCGGACTGTCGTCGGACTATCGTCTTGAGGAAGGATGCCCCGGAAATGGGGATTCGTCAATAGGTGGGGGGTGGGTTGTGTTGGGGCGGGACAACCGGCCTGGGTTCCATCCTTTCCATCTTGGTGAAGAAGGCCGGTCCGGAGACGACCGGTGGTTACAACCGGCTTGCTTGATCTATTTCACGATTACGGGGTTTTGGCCGGTGTTATGAGGGGAACGGCGGCACGGGTGGAGTCAAGTCCTGTAGATCTATGAGATCGGATAGTAAGTAGCACAAATGTGCCGGTTTTCTTGACATAGGGGATCGGATCATATAGGCTATGGTTTGGATACTTCTTATCCCGACTGCAAGGTGACCAAATGAATTCTACCATCCCCCTGACCCGCCCAACCCTCATTGATGCCGAAGCGATACATGCCGCCCGCGTCACCGGCGAGTTGCTCCGTTCCGGTAAGGCCTACCGGATAATTGATTTGTATGCGGGGGCCGGCGGGTTGACGCTTGGGTTTACCGAAGCCTTTGGGCACACCTTTCAGCCGGTTTGGGCAAACGACTTCAATTCATACGCCGTCAATACCTATAACGAGAACTTCGGTCGTCATTGTACACCGGGCGATATTGTCTCCTTGCTCGAGGATCCGACTATCGAAATACCGAAAGCGGATGTGGTAATCGGCGGCCCTCCTTGCCAAGGCTTCAGCTTATTAAACAAAAACAAAGAGAATGATCCGAGGAAACAACTTTGGAGGCCATTCCTCGAGGTAGTGAAACGCTCCGGAGCTGAGATGTTTGTGATGGAAAACGTCCCTCAGCTTCTGGATTCTTTGGAATACACAGAAATTCTGGAAGAAGCCCGAGCCGACGGCTTCATGGTGGCTTCGACGATCCTGTGCGCGGCCGATTATGGGGTGGCGCAACGTCGATTCAGGGCATTCATAATCGGTTGCAAGTTTGCAGATCCGGCGACAGTCTTCCCACCGAAACGAACGCACTACAATCCAAACAACGGCATCAATCGGCCATTATTCAAGTCGGACGCAGTCTATGTTGACTATCCCCACCCCTGGGTTTCCGTTCGTGATGTCATCGGTGACCTTCAGCCGCCCAACGGTACCGAAATCAGAGATGAACCGCCGCCATACGACATACATTTTGGCAGGAATCCAACCGATAAAAGTATCGCCCGCTATAAGGCTATCCCCGAAGAGGGTATGAATCGCTTCGACCTTCAGCGTCGCGCTCCGGAATTGACCCCGGACTGCTGGATTCGCAAGACCTCCGGCGGGACGGACTTGTTCGGTCGTCTTTGGTGGGATAGACCCGCCTTCACAATTCGCACAGAATTCTACAAGCCGGAGAAAGGGCGATATCTCCATCCATCGCAACATAGACCGATTACACATCGCGAGGCCGCCCGGATACAATCCTTTCCCGATTCTTTTCGATTCACCGGAACCAAGATTGAGATTGCCCGACAAATAGGCAATGCCGTTCCGCCGCTGTTGACATCAAGAATTGCCGATTGTGTATACGCTCTGCTCATCAACAGAGGGAATCAAATGCATGATGGACAAATTCACGCCACAGAAGCGAAGCGCTATCATGGCGCGCGTCAAGAACCGCAATACTGCCCCTGAAATTATTGTACGAAAATTGCTCCATCGAAAGGGCTACCGTTTCAGAGTTCAACGCACAGATTTACCCGGCAAGCCGGATATTACCCTCAGCAAATATCGGACTGTTATCTTTGTTCATGGGTGTTTCTGGCATGGCCATCCCGGCTGTCCAAGATCAACTCGACCGGCATCAAATGTCGATTTCTGGAACCACAAGCTGGATAAAAATATGCAACGTGACCTCGAGGTCTACGAAAAACTGAGTTCGCTTGGCTGGAATGTTTTCGTTATCTGGCAATGCCAGACAAAAAAAGCCATGGACCTTGAAAATCTAATCGATACCTTTTTCAGTTCCGGTCTTAAGGAGTCAAATGGCCGCTAAAGATCGCATCCGTTCGTTTCTTGAAGCCAATGTCGGCAAGGTTGTTACGACTCATGAGATTCGGGAAGTGGCGGCCATTTCGGAATATGCCAGGCGGATCCGCGAATTGCGGGATGAGGAGGGTATGCAAATTCATTCCCATGTCGACAGGCACGACCTGAAGCCTGGTGAATACATTCTTGTAAGTATCGAACGAACCCCGTCTATCGAAAGAAGCGTTTCTCCACAATTGCGAAATGATATCCTCGAAAGGAACGGCTTTACCTGCCAACAATGTGGAGCCGGCCCGGGTGACCGAGATCCTTATAATCCTGCCCGTAAAGTGCGTTTGCACATTGACCACATCATTCCTCTAAGTCAAGGCGGCACAAATGACAGGGACAACCTTCGCACTCTTTGCTCTGCCTGCAATCAGGGAAGATCCAACATCCGCGCGGCCAGCGAGGATTCCAAAAACATATTGGCTCGCATCAGGCGCGCGCCGCGAAGCGTCCAGCGCGAGGTATTTGAGGCGCTTAAACGGCAATTTGACGCTTTCGACTGATATCAGACGATTTTGTCGCCTATGCTCGAAGGGTTTATCTACATAGCAGATGCTCGATCTGCACCGGCGCCTGGCGGCCGAGCCCAACTCCCGTTGGCCCAACCCGCAAGTCAGGACCATCCTCCAGCGGCAAATCGACACGACCGACAAGCAGATCGACGCGCTGGTCTATGGGCTGTACGGGTTGACGGACGAGGAGATCGCCATTGTGGAAGACGTATAGCATGGTTTTCCTCATCCGTGATCCGAAAAGCCCCATTTCCAAAAACCCCACAACTTGCGCTATAATATGAACGGCAATGGAGATACCCGATGACCGAACCCGTCACCCTCGATCACGTTCTGAAGCTGGCCGAACAACTGTCACCGCTCGACAAGGTGCGACTCATCGAGCGCGTCGCCCCCCAACTTGAGCGCGACCTTCAGACCGACGGCCCGCGTCAATCTCTCCGTGGCCTATGGAAAGGAATCGACATTTCGGCCGAAGACATCGCCGAGATGCGTCATGAAATGTGGTCCAACTTCCCTCGCGCCGACATCGCATGACCGATTACATCGCCGATACCCACGCCCTGATCTGGTATCTCGAAGACAGCGACGAACTGGGTAGCGAGGCCGATGCTGCCTTCGATGCCTGTGACCGTGGCGAATCGACTATCTACATCCCCACAATTTGCCTTGTGGAACTGATCTACCTGCAAGAAAAGGGCCGCATTCCGCACCATCTTAAAACAGCTCTCGACCATCATCTCGCCGCCGGGCACACCAATTTCGTGACGGCTGACCTGACCCAGGCCGTCGTCAATGCTCTGGAGAGCATCCCGCGTGAAACCGTCCCCGACTTGCCCGACCGGGTCGTCGCCGCTACGGCCAAGGCGCTCAACTTGCCTCTATTAAGTCGCGATCGAGCCTTGCGAAGATCCGGGCTTGCTATTGTCTGGTGATACAGGGTGAAATCCCCCCAGCCCCCCACCCCCGGCGAACTCCTCGTCGCCATCCTCAACGAACCGCGCGACTTCCACTACGCCGCCGATGACCACTGGTACCGCATCCCCGTGGCCGGCGTCGACAGGTTCCTGAAAGGGCGCTGGCCGCCGCATCGCCTGGCCTTCTACCAGACCAAAATATTCGCCGAAGAAGCCTACTCCGTCCGCTACTACGCCGACGTCATCGGTATTCGCCGGGTGACCCGCCGCGACCTGTTCCCCAACGAACCCGACGGCATCAAAAGCGCGAAGACCTACTACCGGCTTGAGCTGAGCCCCTTGCAGCAGCTGCCCGAACCCATCTTCAGTCGCCGCGCCCGACGCATCACCTTCATCGCCAGCACCTGGGAGAAATTCACCAGCGCGGTCGAGATCAACGATCTCTATCACGGCAGCCCGCTGGAAGACCGGCTATGGGCGGCCCTGAAGCGCCGGCATATCCCGGCCGAACGGGAAGAATATCTCAGCGCCGGCAACCAAAACTATGTCCTCGATTTCGCGGTCTACTGCATCACGAAGAACATAGACGTCGAAACCGACGGCGACAGCTACCACGCCAACCCCGAGATGGCCGCCGGTGATAATCTGCGCAACAACAACCTGACGGCCGCCGGCTGGCAAATCCTGCGCTTCACCACCAGTCAGATACACGAAGAGCTTGACAGCTACTGCATCCCGAAAATTACCCGGACGATCAACAACCTCGGCGGACTTGATGAGGGTCTGGCTCCCCGCAAGGTTGACAGCCGCCCCGATCATCCCTACCAGATGGGCCTGTTTGATGAGTAGGTCCTTGCGAGCCTCTCCGGACCGCGCGGCCGGTGTTTCTATTGTGCAATCTGGCCGGGGAAGAAATAGCTTTCGTTCACAACAAACCTGGATTCACATATAAAAATGGCAATTGTCAGAATCGTCTAGCTTTCCATCAACGGTGAAGTATGAAGTTCTGGATAAGAGAATGGCTTTGGATTGATATAATCGCGCTCGGTATTGGAACCGTACTCCTTTTAGGCTATATTTTTAGGTTCGATTATTTCAGCGGCAACACTCCACAAGCTAATTTAATTCCAAATTTTGCCACAGAAATTCTTGGTGTTTGGCTCAGTGTTCGCATTATTGACCAATTACTAAGAAGGAGGCAGCGCTATCATGATCGTCGCAAAGCCTTGATTG
>CAYXNH010000061.1:0-14508 GCA_964466135.1 uncultured Ardenticatenaceae bacterium | reverse complement strand
CGGGAAATGGCGATGATCTTCCAGGACCCGATGACCTCGCTCAACCCCGTGCTGACCGTGGGCATGCAGATGACCGAAGCCCTGGTGATCCATCTGGGCATGAAGCAGGAGCAGGCGGACGAACGCGCCGCCGAATTGCTGACGCTGGTCGGCGTGGCCAACGCGGCCGATCGGCTGAAAGACTACCCCCATCAGTTCTCCGGCGGCCAGCGGCAACGCATCGGCATCGCCATGGCCCTGTCCTGCAATCCCTCGCTCCTCATCGCCGACGAACCCACCACCGCCCTTGACGTCACCATCCAGGCCCAGATCGTAGACCTTGTGCTGCGCCTCAAGCAGCAACTGGGCATGGCCATCATCTGGATCACCCACGACCTGGGTGTCATCGCCGGCATGGTGGACAAGATCATCGTCATGTATGCCGGGTTCATCGTTGAGCAGGCTCCCGTGCGCGCCCTCTACAAGCAAACGGCCCATCCCTATGCGGTGGGTCTTCTGGAGTCGCTGCCCAAGGTGGACGCCACCACCAAGGAGCGACTCATCCCCATCAAGGGCTTGCCGCCCGACTTGCTGAAAGAACCCACGCGCTGCCCCTTTGCGCCACGCTGCCCCTATGCCATCGAGCGTTGCTGGGTGGAGAACCCACCGCTGATGCAGGTGGCTCCGGGTCATTTGTCGGCCTGCTGGCGCGCGGAAGAAGTATATGACGGGCTGCGTCTCCATGAGGATGACCGCATCGATCCGGGGCTGGCCGCGGCCGTGGTTTCCGATGAAGCGATGGTGGAGGTGGCATCATGACCGAGACGACTCACGCGACCCACACGCTTACACCAACCGATGACATCGGCGGGCAGCCGGGAGAGGTGCTCGTCCGGGTAGAAGGCCTCAAGAAATATTTCCCGATCAAGCGCGGCGTCATGCGCCGGACGGTCGGGCATATTCGGGCCGTCGACGGCGTTTCCTTCGATATCTATAAGGGCGAGACGCTGGGGCTGGTGGGCGAGAGCGGCTGCGGCAAATCGACCGCGGGGCGCTCCATCCTGCAGCTGGAAGTGCCGACGGCCGGCTCGGTGCAGTTCGCCGGTCGCGAGCTGACCGAGATGGGCAAGAACGACCTGCGGCGCGCCCGCCGCCACATGCAGATGATCTTCCAGGACCCCTACGCCTCGCTCAACCCGCGCATGACCGTCGGCAATATCATCGGCGAGCCGCTGGCCATCCACGGCATCGGCGACAACGCCTCCCGCAAGGAGCGTGTGCAGGAGCTGTTGCGCGTCGTGGGGTTGAACCCCTACTTCGTCAATCGCTACCCGCATGAGTTCTCCGGCGGCCAGCGGCAGCGCATCGGCGTGGCCCGCGCGTTGGCCACCAATCCGTCGTTTATCGTCGCCGACGAGCCTATCTCGGCCCTCGACGTCTCCATTCAGGCCCAGGTCGTCAACATGCTGGACGATCTGAAGCATGAGTTGGGGCTGACCTATCTGTTCATCGCCCACGACCTGTCGATGGTGCGCTACATCAGCGACCGGGTGGCGGTGATGTATCTCGGCCGAATCGTTGAATTAAGCGATCGCAACGAGGTCTATGATCATCCGTTGCATCCCTATGCGCAGGCGTTGCTGTCGGCCATTCCCATGCCCGACCCGGACAAGGAGGCCAAACGGCAACGGATCATCCTGGAAGGCGACGTGCCCAGCCCGGCCAACCCGCCCTCAGGCTGTCACTTCCACCCCCGGTGCGCCTATGCTACCGAGATCTGCCGCGAGGTCGATCCGGAGTTTCGCAACCTGGGAACGGAGGCCAAGCCTCATATGGTGGCCTGCCATCATGCGGAGCAATTCCTTTAATCAATTAGGAATTAGGAATTAGGAATTAGGAATTGGGAACGGCTTCCATCCGATAGTGCATATTCGTAATTCGTAATTCGTAATTCGTAATTTGCAACTCGTAATTCGTAATTAATTTGAGGAGGTGGTGTCAAGGGTTTTAATGCAGAGTTGGTGGATGTTGGATAAGTGCGCAACCGGCGCACAAGCTTGATAAATTTGCAGAATTCCATTTGAAGAATGGAGGAGATACAAAACATGTTTACCAAGAATCGCATTGGCCTTTTGATGGCCGCGCTGCTGGTGATGGCGCTCGGATTGGTCGCCTGCCAGCCGCAAACGCAGACGGTTGAAGTGACGCGCGTCGTCACCGAGACCATCACCGAGGAAGGACAGGAAGTGGTCGTCACTTCGGTCGTCACCGAGGTCCAGGAAGTCGTCGTCACGGCGACCCCGGTCCCGGCTGCGCCGATCGCCGCCCCCGATCCGACGACCTACGTCAGCCAGTCATTTGGCGACATGGACACGCTCGATCCGGCGCTGGGCTATGACACGGCCAGCAACACCACGATCATGCATGTCTATGAGAGCCTGATCTTTTATGACGGCAATGACCCGACGAAGTTCGTCCCGGCTCTGGCCACCGAAGTTCCATCAATAGAAAACGGCGGCATCTCGGCCGACGGCAAGACCTACACCTTCCACATTCGTGAGGGTGTCACCTTCCATGACGGCGCCGCACTGACCCCCAGCGACGTGGCTTACAGCTACCAGCGCGGTTTGCTGCAGAGCGACCCGAACGGCCCGCAGTGGCTGTTCCTGGAGCCGATCCTGGGCTACGTCTCCGGTGACGTCACCGAGGGTATCCAGGGTGGCGCTTTCGCGGGCGATCCCGAAGGCCTGAAGGCCGGCGCCACGCCGGAAGAACTGCTGGCCACCTGTGAGTTGGTCAAGGCTGCGATCGTCGCCGACGACGCCGCCGGCACCGTGACCATCAACCTGGCCCAGTCGTGGGGGCCGCTGCTGGCGACCCTCGCCGGCACCTGGGGCAGCGTGATTGATCAAGACTGGGCTGTCGCTCAGGGCAGCTGGGACGGCGATTGCGCCACCTGGCAAGATCACTACGCCCCCGGCGCGGAGAACACCCCGCTCGGCGCAGTGGCCAACGGCACCGGCCCCTACATGCTCGATCACTGGACCCCCGGCGAAGAGTATGTCCTGACGGCCAACGAGAACTACTGGCGGACCGCGGAAACCCCGTTGTTCGAGGGTGGCCCGTTCGGCCCGCCCGCGATCAAGACGGTCATCTACCGCCTTGTTGATGAGTGGGGCACCCGCTTTGCCGCGCTGCAAGCCGGTGACGCCGCTACGGTGGCGATCAACACCGCCGACCGCCCGCAGGTCGACCCGCTCGTGGGTGAAGCTTGCGTCTACCAGCAGGGTTGCTCGCCGACCGATAACCCGGACGGCCCGCTGCGCCGCTGGACCGGCATCCCCGGCATCTCCCGGACCGATATCTTCCTGACCTGGAACATCGCCCCGGATTCGCCCTACATCGGCTCCGGCCAGCTGGACGGCAACGGCATCCCGCCGGATTTCTTCAGCGACGTCAACGTCCGCAAGGCGATGGCCACCTGCTTCGACTATGATACCTACATCGCTGAGGTTCAGCTCGGCGAGGGTATCCGCAACAATGGCCCGATCCCGACGGGCATGCTCGGCTACAACCCCGACGGTCCGAGATACGACTACAACCCTGAGGAGTGCGCGGCGTACTTCGAGGCTGCATGGGATGGCGCGTTGCCGGCGACCGGCTTCCGCTTCCAGGCCGCCTTCAACACCGGCAACACCGGCCGCCAGACGATCGGCGAAATGCTGCAAGCTGAGCTGGGTGGCATCAACGAGTTGTACCGGGTTGAGACCATCGGTCTGCCCTGGCCGACCTTCCTGCGCTCCTTCCGGGTGTCGCAACTGCCGATTGCCGCCAGCGGCTGGCAGGAAGACATCCATGACCCGCATAACTGGATCCAGCCCTATACCTTCGGGACGTACGGCGGCCGCCAGGCTATGCCCCAGGAGATCAAGGACAAGTACCAGGCGTTGGCCGGCGCTGCCGCAGCCGAGAGCGATCCGGCAAAGCGCGAGCAGATGTACTTCGACATCCAGCAGGAATGGTATAACGACATCCCGACCGTCATCCTGGCCATGCAGACCGGCACTCGCTATGAGCAGCGCTGGGTGAATGGCTACAACTCGGAACTGGCTCGGGTCGTCCCCGGATCGTTCGTCTACACGATGTCGCTCCAGGGTCAGTAAATCTATTGTTTTAACCCGCCTGTAGGCGCGAATGACGATGGCGTTCAAACGCCATCGTCACTCGCAGCCTGACAGGTCTGATGCAGGGTCGGGTTGCGGCGGCGAACCGTCGCAACCCGACCGGCAGCGGAGTTGGAGCGAGCGCCTCAGCGCTTTTGGCGAGGGCCAGGGAGCGTTGAGCCGCCTGCTGCAGCGGATTTACAGATATCGTTTTGTGGCGTTTGCTGATTAGAAAAGAGGCGAATATCTGAAGTTATTTGCTTCGAATGATTTGAAGGGAGATAAAAAAGTTATGGCCGCATACATCATTCGCCGACTCCTGATTTTGCCGATCATTCTGTTGGGCGTCACGCTGCTCATCTTTATCTTCCTGCAGGCCCTCGGCCCGGTGGAGCGCTCGGCGCTCTACGTGCGCGACATCCCCAAGACCGATCGCCAGGTCGAGGCGATCATCACTCGCTACGGCCTGGACAAGCCGTTCTACGTGCAATACTGGAACTGGCTCGTCGGCATCGAGGATGGCTCGACCGGCAAGCGGGTTGGCGGGTTGCTGCGCGGCGATTTGGGCTATTCACGCACCGGACGCGAGGAGGTCATCGACGTGCTGATCCGTCGCTTCCCGGCCACGCTGGAACTGGCCTTGTGGAGCATGGTGCCGGTCATCGGGTTCGGCATCTGGTTGGGCATTAAGGCCGCCCTCAACCATAACCGGCCTGTGGATCAGACGCTGCGCATCTTTGCCATCCTCGGCTGGTCCTTCCCCACGTTCGTCTTCGCCCTGCTGTTGTTACTGGTGTTCTATGCCAAGCTGGGCTGGTTCCAGCCGGGGCGACTCTCAATCGGATTTAGCCAGGAAGTGCTGAAGCCGGGCTTCACCAAGTACACCGGCATGATGACTTTCGATTCGCTGATCAACCTGCGCTTCGATATCTTCATCGACGCGCTGCGCCATCTGATCATGCCCGTGGTGACGCTGATGGTCATTCAGGTCGCGCTGTTGCTGAAGGTGACGCGCTCGGCCATGCTGGAGGAGATGCGGCAGGATTACGTCACGACGGCGCGCTCGAAGGGTTTGCCGGAAAAACTGGTGGTCAATCGCCACATCCGGCGCAACGCGCTCATCCCGGTCATCACCGTGGCCGGCCTGACGCTGGCCGGGTTGCTCAACGGCGTGGTCATCACCGAGACCGTGTTCGACTATCCCGGCATTGGCTCGTGGGCGGCGGCGGCGGCGGTCAGCCTCGACGTGTTGTCGATGCTCGGTTACGCGCTCTTCACCGGCGTGCTGATCGTGATCGCCAATCTGATCGTCGATATCCTGTATGCGGTTCTCGATCCCCGCGTGCGGCTCAGCTAAATTCTGGAGGAGACAAGCTCATGACGGCTACAACTGAACCTGTTGGCTCCGGCCCGGTATCCCTCGACGGCGGTGAACTACGCGAACAGACGCGCCTGGAAAAGGCGGTCGGCCCGGAAACGGCGCGCCTGTTGCGCGGCATCGCTACCAATCCTCTCTCGGTTACCGGCATCATCGTGATCGTCCTCTTCGCGCTGGTGGCCCTGTTCGCGCCGGTCCTGGCGCCGCCGCCCAAGGAAAACTGGCCGCGAATGCAGATCCCGCGCGACGGTTTTAAAGCCGATCCGCAGCCGCCCGGCAGCGTGTGGAACAAAAATGCGCCCATGACCGTGCCGTGGTGGTATCGCAACATCTGGCCGCGTCAGGAAGAGTGGGTCCACCTGTGGGGCACGACCAGCGGCCAATACGACATCTGGTACGGCACGATCTGGGGCACCCGAACGGCGTTCTTCGCCAGCTTTGTGGTCACGCTGGCCTCGACTCTGATCGGGGTCACCATCGGCGCGTTGGCCGGGTTCTATGGGGGCTGGGTGGACGAGGGACTGATGCGTATCGTGGAGATATTCATCGTCTTTCCCTCGTTGACCGGCGCGCTGATCCTTGCGTCCTTGTTGACGCCTGTCTTTGGGCGTAGCGTCTTGCCTGCCACGGTCGCCCTGGTCATATTCGGCTGGACGGGCTACGCTCGTCAGCTCCGGGGCGACATTCTGGCGACAAAGCAACGCGATTACGTGCTGGCTGCCCGCGCCAGCGGGGCCAAGGACAGCCATCTGATGATGAAGCACGTCATCCCCAACGCCATGTTCCCCACGATGGTACGCATCTCGCTCGACCTGGGCGCGGTGGTACTGTCGTTCGCCGCGCTGAGCTTCCTGGGTATCGGCCTGCCGGAAGGCTATGCCGACTGGGGACAGATCGTCAGCTTTGCTCGCTCATGGATCCTGACGCTCGATACTTACTGGTTTATTATCGTCTTTCCGGGCGTGGCCTTGCTGCTCTACGGATTGGGCTGGAACCTGATCGGCGATGCCCTGCGCGACATCCTCGATCCGAAGCTGCGGGGGAAGAAAGCTTAAAAGTTGCGGGCAGGCGCTCGCGTGGCGTCGGAATGGCGATACAATCGCCTCATTACAAAACGACAGGGAAGGCGGGCGACGAACCAAAACGCCCGCCTTCTTGCTTGTATCGCCTGTAGCGTCGGCCAGAAAACCGGCGACACAGGCGGAAGACGCCGGTTTGGAAGCCGGTGGCAGATGACATGGTACGACGATTTGTTGCCTTCGGCGCGGCTCTGATGATGGCTGGCGCGCTTTGGCTCCTTCTGTATAGTGTGACGATGGCCCAGATCGAACGCGGCGGCCCGGCCTCAACGCCAACGCCGGATGCCGGTCCGCCAACCACGCCCATGCCTGGCGCCACGCCCACTGTCGACCGTCTGGCTCCGCCGCCGACGGTGGCCAACCCCAACCAGGCCGACGAGGGCGCGTACCTGTTCTGGCTGCATTGCATGCCCTGCCACGGCGACCGGGGGCAGGGACTGACCGACGAGTTCCGCGTCCAATATCCCCATGAAGACCAAAACTGCTGGAACAGCGGCTGCCACGGCGAGCGGCCCTACGGCCAGGGATTTCAGCTGCCGACGGCCGTGCCCGCGATCATCGGCGACGGCACGTTGCAGAAGTTCGAGACGATGGATGCCGTCTATCGTTATGCCAGCGTGGCCATGCCCTACTTCTATCCGGGCTCCCTGACCCAGGAGGAATACCTGGCCATTCTGGCCCATATCGCCCGCGAGGACGGGCTATGGGACGGGATGGAGTTGACAGTCGACAATCTGACCGACCTGCGGTTGCGGCCGGAAGCGGCTGTTTCGTCACCCACGGCCGCGGCGGACGCGCCACGAACCGGCGGAATTGACGCGGCGACGCCGGTGATTTTCGGTATCATACTGGTTGCACTGATTGGAGGCGCTTACTTATGGCGGAATCGAGGCCGATAGGCCAGGTCGATCTGGACTTCTCGACGGAGGACAAAAACGCCGCGCGTACCTATCGCCGGCTCAGCACGCTCAACGGCCTGCTCATCGGGCTGGCGGTCGGTCTGGGCGCGTGGGGGATGGACGCGCTGCGGATCGCCCGGCTGCCGATGGCGTCCTATTTACCTTTGTTGCTGGCCGGGATCGGATTGACGACGGCCATGGGAGCGGCGATTGGCTGGCTGACCGGTCGCATCGCCCGAACGCCCGTCACCATCCTCCTGTGGTCGCTGGCGGGGATGGCGTTCATGCTCATCCTCAGCTATCTGCCCTATCAGGGGCGCACGATGCTGGTCTGGTTGATCGACGGCCGTTTTCGCGGTCGCGATATCTACCCCTTCACGCTGGAAGCCACGACCGCCGGGCTGCTGCTGGGCGGGTTTTTCATCATCCTGGCCCTGGCCGGTCTCGGCCTGGTGCAGAACTATCGCCTGGAACAAACCCAGTCCCATATCGGGCGACAAGGGCGGCTTAGCGGGCGCGGCTGGGCGTCTCTTTTGCTGCCGCTGCCGATCGTCTTTCTGGCCAGCATGGTCACCAACAACACGATGGCCAACCCGGCGGCATCGGCCGCGCGGCTGGTGCATCAGGCCATCCCCAACGCGCGTGCCTATGACGGCGATCTGCGCCTGCTGGAGCTGGGCGACGGCATCAGCTATGCGGCCCTGCGGCCGGTGCACGAGCTGCTCCGGGGCGGCGACTACCGGTTAAGCATCGTCGACGTGAACCCGCTGATGGCGACGGTCGTCATCGGCGTGGATATACCTGACACCGGCGCGTGGATCTATTGCCGGGTCATCAACGACCAGCTGAGCTTCTGTTATGACGCCTCGGTTCCCTATGTCCGGGGGTTGCACAGCCTGGTGACGGGCACGCCGCCGCCGGAAGATTGCCGCGATTGCGTCTTGCCGGCGACCTACGCGGCCGAGTCATGGCTGAACGAGCATCGCGCCCGCTTTGGCCCCGATCCGGCCATCGAGCGCCTCGCCCGGCAAGGTAGCCACGTGCTGATGCAGATCACCGGCGACGATATCGTGGCTGAATGCTGGATCGAGGGCATCACATCGATGCGGTTGACGGAGTGTCGTGAGGTGGAGGGTGGGAAGCCGTGAGTCGATAGGGTTTGTTAGGCCTCTCGCAATTGACAATTCAGTGTTCGTTCATTATATTGCATACATGACCGTCCAGATCGATATTCCCGAAGATATCCTTGATTCAGCCCATCTTTCCGCCGATGAGCTTAAGACTGAGATCTCCGTCTCGTTGTACGCTGGAGGACGCTTGCCCATCGGCAAGGCACGCGCTTTGGCAGGGATGAATCTTTGGCAGTTCCGCCAACTTCTGGCTTCTCGCGGCATACCTCCTCACTTTGATGAGCAAGACCTTCAGGAAGATATTCAAACTCTTAAGGAGTTGGGGCGTTTGTGATCGTCGTCAGCAATACATCGCCCATTACAAATCTGGCGGCTATTGGCGAACTTGAGCTACTTAACCGTCTGTATGGCGAGATCGTGATCCCTGAAGGGGTATGGGACGAACTTCATTCGATGGGGGTAAGTTGGCCGGGAGCGCCAGAGGTTGATTCGGCATCATGGGTTTCCCGGCGATCAGTTCAAAACGGGCTGCTGGTTGATGTATTGAGCCTGGAATTAGATCGCGGCGAGGCGGAGACAATTGCTCTTGCCCTCGAATTGGCGGCCGATTTGGTCTTGCTCGATGAAAGAGAAGGACGGCGAACCGCCAGGCGCCTGGGGCTATCGGTTATTGGCGTTTTGGGCGTATTGTTAGACGCCAAACAAAGCGGCCATCTATTGACGATAGGACCATCTGTCGATGCCTTGCGGAAGTCCGCGGGATTCTACCTATCGGATACGCTGGTTCAATCGGTCCTGGAGTTGGCGGGAGAATGATCTACGAATGGCCCACTCGCCTCTCCTAAAACCCATTCAAAATTAGATAAACCGCCGCCCTCCCAGAAAACTATCCCGCAGTGAATCCACCGCGTTGATGTCGTCGATATAGACCCCGTTGCGCGAGCGACCGGAGTGGATCATCACCATGCCGTCCCTGTCCCGTTCGGGGCCGAGGCTGATGCCCACATGGCTGACGGTGCGATGGCCGCCCGAACCGCCGAAATAGAGCAGGTCGCCCGCGGCATAGGGCGGCTCCACCGGCTGCCCGGCGTCGAACTGCACGTCGGCGTCACGCGGAATGGTGACCCCGGCCAGCCGGTGCATCAGTTGGGCGAAACCGGAACAGTCGATGCCGTGGGCCGTTGTGCCGCCCCAGAGATAGGGCACGCCGATGTAGGGCATGGCGTCGTTGACGAGCCGCGCACGCCGCGCCCAGTCGGGGCTGTCGTCGGTCAACGGTCGTAATTCGCCCGGCGCGACGTACCCGCTCATTCCGCCGGCCAGCCGCAGCTGCATCCATCCGTCGGGTCTTTCAGTGGCCGCGACGCGCGTGCCGGCGAAGGCGCGGCTGATCAGCGGCACACCGGCCGCCGGGTCCTGCCATAGCAGCGTCACCGGCGCGGCAATCAGGTGGGTGAGATCGGTCGCCTGTTCGGCCGAATCGAGGTAGCCGGAGTAGACATAACCAAGGTAGCCGTCCTCGAGGCGGCCGAACGACCAGCGCTCCCCCTCCTCCAGAATCTCCACCGCCGTGCCGTTGAGCACCTGCGATTGCTGCTCGCCCAGCCACGACGGCTCGCGCTGCCAGCCGGTCATGTTGGTGGCCACGAGCCTGAATTGCGGCCGGCTCTGGCGCAAGACCTTCACATCGCCCTGCTCCCAGCGAACGTCGGGGAGGCGTTGCCGAAGATGGGCTTGCACAGCATCCAGGGTGACCATGTCCAGGACGACCCCTTCCAGGCGGTAGCGGCCGCCGTCCTCGACAATTTCCAGCCGGCACACATTGAAACGGCTATCGGCAAATGGTTGTTGCGCTTCGGCCAGCGCGTCGGCAAGTTGTTGGTTCATATTAAAAGCCATCCACAAAGTTCACGGATTACCGCGAAGATATCATTCATCGTTGTTCAACGGTCACCGGCCAATCGTACCCCGATTCCCGGCCGGTCGGGGAGATGGACGCGGCCGGCTTCATCGTAGGTCAGGCCGTCGAACGGGTCGTTGGCGATGAGCCAGGGCGCGTCGAGGTCGAGCCAATCGGCCAGGCCCATCAGATGGGCCATCGCCGTCGCGCCGAGGGACGTCTCCACCATGCAGCCGAGCATGATGCCCAGCCCCAACTCGCGCGCCCGGCGCAACATGGCCAGCCCCGGGGCCAGCCCCCCGACCTTCATCAGCTTCAGATTGATGCCGCCTACCCCGGCGGCGGCCAATCGCTCGACATCGGCCAACGTCTGCACCGATTCGTCGGCCACCACGGGCACGGCACAGGCTGCCTGCACCCGGCCCATCCCTTCATAGTCGCTCTTGGCCACCGGCTGTTCCACCAGGGCCACGCCGAGGTCCACCATCCGGCCGATCTCGGCGATGGCCTGATCGGGCGTCCACCCGGCGTTGGCGTCCACGTAGAGCGTCACGTCCGGCCGGGCGGCGCGAACGGCGGCCACGCGTTCCGGATCGCGACCGTCGGCCCCGCCCAACTTGAGCTTGATGACCGAGCAGCCGGTTAGCCCGGCGGCGGCGCGTCCCATCGCCTCCGGCTCGTCGATGGCCAGGGTGAACGAGGTGGGCAGCGGCCGGGGCGCGGGCAAGCCCAGCACGCGGTAGAGAGGCAGATTGTTGCGGCGGCCGATTCGGTCGTGCAGCGCCAGGTCGAGCGCGGCGCGGGCCGGGGCTGGGCCGTCCGTGCCGACCCAGGCGGGGATGTCGGCCGGGTCGTCAGGGAAGGGATCGGCGCGCCGGGCGGTCGCGTCCCAACAGGCGGCCATGGCTTCGGTGGAGACGCCGTAGTAGGGCGGGATGGTGCCCTCGCCCCAGCCTTCGTCGGCAGGCGTGGGGCCGCTCAGCCGCAACCAGTGGGCCGTTCGGGTCTCGCTGGTGCCGTGGCTGATGCGAAAAGGATTGCGCAATTGCAGGGTGATGGTTTCCCAGGTGAGTCGGGTCATAAGAGAGAATTATCCACGGATAGGATGGGGTTGTCACCGAATCATTAGGCGGCGCGGCGAGTCTCCGGTCAAGTGGCGGCTAATCGGCCAGCGCGCGCAGGACGAGATCGCGCACCGCCTCGGCCGACAACTCGCTGGTGTCCACCACCAGATCCGCGTGCTTCCGCGCGTGGGACAGCCGCTCCCGTTGCATTGCCAGATACTCCGGCCCGGCGTCGTCTTTCGGCCGCCGCGCGCGGTAGGCCTCGTGCGACAGGTCGAGGTAGATCAGCACATCGGGATCTACTCGCCGCCGCCACATGTCCTTGACGAAGGAATGCTCCTGCGCGGGATGACGCGCGTCGTAGCCGGCCGCCCGCAGGGCGGCCACCAGCGTGCTCTTGCCCGAGGCGCACGGGCCGACAACGGCAACTCGGAGCAGGGGAGCGGGGAGCGGGGGAGCCGGGGAGCCGGGGGGATGAGGAGCGGGAGGAGGTTCTGAACTCGTCATTGGTTAAAGAGTCAGCCGTCCGCTCTGCCGCCGCACTTCGTCCCCTTCGGCGCTCTCCAGCACGGAGATGGCGATGACGCTGATGTCGTCACGGGGGCGGCCGTCGTCCATGGCCATCGCCTCGGCCAGCAAGCGGTCGCAAATCGGGCCGGCCTCACGCAGGCCGCTTTCGACCATGGCCTGGAAGGCGGCGAACGGATCGTAGCTGCGGCCTTTGCCGCTGAGACTGCCGGCGTGGCGCAGGCCGTCGGTGAAGGCCACGACGATGGTGCCGACCTCGATGGGGACCTCGGTGATGACCGGTTTCGTGTTGCGGTGAACGCCGACGGCCCTGGACTCGTCATCGAGCTGATAGAAGCCCTCGGCCGCCGTCAGCACCAGCACCGGCGACTCGTTGTTGCGGCTGACGACGATGGTGCGGCTGCGGGTATCGACAGACAGGATGTTGAGCGTGGCCGATACCTTGCCGTTGCGATAGGTGAAGAGATAGTCGTGGGCGGCGCGAGCGGCCGCGCCGTCGCGCACCCCCTCGCCCAGCAGCTGGACGGCCTTGCGAGCGACGACGTTACTGATGGCCTTGGCGCTGCGGCCGCTGGATTGCCCGTCCACCAACACCATCGACAGGCCACCCTGGGGCCGTTCGATCATCTCCAGCGTATCGCCGCTCTCGCGAGAGGCCCACTTTGATACCTTTGAGACTGCGAATTGAACTTCCATGGGAATTAGGAATTACGAATGACGAATGACGGATTACGAATGAGGTGGGAAGGCGGTCATTTGTTTTTGAGTCTCCAGTCCAGCGCGGTGTGGCGGTTGGCTACCGGGTTGGTGCGCACGGCGATCTGGATGGCGCGGCGCGTGCCCACCAGGATGACCAGCCGGCGCGCTCGCGTCACGGCTGTATAGAGCAGATTTCGCTGCAACATCAGATAATGCGGCGTCACCACCGGGATCACCACGCACGGATATTCCGACCCCTGCGATTTGTGGACGCTGATGGCGAAGGCATGGATTAATTCGTCGGTTTCCAGAAAGCTGTATATGACCGGCGCGCCGTCGATGACCACCGTCATCGTTTGTTCGATGGGGTCGATGGCGGTGATGCGCCCGATGTCGCCATTATAGACGCTTTTATCGTAATTGTTGACCGTTTGCATCACCTTGTCGCCGACGCGGAAGGTGCGGCCGCCGATGCGCCTTTGAACCTTGCGCCCTTCGAGCGGATTCAACGCTTCCTGCAGCATGTCGTTCAGCTGGGTGACGCCCGCCTGGCCGTTGTACATCGGCGCGAGCACCTGAACATCGTCCAGCGGATCCAGCCCGAATTTGTGCGGGATGCGTTTGGCGACGATATCCACCAGCAACTCGGCCGTCTCGGCCGGGTCTTCCTTGATGAAGATGAAAAAGTCACCTGCTTCGGGGCTGGTTTCGGGCATCTGCCCCTGATTGATGCGATGGGCGTTGCGAATGATGAACGAGTTGGCCGCCTGCCGAAAGATGGTCTCCAGTCGCACGACGGCGGCCACGCCCGACTCGATCAGGTCGCGCAGCACGTCCCCCGCCCCAACCGACGGCAACTGGTCGATGTCGCCCACCAGCAGCAGGTGGCTGTCGGAGCCGACGGCTCGCAGCAGGTTATAGGCCAGCACCAGATCGAGCATTGAAGCCTCGTCGATGACGATGAGATCGGCGTCGATGGGATGGCTCTCGTTGCGCTTGAAGCCTTCGCCCGGCTTGAACTCCAGCAGGCGATGGATGGTGCGGGCCTCGCGGCCGGTGGCCTCGGTCAGCCGCTTGGCCGCCCGGCCGGTGGGCGATGCCAGGGCGTAGCTGTGGCCGCCGGCGTCGAGGGTGTCCAGCAGCGTCCGGAGCGTGGTGGTCTTGCCCGTGCCTGGTCCGCCGGTCAGGATGGTCAGCTTGTGGGAGATGGTCGCCTCGATGGCCTGCCGTTGTTGGGCCGTCAACGACATGCTGTCGCGCCCGGCTGTCGCCCCGCCGGAACCCCTCGTCCCGGCCAACCGACTGGTGGGATGTTCGACCAGTCGCCGGATCTGCCGCGTCAACCCCGTCTCTGAAAAGTATAGCGCGGGCAGATAGACCGCCTGCTCCTCTTTCATCGCCCGGCCGCCGTTGTCCCCGGACGGAATCTCATAGGTGATCGTCTCGCGTCGCACCAGTTCGCTGCTTTCCAGCGTCTCCAGCACGGCCGTCACCCGTTCCGCGGGCAGCTGTAATATTTCGGCCGCTTCCGGCTCCAGTTCCGCCTGGGGGGCGAAGACGTGGCCGTCTTCGGCCATCCTGGCCAGCGTATAGTGGATGCCCGCCTCGATGCGCGCCGGATCGTCGGCCGACAGACCTAGCGCCTGGGCGATCTTGTCGGCCGTCTTGAAGCCGATGCCGTGGATGTCC
>CAYXNH010000060.1:0-14518 GCA_964466135.1 uncultured Ardenticatenaceae bacterium | reverse complement strand
CTTCGTTCGGGTCGAAGAGGTCGCCGGTTCGAGTCCGGCCACCCCGACAGAAAAAAGCCGCATGGACTCAATTCCATGCGGCTTTTATTTATTGACTCAATGGTTCAATGTCCCTATTCCATGGCTACCAGAATCGCTTCCAGGTCGGCGCGCCCAAACACGTATTCTTCGTGGCAGAACTGACAGTTGACCACTGCCTCGCCCTCGTTTTCGAGCATGGACTCCAATTCTTCACGACCGAGCGAGGTCAGCAAAGCCGCCGTCTGCTCGCGGCTGCAGTTACATTCAAACCGCACCGGATACTTCGACAGCAACGTGTGCTGGATACCTTCAAACACCTCATCCAGGATGGCCTCCGGCTTCCGGTCTTCGGCCAACAACGACGTGATCGGCGGCATCTCCTGCAAACGCTCCTTCAATCGTTCGATCGTCGCCGGGTCATAGGGCGGCAACGGCTGGATCAGGATACCTCCTGCCGCAGCCACGCTGCCGTCCCCGTTGAGCGTCACGCCGATCTCGGTCGCTGAAGGAACCTGGTCGGAATGCTCCAGAAAGTAGGTCAGATCGCCGTCGATGTCGCTATTCGCCAGATGGACCGTGCTCTGGGCCAGTTCGGGTAGCCGCAAGTCGCGCACAACCGTCAGCAGCCCGGCGGCGCCGATTGCTCCGGGAACGTCATAATCGCCCTGAACCAGAGGCAGATCTACGTCGGAGTCGCCGACATAGCCGCGAACTCGCCCCTTGGCGTCGGCCTCGACGATTATCTTGCGCAGGGGGCCGGTGCCTTCCCACTTGAGGGCGACACGCTGGCCGACCTTCAAAAGCCCGCTCATCAGGACGGCCGCTGTCAGCGCTCGGCCAAGGGCAACGGTCGCCGTCGGGCTTGTGTTATGACGCAGGCGAGCCTCTTCAACCAGATGGGTCGTCGACGCCGCATAACCGCGCACGCCATCCTTCTGGGCTATCGCCAAATGCATATAATCTTTCACGACACAACCTCCCAAAAATCTTAAACCGGGTTTCTCGACACGAAAATAACTTCGTCGAAACCCGGCTTCCCGATATAGACGATTTTCAGGATCGATTTCTTACATCGTTAACCAGCTCGCGAGAGGGCAAACACGGCCGTCCGAGCCAGCAGATTGGGCATCCATTCGACCTTGCGCTCGCCAGACAGATAAATCGCCTGACGGACGGTAATTGCCTGGGTATGGCAAAAATCGAGGAAATCGGTTGTGGTGAAATGCTGCCGTCGCGGAGCTTCGTGCCAACTCTGCGGGTAGTCGGGGGCTTGGGGGGTTCGGCCGCCGGTCAGCAGATGTAATCGGCAATGCCAGTGCCCCAAATTGGGGAAGCTTACCACGGCCAGACGACCGACGCGCAACATCTCCTCCAGGATCATCAACGGATCGTTGAGGTACTGGAGCGTCTGGCTAAGGATAACCACATCAAAGCTCTTGTCGGGGTAGTCCGCCAGCCCCTCCTGCAGGTTGCCTTGCCGGACGCTGAGGCCGCGGCGGACACAGGCCAGCACCCCCGCCTCGCTCCTCTCAATACCCCGACCGGTCACGCCCTTCGCGGTCTTCAGGTATTCCAGGAGCGCACCATCGCCGCAACCCAGGTCCAGGGCGCTCGATCCGGCGGGGATATTTTCGGCTACAATTCGCAGGTCAGGCCGCAGAGTCGTTGCCGAGCTTCCCCTCTGCCCCCCTGCTCCCCTGCTCCCCTGCTCCTCTGCTCCTGTTCCCCTCATGGCGTCCCCACCCCTTCCTCATCGGCCAACCGGTCGATAAAGCTGGCGAGCAAGCGGGTCATCGTCTCCACCTCCAGCAGGAAGGCATCGTGCCCCCAGGAGCTTTCTATATCGAGATAGGTTACATCCGCCCCGACGGTATGAAGGGCGCGAACCAGGTCCTTGCTGTGATATGAAGGGTAGAGCCAGTCGCTGGTGAAGCTGACGACCAGGAACTTGATCGCCGTGGAGTTGGCAAACGCGGCCGCGAACGTCCCCGTCGGATGGCTCAGATCAAAGTAATCCATCGCCTTGGTGACGTAGAGGTAACTATTGGCATCGAACCGCCGGGTGAAGTTATTGCCGTTGTATTTGAGATAGCTCTCGACGGCGAACTCGGTCTGGAACTCATAACCATATTGCTCACGAGCCTGCAGGCGGCGACCGAACTTCTGCTGCATGGACTCATCGCTCAGGTAGGTGATATGGCCGACCATGCGCGCTACCGCCAGACCGGCATCAGGTTTCTTGCCGTTGCCATAGTAGTCGCCGTCGTTCCAGGCCGGATCGGCATAGATCGCTTGCCGGCCGACCTCGCTCAGGGCGATCAGCATCGGGCTGTGGCGGGCCGTCGTCGCCAGGGGAATGGCCGCGCGCAGCCGGTTCGGGTGGTGGGCTGCCCATTCCAGCACCTGCATCCCACCCATGGAACCGCCGGCAGCGCACAGCAGCCGCTCGATACCCAAGTGATCCAGCAGGCGTTCCTGGGCGCGCACCATATCGCCGATGGTGACGACCGGGAAACCCAGGCCATACGGCCGACCGGTTGCGGGATTGATGCTGCCCGGCCCGCTGGAACCATAGCAACTTCCGAGCACGTTGCTGCAGATAACGAAGAAGCGGTCGGTGTCGAACGCCTTGCCGGGGCCGATGCAGTCATCCCACCAGCCGGGGTGGGCGTCCTTGTCTGAGTGATAGCCCGCGGCATGGGCACTACCGCTGAGGGCATGGAGGATGAGAATCGCATTGCTTCGCTCGGCATTCAACCGCCCATAGGTCTCATAGGCGATGGTCACCGGCCCCAACGTGGCCCCGCTCTCCAGCAAAAAGGGTTGCTCCTCGCCAAAGGTGAAGAATTGTGGCGCGATGATTCCGAGTGAAGAAGACATGATTGGGAATGACGAATAACGAATAACGAATAACGAATAACGAATGACGAATGACGAATGACGAATGACGAGAATCTTTACAAACTCGTCATTCATCATTCGAAACTCGTCACTCTATTAGGCCGATGCTTCCAGCGCCTGCTCGAGGTCCCACAGGATATCCTCGATGTCTTCCAGGCCGATGCTGAGACGAACGAAGTCGGGGGTCACGCCGGCGCCCAGCTTCTCTTCGCCGTTGAGCTGGCTGTGGGTCGTGCTGTCCGGGTGAATGGCCAGGCTACGGGAATCACCCACGTTAGCCACGTGGCTGAACAGCTGCAGGCTATCGATGAACTTCTCGCCGGCTTCGCGGCCGCCTTCGATGCCGAATCCGAGGATGGCCCCTGGTCCCTTGGGCAGAATCCGCTTGGCCCGCTCGTAATCGTGGTGGCTCTTCAGGCCGGGATAGCAAACCCAATTAACGCGCGGGTGGTTCTCCAGGAATTCGGCGACGCGCTGTGCGTTAGCGACATGGCGCTCCATGCGCAGGCTGAGGGTCTCAATACCCTGAACCGTCAGCCAGCTATTGAACGGCGCCTGGCAGGCGCCGATGTCGCGCAGGATTTGCACGCGGGCCTTGAGGATGAACGCCGGAGCGCCCAAATCAGCGTACACCAATCCGTGATAGGACGGATCGGGCGTGGTGAAGTTATCAAAGCGGCCGCTTGTCCAGTCGAAATTGCCGCCGTCGACGATGATGCCGCCAATGGACGTGCCATGGCCATTGATGAACTTGGTCGTGCTGTGGACGACGATGTTCGCGCCCCACTCCAGCGGACGACAAAGATAAGGCGAGGCGAAGGTGTTGTCGATAACCAGCGGCAAATGATTTGCCCGGGCGATGGCCGACACTTCCTCAAACGGGAAGACACTGATGTCGGGGTTGCCCAGCGTCTCGCCGTAGATCAGCTTGGTATTGGGACGGATGGCATCCTCAAACGCTTCGGGGTTGGACGGATCGACGAAAGTCACATCAATGCCCAGCCGCGGGAAGGTGTAGTTGAACTGGTTGTAGGTGCCGCCATACAGATGAGCGCTGCTGACGATATGGTCGCCCGCATTGCACAGCGTCAGAATAGCCATCGTCTGCGCCGCATGACCGCTTCCGGCTGCCAACGCCCCCACACCCCCCTCCAGGCTGGCGATGCGTTGCTCCAGCACATCGGTCGTGGGGTTCATGATGCGAGTGTAGATATTGCCGAATTCCTTGAGCGCGAACAGGTTGGCCGCGTGTTCCGTGTTGCGAAACTGGTAGCTTGCCGTCTGGTAGATCGGCACGGCGCAACTGCCGGTGGCGGGATCGGGGGACTGACCCGCGTGTAACTGTCGTGTATTAAATCCGTAAACATGCCCGTTAGTGGTCATTGAAAATCGTTCTCCTTCTCGTATGTTTTTACTGCGCTTGCCCTGATTGAGGTGAACGACGGAGATCAAAAAGACCCTCGGCGTGGAGTCCAGAGGGTCCGTCGTGGCGTGGGTTCCGGTTGAATGTCAGCGTGTGGGGATTGCGCACTCCCTGTCGCTCTCATCTTCCAGAATCGTCTGCCGGAATTGGCACCCTGGTGGTTGAACGGATCCCTGCCGTTCAATCCGGGTTGCCGAGGTTTCGTTGGGCCGGTCCCTCCACCTCTCTGGATAAAAGTGACAATATGCAGTTGTTCGCGGGAATATAGCGAGCCAATACGAGGTTGTCAAGTACTTAATGCAGCAAAATGGAAAATTGGGTTCAAATTCTCGACAGACCGGGCATTTTCGCCATAATTGCCGGCTATGATCGTGCATATCACAGCCTCCGACGACTGGGAAGCCGCCCAAGCCCAAGGCGAATATCGCTCCAATTCTCTGGAAACCGAGGGGTTTATCCATTGCTCAACACCGGACCAGGTCCTTGGTCCAGCCAACGCCTTCTACCGCGGACAACAAAACCTGGTGCTTTTGCTCATCGACCCGGCGCGTCTGACGGCCAGGCTGGTCTATGAGGACTCCTACGCCTCCGGCACGGAATTTCCTCACATCTATGGCCCGCTCAACCTCAATGCCGTGGTCGGCGTGGTGCCTTTCCCGGCACGGCCCGACGGCTCGTTCGATCTGCCGTCGATATGATGCGGATTGCATCCCAAATTTCACGAATTGCGCGGGTTTTTAAGAGGCACATTGACAGGGTTAGTATCGGCCGCCGGATTTGCCCCGTCCTGGTTCAATTGGTATAATTTGCCCTCATTGAGGGATAGTTTAACGGCAGAACAACGGACTCTGACTCCGTGAGTCGTGGTTCGAATCCACGTCCCTCAGCCATTTGAAGGCCACCCTCATCGGGTGGCCTTTTGTCAAACAATGGACATCATCACGCGATAAATAGCCAAGCGCTCCCCAAGACCCTATGAACATTCGATCGGCTCGCACCGAGGATGTGCCGGATATTCTGGCCTTGGTCAATGACCATGCCCGGCGTGGCGACCTGCTGCCACGCACGGCCGCATCCATCCACGATACGCTGGATGATTGGCTAATCGCCAGGGATGGGGCCGGGAAGCTCGTAGCCTGCGTCTCGCTCTTTCCCTATTCACCCGCCCTGGCCGAGGTCCGCTCGCTGGCTGTGCGCGACGGAGCCAAGGGTAGCGGATGGGGCAGCACGCTTCTCAAGGAGATCATCCTGGAGGCCCGCCGCCGAAATTTCACCACGGTGTTCGCCCTCACTCGCGCCGTTCATTTCTTCCAGCGCGGCGGCTTTCACATCACCAACCGGGATCGATTTCCCGAAAAGGTGTGGCGTGACTGCGTCAATTGTCCTTTGCTGGAAAATTGCGACGAGACGGCCGTCATGCTAAACTTGGCTGACCCACTCAACCATACTGAACGACCGCCCATCGCCCTTGAACCCTACCCCAAGCCCATCAAAAGACCGATCCATCCATTAACAGGAGATAGCACAATGTCAAAACCGGCCGTGGAAAAAGTCGTCCTTGCCTATTCGGGCGGGCTGGATACCTCCGTCATCGTCCCCTGGTTGCGAGAAAATTATGGCTGCGAAGTCATCTGTTTCTGCGCCAACATCGGTCAGGGCGACGGTGAATTCGAAGGATTGGAGGAGAAGGGGCTGGCCAGCGGGGCAAGTAAGGTCATCATCGAAGACCTGCGCCACGAGTTTGCCAAAGACTTTCTGTTCCCCATGATGCAGACAGGGGCAATTTACGAGCGTCAATATCTGCTGGGCACATCCGTTGCCCGGCCGCTCATCGCCAAATGGCAAGTGGCCGTGGCCGAGGCCGAAGGGGCGGACGCCGTCGCTCATGGCTGCACCGGCAAGGGCAATGACCAGGTGCGATTTGAACTCACCTACAAGGCGCTCAACCCCACCTTGAAGGTCATCGCTCCCTGGCGCGAGTGGAATATTCGCTCGCGCGAAGACGCATTGGCCTACGCACGTGCCCATAACGTCCCCGTGACCCAGACGGAAAAGTCGATCTACAGCCGCGACGCCAACATGTGGCATCTCTCCCATGAGGGCGGCATCCTGGAAGACCCGGCCAACGCGCCCGAAGAATCGATGTTCCAGTTAACCGTGTCGCCGGAAAACGCGCCTGACGAACCGGAGATAGTTGAGATCACTTTCGAGCAAGGCATTCCCGTGGCGGTCAACGGTGTGCAGCTGCCGCCGGCGGCCGTCATCGCAACCCTCAATAAATTGGGTAGCAAGCACGGCATTGGCCGCGTCGATCTGGTCGAGAACCGGCTGGTGGGCATGAAATCGCGCGGCGTCTATGAGACTCCCGGCGGGACCATCCTCTACGCGGCCCACCGCGACCTGGAATCGCTATGTCTCGACCGTGAAACAGCCCATTTCAAGGACCAGATCGCCCTGCGTTATGCCGAGATGACTTACTTCGGCATGTGGTATCACACCTTGCGCGAGTCATTGCAGGCCTTCATCCAGGAAACGCAGAAGACCGTCACCGGCTGGGTAAAGCTCAAGCTCTACAAGGGCAACGTGATATCGGCCGGACGCTATAGCCCCAATAGCCTCTATCGGGAAGATTTCGCCACATTCGGGCAGGAAGACGTCTACGACCAAGCCGACGCCGAGGGATTTATCACCCTCTTCGGCTTGCAGATGAAGGTCAAGGCCATGATGGAGGTCAGCGACGGCGGCCGCACCCGCTACTCAGCGCCGGATTACTCGAAATTCAAGCGCGATTGACCGACACAAGCTCGCGAAATCTATGAAGAGCGGCGTGAAAACAAGCAGCAACAGCACAGGATTGACATGACATATCAAATTCTCCCCGACGGCGGCGTGACGACACCGCGTGGATTCTCAGCCGCGGCCGTCGCCGCGGGCATCAAACAGTCGGGGCGGCCCGACCTGGTATTGGTGGCTTCTGATCGCGATTGCACCGCCGCCGGCGTGTTCACACGCAACCGGGTCGCCGCCGCGCCGGTCATCGTCGATCGCGAGACGCTGGCGACCAACGACTCGGCCATACGCGGCGTGGTCATCAACGCTGGCAACGCCAACGCTTGCACGGGCGAACCGGGGCTGGCCAACGCTCGCGGAATGCAGGATTTCACGTCCCGCACGTTAGGCGGTCGCGCCGACCAATATCTGGTCATGTCCACAGGCGTGATCGGGGTACCCCTGCCGATGGAGCGCGTCCGGTCGGGTATCCTGGCTGCCGCGCCTCTGCTTGCGGCCGACGGCGGCAAGGCCGCGGCCGAAGGCATCATGACCACCGATACGCGGCCGAAATATCTGGCCGTCGAGGTGCAACTGCCGGGCGGTAAGGTATCGCTGGGCGGGATGGCCAAGGGCGCAGGGATGATCCATCCCGACATGGCCACCTTGCTGGGCGTCCTGACGACCGACGCCGCCATCGAGGCCGGCGATCTGGCCGCCATGCTGCGCGAGGCGGCCGACCGCAGCTTCAACGCCATCTCCATCGACGGAGACACCAGCACCAACGATACCATCCTGCTGCTGGCCAACGGAGCGAGCGGCGTGACCGTTCGCGACGCGACAAGTCGGGAATCGTTCGCCGCCGCCCTGGAAGAATTGTGTCGCGCGCTGGCGATGATGGTCGTCCACGACGGCGAAGGCGTGACGCGAGTTGTCACGCTGCGCGTCACCGGCGCGAAGACGAAGAGCGACGCCCGCCGTGTGGCCAATACCATCGCCACCTCCCCTCTGGTAAAAACCGCTTTCGCCGGGGGCGATCCGAACTGGGGCCGCATTATGATGGCCACCGGCCGCAGCGGTGTGGAACTGGAGCAAAGCCGCTTGGCCTTGTGGATCGGCGCGGCCGAGAGACCGCCCATGCAGATCGTGCGCGACGGCACACCCACGGGCTTCGCCGAGTCGGACGCGGCGGCCATCTTCGCCCGTCCCACCTTCACCGTCCATGTCGACCTGGGCGACGGTTCGGCCGAAGCTGTCATGTGGACGACCGATCTGACTCATGACTATGTGACCATCAACGCCGATTACCGGACCTAGCCTGATGCAGCCTCGGAGTAAACCGTCATGAGTAAATTATGGGGCGGCCGCTTCTCCGGGTCGACAGACGCGCTGGTCCATCGCTATCATGCCAGCATCGGCTATGACATTCGGCTCTACGATGAGGACATCACCGGCAGCATCGCCTGGTCCGAGGCCCTCTTCGAAGCGGGATTGCTGACAGTCGCGGAGCGGGACACGCTCATCGCAGGCCTGGAACAGGTGCGGGCGGAATTTGTCGTCGGCGGCTTCGTCGTCGAGGATGGCGATGAGGATATCCACTCGGCCGTCGAAAGGCGTCTGACGGAATTAGTCGGTCCGGTCGGCGGCAAGCTCCACACCGGCCGCAGCCGCAACGATCAGGTGGCGACCGATTTTCGCTTGTGGATGATGCGCGCTTGCGACCGGCTGGATGAATTGCTGGAGGATGTTCAGCGCGCCTTGGTCGATAGCGCCGCCGGCGCCCTGTCGCTGGCCATGCCCGGCTATACCCACCTGCAACACGCCCAGCCGGTCACGTGGGGCCATTGGGCCTTGTCCCATTTCTGGCCGCTGGTTCGCGACCGGCAGCGACTGGCGGGGGTTCAATGGTCGGCGGCCGTGCTGCCGTTGGGGGCCGGGGCGCTGGCGGGGACGGCCTACCCCATCGATCGGGGACGATTGGCCATCCGTCTGGGTTTCGACGCCGTCACCCCCAACAGCCTTGACGCCGTCAGCGACCGTGATTTCGCGGCCGAGTTTCTCTTCACGGCCGCGCTTCTGGGTGTCCATCTCAGCCGCATGTCGGAGCAACTCATCCTGTTCAGCAGCGCCGAGTTCGGCTTCGTGCGTCTGGCCGACGCCTATAGCACCGGCTCCAGCATCATGCCCCAGAAGAAAAACCCCGACACCCTTGAAGTGACTCGCGGCAAGAGCGGCCGATTGATCGGCCATCTGGCGGGCTTTCTGGCGACGATCAAGGGCCTGCCGTCCGCCTACGACAAGGATCTGCAAGAAGACAAGGAGCCGGTGTTTGACGCTTTCGACACGCTGGAGACGGCACTGCCGGTGATGGCCGGATTGCTTGGCTCATTGGAGCTGCGGCCGGAGCGCATGGCCTCCCAGTTGGAAGCCGGGTTGCTGGCGACGGAACTGGCCGACTATCTGGTGCGACGGGACATTCCGTTCCGCGAGGCGCATCATCTGGTCGGTCAGGTCGTGCGTTTGGCGGAGGAACGTGGGACGGCCATCACGGATTTGACGGCCGAGAATCTGCGCTCGATCAGTCCCTATTTCGGCCAGGATGCGGCGGCGGTGTTGTCCGTGCCGGCGGCATTGGCCGCGCGGGCGGTCATCGGCGGGACAGCCCCAACGGCGCTATCGGAACAACTAGCCGCCGCCCGGCAAGCCATCGGCATCGCCTAGCTTAGCCAGAAGCCGACGGCGACGATGAGAGCCGAGAGCACACCGAAACCCACCTCCAGGAAACCCAGAGCCTGGACGGACGCTCGCCAACGATAATCCGACAGGCCCCAGATTGCCCGGCCGAGCAAGATGAGGGCCGCTAACACGGCCGCCCAGGGCAGCCATCCCACCCTGACCAACGCGGCCACGGCGACGACACCCAGAATGTGAATCGCAATGGTGGCGGGAGCGCTCTCTCCCGCCCCACCCTCTTTGCCCTTGTCCAACCGCAAGCGGGCGCGGACGAAGATGACGGTCGGCACAACGCGAACGATCATGAAACCCCACAGCCCCAATGACGGCTGCCAGGCCATCCCGCCGGCCAGGCCGATAGCCGCGGCCACGGCAGCGAATGCGGCCGGAGCAGTCAACTCCGCCTGCCAGAAACGGCCGGGACGCTGATCGTAGGCCATAAAAATCAGCAGCAGCGGCAGGGCGAGGATGAAAGGCGCGAACGGCCGCCAACCTTCCAGCACGAGGGTGATCGCCGCCGCAATGAGAGCGATAGCGCTGAAGATGAGTACAAAGCGTCCGGCCAGAGCCGTTCGTTCATAGGAGCGGCCACGACGCCGATCGGCCAGATAGATCTTTAACGGGCGGTTTACCAGAAATACGGCGAAGGCGGAGACGGCCATCGCTAAACCGGCCAGGGTTGGGGCGACCAGCAGTCCAAGCAGAATAGGCTCGGAGACGAGGCTCCAGCTGCCATGCTCGGCAGGCAGGGCGACACTCTTGAAGGAAACGGTGCGAATCGCCGGTTTTTCTGCCGGCAAAGATTCGGCCGAGGGTTGTTTGGTCGTAGTCATTATTCTACATTCGCTTGAACGCCGGCTGTTCCATTGGCCGGCGAATAGCTGCGGGGCAGGCGAGCGACAAACGGGCAACAAGCACCGCCGGCCCCTATACTGCAAGCGCATTGAATGGTAGCACAATCCATATTGCAGGCCACGGCCGAACCGGAGTTGAGCACCAGCTTGCCCTTGCGCTCCCAATGCTGCAGCATCCCGTCCAACGCGCCGGGATCGATATTCAGGCGGCGGCTCAGTTCAGCGAGCGTTATCGGCCCCTGGGCTGTTTCAACGGCTTGCAATACATCACGTAACATCGTTATCCTCCCCACCAAATCCCGATTTGAAAAGCCACGTAGGCGACCAGCCAGGCGATGGTTAGTTGACCAAAAAGGCTCAGCAAGGTCCAGCGCGTCCCCAGTTCGTGCTTCTCGGCGGCGATCGTGGCCATGCAAGGCGTGTAGAGGAGCACGAAGACCATAAAGGCCAGCCCGGCGGCGGCGGCGTGGCCGCCACTCGAAGCGTGGAAGCTGCTGTGGATAGCCGAGGCCAACCCCGGCGCAGCGACATTATCATCACCAGTGAGGTTGATGCCGATGATACCCGGCAGCGCGCGCAGCGTATCAACGACGGCCGTCATGAACGAAGTGATGATTTCGCACAGATCTGCCAGGAACGAGCCTTCGGCAATTCCCGCCGCCTCCATCTCGGTGCCGAAGGTCTGGCTAAGCGTGCTGACCACGACTTCCTTGGCCACCAATCCGCTGATGAGCGCACCGCCCGACTCCCACGTGCCGAAGCCCAGGGGACTTAGTATCGGTACCGCCGCGGCCGAAACCCGCGCGAACACGCTATCCTCGATCGGCGTAGCGGCAAACTCACCCTGCCCCCCTGTGGGGATGGCCATCAGCAGCCAGATCACCATCGAGGAGAGCAAAATCAGGGAAGCGGCGTGTTGCAAAAAGGCGCGCGTCCGGAGCCACATCTGGTTGCGGATGCTGCGCGCGTTGGGCAGTCGATAGGGCGGCAATTCCATCACCATGCCCGGCGCGGCCGTCGCCGGCAGCAGCGTCCGTTGCAAGGCCAGCCCCACCAAAATAGCCACAACAATGCCGAGTAAATACAGCCCCATGATGATCAGAGTGGCCTGACCGGGAAAAAAGATGGCGGCAAAGAGAACATAGACCGGCAGACGTGCTCCGCAACTCATGAAAGGAACGAGTAAACCGGTCAGAATTTGGTCACGCCGGCTGGTCATGGTACGCGTGGCGTAAATGGCGGGGACCGAGCAGCCAAAGCCCACCATCAGCGGCAGGAAGCTGCGGCCATGTAACCCGATGCGATTCATCAACCGATCCATCACAAATGCGCCACGAGCCATATAGCCCGAATCCTCCATCACGGCGAGGGCGAAATAGAGCGACAGTAACACCGGAACAAAGGCCAATACGCCCCCCACCCCGGCGATGACGCCATCGACCAGCAACGACGCGACCCAGCTCTGCTCCAATCCCAGCGCACCCAGCGCGGCCAAGGCCCACCGGCTGACCGGACCACTCAATACGCCGTCAATCCAGTCAACCCACGGAGCCGATACATCGGTCGTGATCTTGAATACCACCCACATGATGATCATAAAGATCGGGATGCCCAGCCGGCGATCCGTGGTGAAATAGTCGATCCGATCCGAGAGGGAAATCTGGTCTTCGCGCCCGGACTGTAAAACACGACCGGCCAACTGATGAATCCACGTATAGCGACGGTCGGCGATCATCAGATCCACATCCTCGTTAAGGGTAGCAAACAGGTGAGCGCGGCTTTCCTCGGCCCGTTCAACCAACGCCATGCCGCCGAACAGGCGAGCGAGGCGGGCAATGATATCTCGATCCTCCTCCAGCAGACGCACAGCCAGCCAGCGCGCCGGATAATGACCGGCGACGGATGGGCTTAGCTCGATATCCACCAGCAAACCGGCGATCTCGGCCTCGATCTCTGGGCCATAGTCCAGGCTAAATAGCTGCGCCGGCTCCGACATCGCCCCGACTGCGGCCGAAGCCACCTCGCGCAATCCTTCTTCATTGCGGGCGACGGTGGGGATGACCGGCGCGCGCAGGGCGCGGCCCAACTCATGCAGGTCGATATCCAGGCCCTGGCGCCTGGCAACGTCCATCATGTTCAATGCGATAACCGCCGGCGTTTCGAATTCCAGCAACTGAACGGCGAGATACAGATTGCGCTCCAGATTGGCGGCATCAAGGACAACAACAACGACGTCGGGGCGCTCGGTCAGCAGGAAGTCGCGGGCGATGATCTCTTCTTGCGTATAGGCGCTGAGGCTATACGCGCCGGGCAGGTCAGTGATCATCAGACGGCGGCCGTCGTGGGCCAGTTCGCCGGTCTTTTTCTCGACTGTCTTCCCCGGCCAATTGCCGACCTGCTGGCGCGACCCGGTCAGGGCATTGAACAGCGTGCTCTTTCCGGCGTTGGGGTTGCCGGCCAGGGCGACGGAAACGGTCGCCCGGTCGATGGATATCATTTCAGCCGTGAACATGGCGGACCACCCGATGTACCGGGTCAGGCCAGGGGAAGCCCTTCCCGGGTTGATTCAGGCGCATTGATTTCAACCCACAGCTTCTCGGCCAGATCGCGGCCGAGGGCGACGCGCGATCCTCGAACCGACAGCAGCATCGGGCCACCGGCATCCTGAACAACGCGAAGCTCCGTGCCGGGCGTCAGACCAAGCTCAAGCAAGCGATGGACGACGCAGCGATCGACCCGAAGGCAGCGCAGGCAGGCATCGCAATTACGCGGGCAATCAACCAGGGGTCGCCATCCCGCGGCAATAAAACCGGCCGTTTCTTCACAGACCGGCCGGCTATTCGCGCCGCGGGTCCTGGTTACGATGGCCGTCGCCACGAGGGAAAGCCCGGCGACAATCGCCACAATCACCCAGATAATGGGATTCATCATGGCGTCTCCTCGATCCGGCTGACATATATTTGGGCGGCGCCTTCTGTCCCCAGGTAACGAATATCATCCCGCACCAGTACGACCAGTGGCCCCTGGAATGGCGCAAGTTCCTTCAGCGTGATTCTCGTTCCGGGAGTCAGGCCGAGGTCACTCAGATAGCTGAGGAGTTCGGGTGTCTCGGGGTGAATCCGGGAGATGACGGCCGATTGTCCGGGGCACAGGGTCGTCAGAGGTTGATCGGCCGGTTCGACGACTGAGCCGTCCGATGAGGGAACGGGATTGCCATGAGGACAAGTCAACGGGTAGCCCAAATAAACATCCAGAGCGTCCGTCACTCGCGGGTCGGTGGCGTGCTCCAACCGGCAAGCCAGCTCATGGATATCATCCCACGGCAGCTTGAGCCGATCCCCCAGAAAACATTCCCACAGGCGGTGGCTACGAATGACCCCGGCGGCCAGATGATGGCCGTCTCCAGTCAGAGTGATGCCTTTATAGGGTCGGTGATCGATCAATCCGCTCTCTTGCAGACGATGGACCATCTCCGTAGCCGAGACGGCCGAGACGCCCAGCCTTCCGGCCAGAGCCGAGATCGCCACCGGCGCATCTCCCACGGCCAATTCGCTGACCGTCTTGAGATACATTTCCGCGCTCTCATTAAAAGAATCGTGCTTCATAAGACATTCACCCACCTGAAATAAGACAACCCCATTCCTGTAATTTCAGGCTAACCTGATCTTACAGTTTGGGGCCGTCCATTTAAAGTGATATCTGTCACTCAAGCGGGTGACATTCATCCACAATTGGTTGACGGAGTCGTTAGAGTTACTTGCCGGCGGGGATCCTGGGCGGGTCATCCTCACCCTGGTAGACGCCGGCTACGGCCAAA
>CAYXNH010000059.1:0-15153 GCA_964466135.1 uncultured Ardenticatenaceae bacterium | reverse complement strand
AACGTCATCATCGGCAAGCTGATCCCGGCCGGTACAGGCTTCCGCGTGGAAGAAGACGAGCCGATGGAGCTGCCCGATGACTTCTTTATCAACCCCGAGTTGGCCGGCGGCGGCCGACTGACCAGCAGCGCGCTGATCGATGATGACACCGACGACGAAATCCTGGCCGCCATCGCGGCTGCGGCCGCCGATGCCTCCCGTCTGGCACTCGTCAGCGAAGAGGAAGACATCGAGGACGAGGAGAGCGATTGGGATGAGGATGAGAGCGCCTGGGAAGACGAGGATGTTGAAGACCTCGACGTCGAAGGCGATGAGGAAGGGGAAGACTGGGGAGAGCCGGGCAACTAGCTCCTCCCGTTAGACCGATTAGAAAAAGACCGGCTGATAAGCCGGTCTTTTTTATTATCGATGGTGTCCTGATCGCGCCGGGATTAGAAATTCCGCTGCAGCAATATATCGGTTAGCTGATGAAGCGCCTCGGCCGCCGGGCCGGCAGGTTGCGCGGCCGACAGGCTCGCGAGCGCCCCACTGGAATAGCGCTCCGCCTCGTCCACCGCGTACTGCCGCGCACCGACCTCGTCCAGCAACTCGACCACGCGACGGACGAACTCGCCGTCCTCGCTATCAGCGCTGTAAACCCCTCGCAATGTCTCGCTTGTTGACAGCCCATAGAGGATGGGCAAAGTCTTCTTGCGCGTGACGATGTCGGTGGCCACGGACTTGCCGGTGATGTCCTCGTCTCCCCAGATGCCCAGGATGTCGTCCTGAATCTGGAATGCCAGGCCCAGATCGCGGCCGAACTTCGCGAAATGACCCACCCGAGCCTCGTCCGCCCCAGCCACGAGTGCCCCCAGTTCCGCGCACAGAGACAGCAGGACGGCCGTCTTGCCGGTGATCATGGCCAGGTATTCGTCCACAGTGACACTGGAGTCGCGCGTCTCGAAGCTCATGTCGGTGTACTGGCCGCGCGTCAGATCGACGCACATCTCGTCAAATCGACGCAACGCGTGCACTACGGTCCCCGCCGGGACTCCTCGGTCGGTGAGGCGGCCTAACGCCAGATGGGCCATAGAGAACATCGCGTCGCCGGTGTTGATGGCTTGCGGCTGCCCCCAGATCGCCCAGAGCGTGGCCCGGCCGCGTCTCGTCGGGCTGTCGTCCTGGATGTCATCATGAACGAGCGAGAAGTTATGGATGATCTCGATCGCTGCCGCCGCCGGAAGCGCTTGCCGCCAGTTGCCACCGGCTGCCGAGCAGGCCAACAGGCAGAGGAGCGGACGGATGCGCTTGCCGCTCTTAATCGTCACCGGGTTGAAACCATCGTCCGCCCAACCCATATGGTAATGGATCATGCCATAGTAGGGATCGGCGGCCGCGCCGGTAGTTTGATCGCTCGCCATCAGGACGGAGCGCATTTCAGCTTCGATGGCGGGCAGGTATTCTGCCGCCAGAGAGTTAAATTCTTGAGCCATAATCATTCAAAGATAGCGCTAAATCGACTTGTCGGTCCTCAGAAGGCTCGATGGAGGGGTGCCTTCGCCAAAGCCTTCAGGTCGCCGGCGGCCGAGCAAAACATCGCCACGCGCAACTCGTCGGTGATGACGCCGGCCAGATCGACAACGCCGGTCACGCCGTCACGGTCGGCCACGCGCAGGAACTCGCCTGCCAATCCGACCAGTGTCGCTCCCAGAGCGATACACTTGGCTGCCTCGATGCCGTCGCGAATGCCGCCGCTGGCGAAGACGGGCAGGTCAGGCGCGGCTTCACGGCAGTAGCCGATGGAGACGGCTGTTGGGATGCCCCAATCGATGAACGCTCCGGCGAGGCGGGCGTGGCGTGGCGTTGGGGCGCGATACATCTCCACCTGACTCCACGAAGTGCCCCCCGCGCCGGCAACGTCGATGGCTGCCACACCCGCATCGGCCAATTGGCGTGCAGCCTCTCGTGAAAATCCCCAACCGACCTCTTTGGCGATGACGGGTACGGGCAGGGCGTCACAGACGGCCGCCACCTTGTCCACCAACCCCGCGAAATTGCCGTCGCCTTCAGGTTGAACCGCCTCTTGCAGAACGTTGAAATGCAGGATAAGCGCATCGGCTTCGATCATGTCTACGGCTCGCTGGCACTGGGCCAGACCGTAGCCGTAATTGAGCTGGACCGCCCCCAGATTGGCAAACAGGAGGATGTCGGGCGCGACGTCGCGCACCTGGTAGGTTGGTTCCAGTGACGGGTCTTCGATGCCGGCGCGCATCGAGCCGAGGCCCATGGCCATGCCCACCTCTTGCGCGGCGGCCGCCAGAGTTCGGTTGATCTCTCGCGCCTTGGCCGTGCCGCCCGTCATGGACGAGATCAGCAGGGGCGTATTGAGCGTTTTCCCGAAAAGTCGTACCGATGTGTCTACCTTGGCCAGATCCAGTTCCGGCAACGCCTGGTGCATGAAAAAGTAGGCTTCCAGGCCGTTCGTCACTTTTTTGAAGGCGACATCTTCTTCCAGATTGATGCGAATGTGGTCGGCTTTGCGCTGCTCGTGGATATCAACACCCTCGGGCGGGGTTGTTGAGGTAGATGAGTTTTTCATTGTCGGGGATTATAACACGGCCGCCGGATTCGACCGCATATGGCAGAGGATGTAAAATTGCGTACCTTGATATGAAATCCGGATCGCCTGGTGGCTAACCTCGTTTGGCTCCGGGCGGCGATCATCACCCTGGAGAGACAATGCGTGTATTAATAACAGGAGCTGCCGGCTTCCTCGGTTCTCATTTGTGCGATCGGTTCATTGGCGAAGGCCATACCGTCATCGGCATGGATAATCTGCTGACCGGCAGCATGGATAATCTCGCCCACCTGGCCGGTCATGAGCGGTTCACCTTTATCAAGCATGACGTCAGCCAATATATCTACGTCGCTGGGTCACTAGACGCCGTCCTCCATTTTGCGTCTCCCGCCAGCCCCAATGACTATCTGGAATTCCCCATTCCGACGCTCAAGGTTGGCTCGCTGGGAACGCACAACACCCTTGGATTGGCCAAGCAAAAGAACGCTCGCTATCTGCTGGCCTCGACCTCGGAAGTCTATGGCGACCCGCAGGTGAATCCGCAGCCGGAAAGCTATTGGGGCCACGTCAACCCCATCGGGCCGCGTGGCGTCTATGACGAGGCCAAGCGGTTCGCCGAGGCGATGACGATGGCCTATCACCGGTATCATAACCTGGAGACGCGCATCGTTCGCATCTTCAACACCTATGGCCCGCGCATGCGGCTGAACGACGGTCGCGCGGTGCCGAACTTCATCTACCAGGCTCTGACCAACCAGCCCATTACTGTTTACGGCCGCGGCACCCAGACTCGCGCCTACCAATTTTATACAGACCTGATCGAAGGCATCTATCGGCTGCTGCATTCCGATGAGGCATGGCCGGTTAATATCGGCAACCCCGACACGGAGATCACCGTTATGGAGCTGGCCGAGATGATTGTCGAGATTTCCGGCAGCAAATCGGAGATCATCTGCATCGAGCCGACGGATGATCGCATCGTCGACGATCCCAAAATGCGACGACCCGACATCACCCGCGCGCGGGCTATCCTGGGCTGGGAACCGACCGTGCCGGTCACCGAAGGGCTGGAACGCACGATTGAATATTTTCGGCAGAAAGCTTGATCTCATCTAAACCCGCGGAGGCCCTGGTTGCTGATAAATCACTCCTGAGGACAGGAGCGCTGATCGCCCTATCCGTTGTCCTGGCGTTGGCTATCGCTCGCCTGCCGCTTCCGGCGGCCGTGGGCTTGGTCGTCCTTCCGGCCATCCTGCTGGTCACACTGGCCCGGCCGCTGTTCGGTCTGGGTGTGGCGCTCGTTCTGGGGCCATTTGGCGCGCTGGAAAGCGTCATCCTGGGCAATCCGCTCCTGGATAGCGGGCAGATCGCCCTCATGGTGACGCTGTCGGCCTGGATCGGCGCAGGTCTGGCGCGTCGCCGATTGGCCATCCCCGCGACCGCATTCAATCTGCCCTGGCTCCTGTTCTTTTTCATTGCCGCCTTGTCTCTGCTGGACGCCTACGCCATCGCCCCCGGCCTGGCCGAGCTTCTGAAATGGTTGGAGATAGCCCTGCTGGTGTGGCTTATCCTCGACATCGCCGAATGGCCAACATCGAGCTACCCGGCCGTGATGCGATTCACGCTGGCCATGCTTCTGCTGGCCGGTCTGATACAGGCGCTCATCGGCATCTGGCAGTTTGGCCTGCGCGGAACCGGCCCGGAGCATTTCATGGTCCTCGGCCGTTTCTATCGGGCTTATGGAACCTTTGAGCAGCCTAATCCGTTCGGCGGGTATATGAACCTGACGGCCATGCCCGCGATGGGGACGGTCATGGGTTTGCTGGCGGTGTGGCGGGAACGTCGTCGCGGCCGCCCGGGGGACGATCACCTTCAAAGCGACCATTTGCGGCCGTTCTCGGGCTGGCTCATCTATGCCCTTGTTTGCGCGGTGGCGGCTTCATTGGGGCTGGTCTTGTCGTGGAGCCGCGGGGCGTGGCTGGGGTTTCTGGCCGGCGCAGCCGTCCTGGCCCTGTTCAGTACCCGTCACGTCTGGCGTGGCTTGGGGCTGTTGCTTGTCGCCGCGGTCATGGTGTCGGCGCTGCTGTCCTTTGGCGCGACGGCCGGTATTGGTCCGGCGCGAGCCGTCATTGACCGTTTGGGCGGGTTTCGGGATGAATTTACCCTCGGCGACGTGCGCGGCGTGGACATCAATGATGCCAACTACTCCGTCCTGGAACGGCTGGCACACTGGCAGGCCGCGACGGATATGGCCCGTGACGACCTATGGACTGGCGTCGGGTTCGGCAATTACGAATCTGCTTACGCCGATTACGCGCTTATCAATTTCACGGCAGCTCTCGGCCATGCCCATAACTATTACCTCAACCTTCTGGCCGAGGTTGGCCTGCCCGGTCTGCTGGCCTATATGTTCTTCTGGCTGGCCATGATGGGTCAATCCATATGGTTAATCCGGCGGTTAGCGTGGCCGGAGCGTGGGGTAGCCGTCGGACTTTTGGCGGCATGGGTGGCATTGGCGGTACATCATCTGGTGGATAAACTTTACGTGAATAATATTTACGTCCATTTGGGCGTGATGCTGGGGCTGTTACAATTGCTTGTTTGGCCCGGGTTTTGGGTTGAAGATGCGCGCGGCAGGCAGCCTGACGAAACAGGGCCGCGAGTCGGTTAGGAATGTCAAGAATGGGAACATATATCACGGAAGTATCGACGCGCTTTGGCATGAACCCCAGAGAGACCAAGCGCTTCGTCAAATTCCTCATCGTCGGCGGGATCGGTTTCATCGTAGATTTCGGCATCTTCAATCTGTTGCTGGACCCGGCCAATGCCCTGTTCTCAGTGGGCACCGGGGTTTTCGTCATCCTCACGGGGTTGGGATTCAGCGAGTACTTCATCACCCATCTTGGACCGACCGTCGCCTCGGCCGTTTCGTTTGTCGCCGCTGTGTGCAGCAACTTCCTTTGGAACCGGTACTGGACCTATCCCGATTCGCGCTCTCGCTCTCGTCGCCGTCAGTTCACCATGTTTTTCATCGTCAGCGCGGTCGGCGTGCTGATTCGCATCCCCATCGTGTTTTTCATGACGCCGATCTTCCGGTCGATGGTCGACAACTTCGGGCCGCTCCAGGCTTACTCCACGCGCGTAGCCGATAACTTGTCTCTGGCCGTGGCCGTTCTGGTCGTCCTCTTCTGGAACTTCTTCGCCAATCGTTATTGGACCTATAACGACGTCGACTGATGGGCGGCCGAACCGGTTCCGGCGTCATCGGTTTCGATGTCACCGCGGCCCTGACCCAGGGAGGCGGCATCGGTCGTTATACGCGAGAGTTGATCGCCGCCCTCGTTCATGAATCGCCGGAACACACGTACAAACTGTTCTCGGCTCGCCCTCCGGCCGTTCCGCCCGTCCCCGATTCCCTGCCCGTCGCGCCTCACGTCGTCCATCGCCCCGCGCCAATCGATGAACATTGGCTTTATCGGCTATGGTACCGCGCGCAGTTGCCCCTGCCGGTGCAAGCATTCACGGGGCCAATTGACCTGTTTCACTCGCCCGACTTCGTGTTGCCGCCCGTGAGCGGCGGCATCCCGACCATCCTGACCGTTCACGATCTTTCCTTTGCGCACTATCCGGAGACGTTTCCCGACAAGCTGGTGCGCTATCTCAATCGGGTGGTGCCCTGGTCGGTTGAGCGCGCCCGGCATGTGCTGGCCGATTCCCTCGCCACCAGTCGAGACTTGCAGGCGTTGTGGCAGGTGCCGGTGGAGAAGATCACGGTCATCTATAGCGGCGTCAACGCGCGATTCCGGCCGATCACAAGCGAAGGGGACAATGCGACTGTTCGCGAGCGATATGGTCTGGGTGACACGCCATTTGTCCTGGCTGTCGGCACGGTGCAGCCGCGCAAGAACTACCCGTTGCTCATCCGCGCCTTCCGCCCCGTGGCCGAACGGTTGCCCCACTCGCTGGTGATCGCCGGCGGCCGAGGCTGGCTGTCGGAGGAGTTGCCGGCCGAAATCGAACGGCAGGGCCTGGGCGGCCGTGTGCGTCTGGCCGGTTTCATCGATGACGCCGATCTGCCGGCGCTTTATTCCGCGGCCGACCTGCTTGCCTTTCCGAGTCTCTATGAAGGCTTCGGACTGCCCCTCCTGGAGGCGATGGCTTGCGGTACGCCGGTCATCTCATCTGACACCTCCAGTCTGCCGGAGGTGGCCCGACACGGGGAGTCCGAGGCTGCCATGCTGATTTCGCCTCATGACGAGGCCGCCTGGTCGGCAGCGATGATCCGGCTATTAGGCGACCCGGAACTGCGCGGCAGGTTGATCGCCGCCGGATTCGACCAGGTGAGGAGATTTAGCTGGGAAACGGCCGCCCGGCAGTTGGCTGCTCTGTATCGCACGCTGTTATCCCCCGATCCCCGCTGATTGTTTCCTTGCAAAGTGGGCTGAAATACTTATAATGGCGACCTGATGATCGCCGCGCTCGCGTTGCCGAGTCGGCCCATCGACCGTGCCCACCCCGGGTCGGGATAGCAAGCGATTTATTGGTAGTAACGACAATTTGTATTGGTACACGACCGGGTTAAGACGATTGAACGTCATCATTCGATCGTGGCTTTTTCCTGCACGCTGTGGGTGGGGTCGCGTTCGAACGAGGAGTTAACCGGATTATATGGACCTGTCGCCCGAGCGAAGCGGCAACCTGATAGCCAACCCCTATATCGTCGGCCGCCCGTTGACGAAGGCTTCGTCGGCGCTCTTTTTCGGCCGCGACGACGCCTTCACCTGGCTTGAGGAGAACCTGATCGCGACCGGGCAACCCAACGCCCTGATGCTCTACGGACGACGACGCATCGGCAAAACATCCACGCTGTACCAGCTCGTCGAGGGGGAGCGCGGCCGGGCATTGCGCGAGAATCCGGTGCGGCCAATCCGCGCCGCTTACATCGACTTGCAGCGATACGCGGGGAGGCCGATCGATGAATGGCTGCGTCGTCTGGCTCGCGACATTGGCCGGCAGGTCGAGCCTTCGGGTAGTCACCCGGTCAGCACGGCTGACGCAACATCGGCTTTTGATCTGTTTGACCTCACTCTGGACGATCTGGAGCAAAGCCTGCCGGATGAGTGTCATTGCCTCGTTGCTTTGGATGAGTTTGAACAGATCCGGTCGGGTATTGAAGGCGGATCGCTAAGTCCCGACATCCTGCCCTTCCTGCGCTCTCAGTTTCAGCATCGCCGCCGCATCACGTTCCTCATCAGCGGCGCATTGGGCTTGCTGGAACCGTTCTGGAACCCCATCGTCAATCTGATGGGACGCTATGAGCTGGGTATGCTGGACTATGGCCGGACTGCCGCGCTGGTGCGGACGCCCCTTGAAGGGCAATTGCTCTATGAAGATGCGGCCGTCGACATCATCTGGCAGCAGACGGCTGGGCATCCCTATCTGATTCAGACGATCTGCCACCGCTTGGTCGGCCTGATGAACCGGCGCGGCCAACGCGATCCTGTCCGGTCGGCCGATGTCGAACATGTTCTGCGCGCGCTGGAGCAGGAAGGCTTCACCCGCGACCGGTTGGGCGAGGAATTGTCCGGCTGGAATTTTCAACTGCCGTCTGTTTTGCTGGGAGCATCCCAATGATGAGAACACCTTATGTGGTTGGTCCGCCGGTGAAGCGGCCGAATGACTTTTTTGGCCGCGCCGGACAGGCGAGCCAGTTTTTCGATGCCCTGGCTGGGCCGCAGGCTCAATGCGTCAGCGTGCTGGGCTTGCGTCGGGCAGGCAAGACGTCGTTTTTACAATACGTGTCCCACCCCGAGGTCATGGCGGCCCACCTGCCGGATTCGAACCGCTATGTGATGATCTACGTCGATGTCTCGGCCTGCAAGACTTCGGCCGACTTCTACACGCGCGTCCACCACAAGCTGCTGAACGCCTTGCCGGGCGCGGCCGCCGGTGTCGACCGTTCCCGAACGACGGCCGATGTCTACACGGTTGAATCCACACTCTACGAGTTCAGCGGCCGTCGCGTCATCTTCATGATGGATGAATTCGACCAGTTGCGAACGGCCAATTTCGGCGATGATTTCATGGTCGAGCTGCGCGCGCTGGCCGGCGTTTGGGATTATGAATTAGCCTACGTGACGGCGTCCTATTGGGATTTGTTTCGATTGGGCAAGTTCGTCGGCCTGCCGCCTACGTCCCCTTTCTACAACATCTTCTATCCCACGCCTATCTATCTTTCCGGCCTTGGCCCGGCGGAACTGGACGAACTGGTGAAGGTGCCGGCTGGGCGGGTAGGGGTGACGGCCGATGACGACGACGTGGCTTATGTGCGCCATATCGCGGGAACGCTGCCGTTTTTCGTGCAGGCGATGGCTGCGGTCTGGCTGAATCACAAGCATCAGAGACGCAAGCCTGATACCCGCGAGGTGACACAGCGGCTGGTGTCGGAGATGGGGCCGTATTACGAGCAATGGATGCGCAATTTCAGCGATGTGGAGGAGGACGTGCTGGCGGCCGTGGCCCGGGAACAGCCCATATCTCGCTTGCCCTACGAGCAACCGGAGATCGATGAGGCCGTCGCCCGGCTGTGTCATTACGGGGTGCTGACCCGGACAGGGGATCGCCTGTGGCCTGACAGCCATTTGTTCGATCAGTGGTTGCAGGAGTATGTGAAACAGGTCAAAAGGGCGCGGCCGATGCCTTCCGCGTTGCCGTCCTACTATGGCGCCGACCAGCCCGTGGCCGGAGCGATGCCCATGCCGAACAAGGACCTCGGCGAGCGCCTGGTAGGGATCGCTGAGGATGTTGGGCAAGCGATCGAGCGCGATCCGGAGAGCTATCACCATCGAGGCGATGAAGCGTTGCGTGATACTTTGCTAGACGCGCTGCGCGCCGATTTGCCGGATGCCGGACTCAATGGCGCATTCGCCACGACGAACAATTCCGACATATTGGCGCGAGTCGCGGGCCGGAATGTGTTCGTTGCCGAATGCAACACCTGGCAAGGGCAGAAGGCTCATTTACAGACGGTCGATTCCCTGCTGGGCTCGCTGACCGGCGACAATTCCAGCGCGGTGGCCGTGGTGATCATCCGCGACCGGGAGCCGTCACTCATCATCAACGCCATCGTCCAGGCCATGCCTCATCATCCCGGCTACCTGGGCTTTGAAGGCTATCGCAGTGGCTCGCGCCTGGCCTATCGTTTCCATGTTAACGGCGACCCACACCGGGAAGTTGACCTGTCGGTTCTATTGATCCGCCTGCCCGATTAAGCCGGTGAATTGGCTTGTGGGACGAAGACCATCTGAAATACCCCCGAATAAGACGTGAGTGATGGCGAGTCGGCCTCGGATCTGATTGTGAAAAACAGGTCTGGCGTAGGATTAACGGCGACCGTTTTGACGGCAGTCCGGTATAATCGGGCGCTATGATATCTAACGAAGGGAACGGCCGTCGTCGTTGGGCCTGGCGGGTTTTGTTGGTGGCGGCATGGCTGTCGCTGCTGATCGCCCTCTGGCCCGATGCTCGCTCGCTATACGATCTGACCGGCGAGGAGCAACTGCGGGGGCAGGTCGCTGGCGTCGTTCACTGGTTCAATACGGCCGTACGGCCGCAACCCGATTTGCGCCCGGAAGCCGTGGCCAATTCACCCTATACTTTCCCGGCCGTTTCGGCCTTTGGCGTCAACACCTTCCTGCAGCAAGAGGCGGAGGAGATCAAGCGCGCTCGTAGCCTGGACCTGGTCGATGAGGCCGGGTTACGCTTCATCCGACAGGAGTTCACCTGGGAAGATATCGAGATTCACGGCAAGGGGGATTTCGTTGATCGGCGCAACGACCCGGCCGGAGTGGATGCCTGGCTTAAGTATGACCATATCGTCGATCTGGCCGAAGAGCGGGGTCTGTCGATCATCGCCCGACTGAGCAACCCGCCCGCCTGGAGCCGGGCGGCGGGTGACGAGCCGGGCGAGAAAGCGCCGCCCGATGACTTCAACGACTTCGGCGATTTCGCAGCGGCCGTGGCCGAGCGCTACCGCGGCCGTATTCGCTACTATCAGGTGTGGAACGAGCCGAACGGCAACGAGGAGTGGGGCTTGCGGGATGTGGACCCCGAGGCGTTCACCGAGTTGCTGTGCGTGGCCTACCGGCGCATCAAGGCGGCCGATCCGGAGGCGGTGGTGCTGGCTGGAGCGCTGACGCCGACTGTGGCTAACGACGGCCGTCACATGAACGATCTCATCTTCCTGCAGCGCATGTACGACGCCGGGGCGGGCGACTGCTTCGATGTATTCTCGGCCCAGGGTTACGGCCTGTGGTCAGGGCCGACCGACCAACGATTGCGGCCGACGGTCATCAACTATCCCCATAACCTGTTTCTGCGGGACATCATGGTGCGTAACGGCGACGCGGACAAGCCGATCTGGATTAGCGAGATGGGCTGGAACGTGGCCCCGGAGCATGTACGGCCGGATTTCGGCCGCGTGACGGAGGAGCAACAGGGCCGCTATGCGGTGGGGGCTTTCCGGCGGGCGCAGGAGGAATGGCCGTGGATTGGTGTGAACAGCTACTGGTTCCTGAAGCGGCCGGCCGACTGGGAGATCGACCAGGCCTGGTATTATTTCCGGATGCTGGAACCGGATTTCACGCCGCTGCCGGTCTATGACGCGGTTGCCGATTACGCCACCGGCGAGCCGAACCTGTCGCCGCGACCGGGCTGGAAGGACGGCTGGATGCGGGCGCGGCCGGGGCTGTTTGCGTTTGGAGTGGAGGTGTTGTTTTTCGCTCTGCTGCGGGGACTGGCCCCACGGACTGAATGATGAGGCGACGCGCTATCCTGCCGGCGGCCATGCTGGTTCTGCTGCTAGCGACCGCCCTTCGCTTCCACCTGCTGGGGGCGCAATCGTTCTGGAACGACGAGGGCAACAGCGTCCGGTTGAGTGAGCGGTCGATTCCGGCCATCATTGAGGGGACGGCCTCCGACGTACATCCGCCGTTGTACTATCTGTTATTGCGCGGTTGGCGCGAACCCGCGGGAGAGACGGAGTTTGCGTTGCGGGCGCTATCGGCTTTCGCCGGGGTGCTGACCGTGGCGGTGACGATGGCGCTGGCTCGATGGGCTATGGCCTCGACAGGTTTTCCCGTGGAGAGGCGGAAGAGAGCGGCCGTCGGGCGCGTTCCGTTGGTTGCCGCCCTTGCCGGACTACTGGCGGCCGTCAATCCGGCGCTGGTCTACTATAGCCAGGAGACGAGGATGTACGCGCTGCTGGCCCTGCTGGCTGCGACTTCGACCTGGTCGCTGTTGAACTGGCTGGATACGGACCGGCGGCGTTGGATGGTGGCTTATACCGGATTATTGGCGGCGGGTCTGTATACCCACTATTTCTTCCCGGCGGTTATGGCGGCGCAGGGATTGGTCATCGGGCTGTCGTGGCTGTGGCTGCGAGATGACGGCCGGAAAGTATTCCGGCGGTTGTTGACCTGGGCGGGAATGGCGGCCGTCGCCGTGGCTCTCTATGGGCCGTGGCTACCCGTGTTTATTCGGCAGATGGGGGGTCGGGCTGGAGCAAGTGGGGGGGCGGTCGCGTTTTCGGCGGCTGCCGGGCGCTGGCTGGTGTTGGGCGGCACGATGCTCGCGGCCGAGGCCGGGTGGGCGCTGGTTGCCGCCGCGGCTTTGGCGCTGATCGGGTTGGCGGCCGGTTGGCGGCGGTCGGTCGTGCCGTTGGTCATGGCGGCCGTCCCGGTAGGCGCGGCAGCCGCTCTGGGAGCGACGGACCCGGCGTTTTTCAAGTTTTTGCTGGTGTCGGCTCCATTCATGGCGTTGTTGACCGGGCTGGCCTGGAATAGCGATGGTGGGGAGGCGAGACGAGGTCTGTGGCTTGTCGTCCCTGGCGGGTTGACCGTGGCGATGTTGGCCGGCAGCCTGCTGTCGCTGGGGCATCTGTATCATGATCCGGCGTTCGCGCGGGCGGACTATCGGGCGATAGCGGCGCGGATCGCCGCTGAAGGACATCCCAACGCGGCCGTCGTGCTGGTGGCCCCCAACCAGTGGGAGGCATTCACCTATTATCACCGCGACGGCGCGCCGGTCTACCCGTTGCCGCGCGGCAATCCCGACCCGGCGGCGCTGGCGACCGAACTGGAGCAGATCGCGGCGGCTCACGACCGCATCTACGCTCTGTACTGGGGCGAGGCGCAGCGCGACCCGGACCGTATCGTGGAACGCTGGCTGGACGCGCACACGTTTAAGGCGGCCGAGGAATGGGTGGGAGATGTCCGGTTTGTGGTCTATGCCGTGGCCCGAGAAGGATGGACGGCGGAGCCAAGGCCGAGTGGGGCGCGGTTCGCGGGACTGGACGGCGAGACCATTACCCTGGAGTCGTATGCCGTGGGGCCGGAACAGGCGAGACCGGGGGATGTAGTCGGCGTGCGGCTGGTGTGGCGAGCGGATACGACCCCGGAGCGGCCGTACAAGGTATTTATCCATGTGCTGGACGAAACCGGAGCGGTTGTGGCCCAGCGGGATTCCGAGCCGGCCGGCGGTTCGCGGCCGACGACGAGCTGGACGGCGGGCGAGACCATCGAGGACCAGCACGGCGTGCTGCTGCCGTTGGCGCTACCGGCCGGATCGTATGAGTTGCGGATGGGGCTTTACGATGCCTTCGATCCGTCGGCGCGGCTGGCGGTTGAGGGCGGGGACGGCTTGTCGTTGGGGCGTGTGACGGTCGGGGAATAAGGCGCGTGTCAAAAAACAAACGGGGCCGGAATATCTTCCAGCCCCGCTTTTTATTTATCCATCAACCGCCGGCCGGGAAAGCAGCCGCCGGTTCCGAAACCGGCGCTACAATGCCGGCAACAACTCCTCTTCCGCCTCCGTCGGCGTCGGGTGTCGCAGCACGATCTCGTCGTTCTCTACGTCGATGATAACCGTCTCGCCTTCCTGGAACTCCCCGGCCAGCACGGCGTCGGACAGCTTGTCTTCCACCGTCTGCTGCACGAGGCGGCGCAACGGCCGCGCCCCGTATTCGGAGTCATAGCCGTTCTTCGCCAGCCAATCCTTGGCCGCGTCGGTCGCCTCCAGCACCAGGAAGTGCTCATCCATGCGCTCGTTGACATCCTCGATGACGATATCGACGATCTGCCGGATGTCCTCCGGTTGTAACTGGCGGAAGACGATGACGCTGTCGAGTCGGTTCAGGAACTCGGGGCGGAAGCTGCGTTTCAGCTGCTCCATGAGCTTCTTCTGCATGTCGCGGTAGCTCTCTTCCACGAGAACGGCCGAATCCTGCTTGAAGTTAAAGCCCAGCCCACCGCCTTTCTTGATCATGTCCGCGCCGACGTTGGAGGTCAGGATGATGATCGCGTTGCGGAAGTTCACCTTCTGGCCCTTGGCGTCGGAGAGGTGTCCCTCTTCCATGATCTGCAGGAGCAGGTTGAACGCCTCCGGATGCGCTTTCTCGATCTCGTCGAAGACGACGATGGAGTAGGGGCGACGGCGCACCGCTTCGGTCAGCTGGCCCGCGTCTTCGTAGCCGACGTAGCCGGGCGGCGAGCCGACGAGGCGAGCGACGTTGTGGCGCTCCATGAACTCTGACATGTCGAGTTGCACCAGGGCATCCTCGCTGCCGAACAGGAAGGTGGCCAGCGCCTTGGTCAGCTCTGTCTTGCCCACGCCCGTGGGGCCGAGGAACATGAACGAGCCGATCGGCCGCCGGGGGTCTTTTAATCCGGCGCGAGCGCGGCGAACCGCCTTGGAGATGGCTACGATGGCGTCTTTCTGCCCGACGATGGACTTCTCCATCTCTTCTTCCATCCGCAGGAGGCGCGCGCTCTCCTCTTCCGTCAACTGGTAGACCGGGATGCCGGTCCACATCGACAGCACCTCGGCCACGTCTTCGGCGGTCAGCACCGGCGAGTCGTCGCCGTTTGTCGTTCCGGCACGCAACTCATTGAGTTGCTCCTGGATATCGTCTTCCTGCTCGCGGATGCGCGTGGCGTCGTCATAGCGCCCGGCCTCGACGGCCTCGTTGCGCTGGGTGCGCAGGTTGCGCAGCGTGTCATACGCCTCGCGCACGTCGGTCGGCTGTTGCACCCGGTACATGCGCACACGTGACGCGCCCTCGTCGATCAGGTCGATGGCCTTGTCAGGCAGGAAGCGCTCGGTCACATAGCGCGTGGACAGGAACACGGCCGCTTCAATGGCCTCGTCCGATATGAGCAAATTGTGGTGCTGCTCGTAGGCGCCCTTGATCCCCTTCAGGATCTGCACCGTCTCTTCGGCGCTGGGTTCATCCACATGCACCGGCTGGAAGCGACGCTCGAGGGCGGCGTCGCTCTCGATGTACTTGCGGTACTCTTCCAGCGTCGTCGCGCCGATACATTGCAATTCGCCTCTGGCCAGCGAGGGCTTCAGGATGTTGGCTGCGTCGACGGAACTGCCCGCCGATCCGGCCCCCACCAGCATGTGCACCTCGTCGATGAAGAGGATGGCGTCGCTCGATTTCAGTTCTTCGATGACTCGTTTGAGGCGTTCCTCGAACTGGCCGCGGTACATCGTGCCCGCCACCAGGCTGCCCACGTCCAGCTGCAGGACGCGCTTGT
>CAYXNH010000058.1:11266-15179 GCA_964466135.1 uncultured Ardenticatenaceae bacterium | reverse complement strand
TCAGCCTGACGGTCAAGCGCGGCGAGGTGATCGTCATCATCGGCCCGTCCGGCTCCGGCAAATCGACATTCATCCGCACTCTCAACCGTCTGGAGGAGCATCAAAAGGGGGAGATCGTCATCGATGGCATCGTGCTGAGCCACGACATCCGCAATATCGCCGAGATCCGTCGCGAGGTGGGTATGGTGTTCCAACAGTTTAACCTGTTTCCCCATCTGACCGTGCTGGAAAATATTATGCTGGCCCCCGTCAACGTGCGCAAATGGACACGCGAGCACGCCGAGCAGCGAGCCATGCACTGGCTGAACCGCGTCGGCATCCCGGAGCAGGCCAACAAATATCCCGGCCAGCTATCGGGCGGGCAGCAGCAGCGCGTCGCCATCGCTCGCACGTTGTGCATGGAGCCGCATATCCTGTTGTTCGACGAGCCGACGTCGGCGCTGGACCCGGAGATGATCAAGGAGGTGCTCGACGTCATGCGCGACCTGGCTCTCTCCGGCTACACGATCATCGCCGTCACGCATGAGATGGGTTTTGCCCGCACGGTGGCCGACCGGGTGATATTCATGGACGGAGGGCTGATCGTCGAAGAGAACACGCCGGACGAGTTTTTTGCCAACCCCAAGAGCGAGCGAACGCAACTGTTCCTGTCGCAGATCCTGAGCCACTGATCGGCCGTTCTAGTGGCCGAACCAGCGGATAATTGGCGCAAGATTCGCCGGCGAACCGCCGCGCAACACCTCATCCAGTTGCCCGCGCGAAAATGTGTCGTGACTCCCGGGCCAAACGGGCTGGGCCGTTCGGAAGGCCTGCAGCGCGGCCGCCTGCAACGGTTGGGGCAAGCTCTGCCAGTACCGCGTCTGTCTGGCGATCGATTGCCGGGCGGGCACATACCGCAACGTGCCGTTGAGCGGCTGATGCGATAGAAATACCAGCCAGCGCCATACGTCGCGCGGCCGTTCGCTACGGCGATTGATAAAGCTGCCGTGTACCCACAATGGCGTGGAACCGGCGGGGAAAGGGGATACGCCAACCGGCCACATTTGCAGATAGTGCTCATAGTTGACCGCATCATCGACCCAGACGGCCGCCCGTCGGGGCACGCCTTGCTCGTTGGCCATCAGCCTTAGCCGGTCCGCGGGCGGCGAGGCGGCCAGGTCGGGCGCGATTCCTTCGTCCAGGATGGTCCGATACCAATCGAGCGTGTCGCCAATCTCCTGCCCGGTCAAAACACAGGGCACCGGCCGCGTGGCGCAGTCGGCGTTGGCATAGGCATGGGCGAAGAGGATGTCGCGGGTGGCGTCCAGGAAGGCCCACTCGCCGTTCCAGCCGTCAAGCGTGGCCGTTGTCATGCCGTGCAGCGCCTCGATATCGCTCTCCAGATCGCTCCATTGCCGGTCTTCCGACGGCTCCGGCAGCCCGGCCAGTTGATAGGCGTTGCGATCGTAGTACAAAAAGCGCATCTGTCCGGCATGGGGCACGAACCACAGATGGTTTCGCCACTGTGCGCCGGCTAACAGCGGCTTGTAGAAGTCGGCCGATTGGAAGTCGGGGTCGCCGACGGCATAGTCGGTCAGGTCCAAAACCGACCCGGCGGCGATCATGGCCGCCGAGGGGGGATAGGCCGCGCCGTCGTAGGCGAGCAATGATTCGTTGGTTTCCTCGGGCAGGAGATCCAGCGTTTCGATCTGCACGATGATGTCAGGATTTTGGCGCATGAATTCGGCCGCGGCGTCGTCGTAGAGGATGGCCTGGTAGGGCCGGGGCGGCACGGCAAACCGAATCACGCCCGGCCTCAGGTGGGCGACCAACTCCGTCGAAATCGCCTCCCAAAACGCCGGTGTCGGGTTGCTGTTGGCGTCCAGCCCCAGCAAACGGGGGGAGGGCACGTAGAGCTTGTTCGGCGCGATGGTTCGGCGAAAGTTCTGATGAATCTCCAGAGTGAAGGGTTGCGCGCCGTCCCGACAGCCTCCATCCGCGCACAGCGCTTGCACCTTCTCATCGATGAAAGCGACGATCCGCGGCGTGAACGGCTCATCGATCTTCCTGAAGATAAGCTCGTTTCCGCCCGACAGTGGCAAGACGTACCGCTTGCCCCAGTAGCCTATCGGCGGGGTGGTTCGTCGCGTGCCGCCGTTCGTCAACTGGAAGTACGACAGTCGCCGGATGTCGTCGTCGCCGGTCAATGTGGCCACATAGCCTGTGTCCACCGGCTGTAAATCCACGATCGACTGGCCCGCGCAAATCGGCTCGTAGAATTCGGGTTGCAGCAGCGACGCCCGCCAGGCCCGATCACCGGTCTGCAAGGAGAAGAACAGTTCTTCATCGCCCGCGCGGCAGGCATCGCGGGCAACGTCCAGCGCGAGGCGGATGGTGGCCGTCGCCTCGATCGTGGCTTGCCGCACCACGACGACATATCCGGCCACCAGGGCGACGACGGCGACCAGGAGCAGGGCGACGAACATGCGCCAGCGCTTCTTCCCGGGCGCGGAAGTGGCCTCTACTGCCAGTCGCCGCTCATCGATCTCGTCGGCGTGTTCCCAATCGAAACGGTCGCTCATTGCGCCGGAATTACCCCATTCTCGCCATAAAAAGAACGACCGCCTGAATCTTCCATCAAACGGCCGTTATCATTCACAGATCGCAGAAAAACGAAATGAGTCTAAAGGTCGCCGGCCGCTTTGGCCAGCTTCTCGACCGCCTTCTCCAGCTCGTTCATCGCCGTGGCGATGGTGAAGCGCACGTGCCCTTCGCCGCTCTTGCCGAAGGCTCCTCCCGGAACCGAGGCGATCCCCGCCTTCTCGATGAGCGCCTCGGCCAGCTCGGCGCTGGTCTTCGTGCTGTTGGGGAAGCGCGGGAACAGGTAGAACGCGCCCTCGATGTTCATGCACTCGACGCCTTCGATGGCGTTGAGGGCCGGCACCATGAAGTCGCGCCGTTGGCGATAGGCGTCGGTCATGGCCCGGGTCGTCTCTTTCGGCCCCCTGAGCGCGGCCACGGCGGCGTGCATGGTGAAGTTGGCCGCCGACGACACGGTCTGGCCGTTCATCTGGGCCGCCAGCTTCATGATTGGCGACGGGCCGGCCAGCCAGCCCAGCCGCCATCCGGTCATGGCGTGCGATTTGGACAGGCCATTGATGGTCATCGTTCGCTCGCCCATCCCCGGCGCGGCCGCCAGCGAAAGATGCTTGCGGCCGTCGAAGATGATCGTCTCATAGATCTCGTCGGCGATGACGTAGAGGTCGTATTCGAGAGCGACCGAGACGATGTCGTCATACTCTTCCTGGGTCAGCACGCGGCCGGTCGGGTTGTTGGGCGTGTTGATCATCAGCGCCTTGGTGCGCGGGGTGATCTTCTCGCGCAGCCGGTCGGCGGTAATGCGAAAATTATCGGCCGCGGGCAGGGTGACGGCCACCGGCGTGCCTCCGGCCAGAGTGATCATCGGCGGATAGGAGACCCAGACCGGCTCCAGATAGATCACCTCATCGCCGGGGTTGATGACGGCCGACAGAGCCAGAAAGATCGACCATTTGCCGCCGGGCGTGACGACGATATCCGAGCCGGGTTTGACCACGACGCCGTTGTCTTCTTCCATCTTTTGAGCGATGGCTTCCAACAAGGGGGTAATGCCCTTCATCGGCGCGGGATAATGGGTGGCTCCGTTTTCGATGGCCTGGAATGCGGCCGCGGTGATGTAGTCGGGTGTATCAAAATCAGGATCGCCCCCGGCCAAAGCGACGACGTCGCGCCCCGCTGCCTTCAGGGCCTTGGCTTTGTCGCTGACGGCGAGAGTTTCCGAGGGTGGAATACTGCTGACGAGACGGGATAATTCTTTCATGACTGTATTTTATCAGAGGCTGTTATCTTGTCGAAAGGTGGATGATATCAGGGCATCCCACATCGCAGCCACCCG
>CAYXNH010000058.1:0-11166 GCA_964466135.1 uncultured Ardenticatenaceae bacterium | reverse complement strand
GGGTTACAATCCGGCGCATGGACAAACAGGGATCATCAGGCGTCTCGGCTGTCGTTCTGGGCATCATGCAGGACGCCGGGCAGCCCCACGCCGGATGTCGTTGCGCCCGCTGCCTCGACGCCTTCGACCACCCCGAACGCGCCGGCCGCGCCGCCTGTCTGGCCCTGGTGGATGAGCGATCCGATCCGGCGCAGGTGTGGCTCATCGACGCCACGCCGGACATCGGCCGGCAGTTGAACGACCTGGCGTACGCGCTCGGTCCTCATCTCCAGCGGGTTGATCGCCTGCGGCCGCCGGACGGCATTTTGCTGACCCACGGCCACATGGGCCACATCGGCGGCCTGCCGCAACTTGGCCCCGAGGGTATGGCGGTGGCGGACTTGCCGGTTTACGCTTCGGACGGACTGACGGCCGTCATCCGCCACTCGGCCGTCTGGCGGCCGCTGATGGCCGGTCTGGAATGGCGGCGGCTGGTGGCCGGTCGCCGGTTTGATCTGGCCCCGTCCCTGATGGTCACTCCGCTGGCCGTGCCTCACCGCGACGAGTGGGGTGCGGGCACGTTCGCCTTCAAGGTCGAGGGGCCGACACGGACGTTGCTCTACGTGCCCGATATCGACAACTGGGAGCAATGGCCGGAGGCGCGGACGGCCGTCGTGGCGGCCGATGTGGCTCTGGTGGACGCGACCTTCTACAGCGTGGCCGAGCTGGGCGGACGGCCGCCGGTGGCCCATCCGCTCGTGCCCGATACGCTGGCTTTCTTCGGAGAATCGGCGTCAAAACTGGCGCTGATCCACATCAACCACACCAACCCGCTGCTGGATGAGGACGGCGCGGAACGAGCGAGTGTTTACCGAGCCGGAGCGACAATTGCCCGGCAAGGGCAGGCTTTCCCGCTTTGAGGGGATGTTCAGGGTTTGGGTAGTAAATACCTTTATATCCCGACGTTCCTTCAATCATGAGAGACAGGCTAACAGTCCGTGAGAAACCGTTTTCGTTCTCCCTAAAAAAATCCTGCAATTCGTGCCATGCCGTGTCGGCAATGATACTATTGTCGCTCGCTGCCCGAATCGGGTCGGGGGATGTGACCTCTTGATCCGATCAGGGCAATCGACAACTGACAGGAAGTAACGCAATCAGATGTTCAATCGACGACTATTTGTGATTCTCGCGGCCGCCATCGCGCTACTAGTCATGCTCCTCGGCCGTCCGTTTGCCGCGCACAGCGATAACGGCTTGTTCGCCCCCCGCGTTGGGCGGGCTGCCATCAAGCCGGGCGACGTCAGCAGGACCGATGACGCGCTCCGGCTTCGCGCCGTAGACATCAACTGGGGGGCGATCACGCCTCAGATGGACGAGATTAACCTCAATCTGTTCCCCGACGTCATCCTGAACGCGCGGTTTCGTCGTCTGGATGAGATGGTCAATGGCGGTTTCGTCTGGGTGGGCGACGTGGAAGGCGACCCGGGCGGCACGGTCACGCTCTCGGTGCAGGACGGTATCCTTGCCGGGAGTATCTACCGTGGCGGTATCGAGTGGGGAGTCATTCGCTATGCCGCCGGGGCGTTGGGCGGCGCGCATCTGGTGATAGAGCTGGACCCCCACGCCGCTGAGCCTTCGGGACCGGATTATGTGATCCCGCAACCGTCCACCGGCGAGCTTCATTTCCTCAATACGGCACAGGCGGAGTCTTGCCAGGAGGACGGTTCGGAGATCGGGGTCATGATCGTCTACACCCCCGCCGCCCGGGACGCGCTCGGCGGCACGGCGGCTATCGAGGCGCTCATCAATCAGAGAATCAGCGAGATGAATAGCGCCAACGATGTTAGCCTCGTCAACTTTGACTGGCGACTGGTTCACACCATGAAAGTGAATTACGCCGAATCAGCCAGCCTGAGGACCGATCTGGATAAATTGTTGACGATCGGGGACGGTGTTATGGACGAGGTTCACACGGCGCGCGATACCTATAAGGCCGATCTCGTGGCCATGCTGGTAGATGAAGGCAACAACGGCGACTGCGGCATGGCTTATCTGTTGCGCACGATGGAGCCCTGGTTTGCGAGCTACAGCTTTGGCGTCGTTGCCCTGGATTACCCCGGCGAAGATTATACCTGCAGTTCGATGGCCTTGACCCACGAGTTGGGACACAATATGGGTAACGCTCACGATCGAGCCACTTCCGGCAACACCCAGGTGCTTTTCCCGTACTCCTATGGCTACCAATCCCCCGCCGGAAAGTTTCGCGACATCATGTCCTACAATTGCTCTGGTGGCTGCCCGCGCATCAACCAGTGGGCTAACCCGGACGTGTGGTACATGGACGAGCCAACCGGCATCGACTATGAGGCCGATCCCGGCCGCGCGGCTGATCTGGCGCGCTCGATGAATCAGGCGCGTATCTTTATCTCCAACCTCCGCGCCGATTGCTCGGCCCAAGTGACGCCGACTTCAATCCCGACGAACACACCCAAGCCGGTGGATACATCAACACCAACGCATACTCCGGCGAATACACCAACTTCGACGTATACGCCGACCTCGATTAATACACCAACCCCGACTAATACGCCGACGAAAGAGGCCGGTATCTCACCCAGCCCCAGCCCCAGCGCCACCGCGGAAGGCAACGGCAACACCCGTCGCCTCTTTCTGCCGGTGGTAATAGAGGATTAGCCCGCCGGTTGGGCGAGGCCGGCGATGACCGCCGCCAACCGGTCGGGGGTGTCCGGGTCTGAACAGCGTAGCAGATGAGACTCGCCCCGCGCGTCGCTGGCGCCCAGGCCGGACGCCAACGGGACGACGCCGGGCATGGCCGACAGCTGCTGCGCCAGTGCGCTCTCCAGACGCGCCGCCGTGCGGATGGCCATGATCCGGACGATCTCGACCTCGATTTCATCCAGCAGGTAATCGATGTGCCAGTGCAGGCGCTTGGCGGCGGGCGGCTGCAGTCCCGGCGCGCCCAATCCCACCCTAAGGCACTCGGCCGCCAGCGCGGCGCGAATGGCGTGGGGTGGTTTGTCGCCTGTGCGCGTGGCATGGCGCAGCAGCCGCCCGGCCGGCGCCGAAGCCCCCCGCTGCCCCATGGCCGACCCGACGTAGGCGTACCAGCCGGGGGGTATGACGACCGGACGACCGCCCTGGAAGCGGCCGAAGGGAATAATCAGTTCCCTGTGGTTTTGTATCCACAGAATGTAAGCGCCTGATTGGCTGTCGTCGCCGGAAAACGCGATCGTTCCGGGCATCATTGGGCTTTATTGTCCCAAGCCAATCCCACCGCCCCCCACAGCGGGGCGTCATCCCCCAGCCCGGCCGGGACGATGTCGAAGACGACTTCGGGCAGAGCCGTCCTCTGGGCGGCGCGACGCACCTCGTCCCACCACAGCTCCCCGGACTTGGTCACGCCGCCGCCGAGGATGAACCGTTGCGGGTTGACCAGATTGGCCGCGTTGCCGATGCCCACGCCCAGCGCCCGCGCCCCGCGCAGCAAGATCGCCCGCGCCGCCTCGTCCCCCGCCGCGGCCGCCTCCGCCACCTCCTTCCCGGTAACCACATCTCCCCTGCTCCCCCTCTCCCCTGCTCCTCTGCCCCCTTGCTCCTCCGCCCAATCCGCCGCCATATACGGCCCCGACGTCAGCCGCTCCACGCAGCCCCGCTTGCCGCACAGGCACAGCGGCCCGGCCGGATCGACGACCGTGTGGCCGATCTCGCCCGCCATGCCCGCGTGACCCCGCCACGGCCGCCCGCCCAGAATCCATCCCCCGCCGACGCCGGTGCTGACGGTGATATACAGGAGATCGGTTGCACCGCGACCTGCGCCGAAGCGATGCTCGCCCAGCGCGGCGACGTTGGCATCGTTATCGACCGCCGCCGGTGCGCCGAGCTCACGCTCCAGCATTTCTCGCAGCGGCATAGCCTCCCAGCCGCGAACATGGTGGGACAGACGAACGGTTCCCGTCGCATAATCCACCGGGCCGCCGAAGCTGACGCCGACGGCCGCCGGGGCGCGACCGTCCGGCAGCATCTCCCGCGCCATGGCCAGCATGGCCGCCAGCTCCCAGGCGGCGTCGGCTCCGTCCGGCGACTGGCGGCGACGATGGTCGCGCCATTGCCGCCGCGCGTCTTGCAGCGCGTCGCGGGCGACGACGGCCGCGCTCAGTTTCGTGCCGCCGAAATCCAGAGCCAGGATCAATTCTTCGTTCATCGGCGCAATCATAGCAGCCATGTCGCCCTTCATAAAATGCTCACGGTTTGATTGGAACCCGCTTGCATCACGATATGACAGACTGCGCAAAAACGGGTGACGGATGACACTGCTACACAGAGGTTGCATTTGCAATAATGGGGGTGTTCGGTGGTGGCGTCCGAGCGTGGCCCGTCGTTGGCGGGCGCACCGGATGACCCGCCGGAAGTCGCATAGTCGGCCGGGCGTTAGATTGAGCAAACTAGCCGGCGACATCAGGAGAAATGAATGACAAAGGATATGGAGTTCTATCTCCAGGATTTACGGGCGCGCCGGGCCTCGGCCGCGGGCAGCGAGAAAGACGCGGCCACGCAGCACGGCAAGAATCGCCTCACCGCCCGCGAAAGACTCAACCTGTTGTTTGATCCCGACACGTTCACCGAAATCGATACGCTGGTGCTGCCTCGTCACGAGAGCTACCCCGGCGGCAAGGGGTCCCGGCTGGGCGACGGCGTCGTCACCGGCTTCGGCCAGGTGAACGGCCGCCGGGTGTTCGCGGCGTCGCAGGACGCGGCCGTCATGGGCGGCTCGCTGGGCGAGATGCACGCCAACAAGATCGTCAAGGCGATGCAGATGGCCCTCAAGTATGGCTGCCCGTTCGTCGCTATCAACGACTCGGGTGGAGCACGCATACAGGAAGGCGTCGATAGCCTGGGCGGCTACGCCCGCATCTTCGACGCCAACTGCGAGGCCTCGGGCGTCATCCCGCAACTGTCGGTCATCATGGGGCCGTGCGCGGGCGGCGCGGTCTACTCGCCCGCCCTCACCGACTTCGTATTCATGACCGAGAACAGCTACATGTTCATCACCGGGCCGGATGTCGTGCGCTCGGTGATGCAGGAAAACGTCAGCTTCGAGGAGTTGGGCGGAGGCATGATGCACAGCGCCGAAAGCGGCGTGTGCCACTTCCTGACCACCGACGACCGCGAATGCCTCGACCGCGTGCGCGGGCTGCTCAGCTACCTGCCCGGCAACAACCAGGACGACCCGCCCTGGGTGCCGCCGATGGACGACCCGGAGCGACGGTGCCCCGAGCTGAAAGAGATCGTGCCCACCGACCCGTACAAGGCCTATGACGTGCGCGCGGTCATAGGCAGCATCGTCGATGACGGCCAGTTTTTCGAGGTTCACCAGCTGTGGGCCGAGAACATGGTCGTCGGCTTCGCCCGGCTCAACGGCTACGTCGTCGGTCTGGTCGCCAACCAGCCGATGGTGCTGGCCGGGTGCATCGACATCAAGGCTTCGATCAAGGCGACCCATTTCATCCGCATTTGCGACGCCTATAATATCCCCATCATCACCCTGCAGGACGTGCCCGGCTTTCTGCCCGGCAAGGAGCAGGAGTACGGCGGCATCATCCGCAACGGCGCGCGCATGATCTACGCCTACAGCGAGGCCACCGTGCCCAAGCTGATGATCATCCTGCGCAAGAGCTACGGCGGGGCCTACTGTGTTATGAGCAGCAAGGGCTTGCGGGGCGACTTGCTCTACGCCTGGCCCAACGCCGAGATCGCCGTGATGGGCGCGGAAGGCGCGGTCAACATCCTGTTCCGGCGCGATGTGCAGGCGGCCGAAGACCCCGAGGCCCGTCGCCGCGAGCTGGTCGATGACTACCAGACCAGGTTCAACAATCCCTATGTCGCCGCCGCCCGCGGCCTGATCGATGACGTCATCGACCCGGCCGACACGCGACGTATCCTGATTCGCTCGCTTGAAGTGTCCATGTCCAAGCGGGAGCGTCACGTGCCGCGCAAACACGGCATATCGCCCATGTAGCCCCGGCTTACCGCCGGCGACGACTCGAAGGAGTTTCGACTGAATGTTCAAGAAGATACTCATAGCTAATCGGGGCGAGATCGCCGTTCGCATCATTCGCTCCTGCCGCGAGTTGGGAATTCGCACCGTCGCCCTGTACGACATCAGCGATCGCGGCTCGCTCCACGTGCGGCTGGCCGACGAATGCGTCCAGTTGGACGGCTATCGCAGCTTTGCGGATATTGACATAATCCTGACCATCGCCCGGGAGCATGGCGTCGACGCCATCCATCCCGGCTACGGATTCCTGGCCGAGAACCCGGACTTCATTCATGCCTGCGAGGCAGCCGGCATCGCCTTCATCGGGCCACCGGCCGCCGTCGTGGAGGCGGTGCTGAACAAGATCGGCACGCTGAAGGCGGCCCGCGCCGCCGGCATCCCCACGGTCGAACATTCCTCGCGCTCGTACGCGGCCGATGAGTTCGACGAGCTGGCGGCCGAGGCGGACAGGATGGGCTACCCGCTGGTGGTCAAGTCGTGTCGCGGCGGCCGCGGCCGGGGTGAGCGGATGATCAACGGCCGCGACCAGCTGGCCGAGGCCGTCCGTCGCGCCCGCGTGGAGTCCCGAGCGGTCTATGGCCACGACCAGCTCTTCCTGGAGCGCGCCATCCTGCCTGCGCGCCAGGTCGGCGTGCAGATCATCGCCGACGCGCAGGGCAACATCGTATGCCTGGGAGAGCGTGAGGGGTCGGTCGTCCACAGAAACCAGAAGATCGTTGAAGAGGCCCCGGCGCTGTGGGCGTTTGGCGAACACCCGAACCCTGACCAGCGCGAGGCCATGCTGGAGGCGGCCGTGCGGCTGGCCCGCCTGGTTGGCTACCAAAACCTGGGCACGGTGGAGTTTCTGGTCGATGAATTCGGCGCGTTTTACCTTAGCGAGATCAAGGCGCGCATCCAGATCGACCACACCTTGACGGAGATGATGACCCGCCGCGATCTGGTGCGGGAGCAGATCCGGCTGGCGACGGGGGAGGCGCTGGGCTACGGGCAAGATGATGTCGTCCATCATGGCTGGGCCATCATGTGCCGCGTCCAGGCCGAAGACCCGTCCCGGCGCTACTTGCCCAGCCCCGGCCATTTGCAGCGCGTTCGCCTGCCCGGAGGGCCGGAGGTGCGGGTCGATACCTATCTGTACTGCGATGCCGATGTCCCGCCGTTCTATGATCCGCTGATCGCCAAGGTGACGGTGTGGGCCGAGGATCGGGCGCAGTGCGTCGATCGGATGCGCCGCGCGCTGGAGGATTTTGCCATCATCGGCACGCCCACGAACCTGCCGTTGCTGATGGACATCTTGCGCTCGCCCGCATTTGTCAGCGGCAATTACAACACGGGTATCCTGTATCGGCCGCTGCTGGCCAAGCCGGCCACGGATATCGAGCTGGTCCGGCGCGATTTGGCCGCGATCGCCGCCATACTCCACGCTCGCCGCCACGAGACATTCAACCCGCAAACGCCCGACCAATGGGTCACCGGCTGGCATCGAACGAGCCGCAGCCTTCACTAGAGCAGGGAGGAATCGCATGACCGCTTATCACATTACGCTTGACGACCACGAATACGAAGTCGAATTGAAAACCTCCTCCCGCAATGACGGCCGCTATGAACTCACCGTCGATGGGCAGCCATTGAGCCTGATCGTGCCCAACCCGACGGCGTTCGTCTCCGATGTGGAGTGGCTGATCATCGACGGACGGCCGTATGAGATCGTGTTCGATCCCAACCTGCAATGGATCAACGCCTATGACGGCCTGCATACCGTCGATATTCGCGACCGCAGCACGCGCACGCCCCGACCGCGCAGCGGCGACGGGCGGGTGAAAGCGCCCATCCCCGGTCTGATCACGCGGGTGCTGGTGGAGCCGGGAACGGCCGTCAGCGCCGGGCAACCGCTGCTCATTCTGGAAGCGATGAAGATGGAGAATGAGATTCGCGCGCCGTTCGATGGGGTTGTGAGTTCGGTCGCGGTCGGCGGCGGCGAGACGGTGGTTCGCAATCAGGTGCTGGCCGAGGTGCAGTGACGGCCGATCACATCGGGCTGATTTTCAGCAGTAACTCGTCCGCCTTGACCCGGTCACCGGCGGCGAAGTAGATCGCTTCCACCACCCCGGCCGCGACGGCGCGGATGGTGTGCTCCATCTTCATGGCCTCCAGGGTCATGAGCGGTTGACCAATGTCGACCGCCTGCCCGACCTTCACCGCCACCGCCAGCACGGTGCCGGGCATGGGCGCGCGCAGCGAGCCGCTCGCCCCGGCGGCCGGTTGCGGCTCCGGCAGGAGCGGCCGCGCCTCCAGCCGAATCGCGCCGGTTCCGACCTGAACCCACCACGTCTCCCCGTCGACAGCCAGGCTGATCGGCCGCCGGTAGCCGTCGATGACGAGTAACATCTCCGTTCCGGCGACCTCCTCCAGAGCGACCTCGCAAGTCGAATCCATTGGTAACAAATGGGCCGTCCATTGATTGGCGACCCGTGGCCGGGGAGTCAGACGCACGTCAACATCGCCGCCATCAACATGGAAGCGCCAGGGGGCGGGGAGACCGGGATTGTTGCGCCAGTAGCCGGGGCCGTCGTTGGCGGCGGCTCGCCGGCGGGCGCAGGCGGCGGCGATGAGGGCAGTGGCGACATCCCCGGCAGGGGGCCGGTCGTCGATGGCATGGTCTGCCAGAAAATGGGTGTCGATGGCGCCGGACGCGAAGGCCGGATGGCGCAGCACCCCGGCCAGAAAGGCCAGATTTGTCGTCAGCCCAAGCAGGACGGCGCGCTCCAGCGCCGACCGCAGGCGAGCCGTGGCTTCGGCCCGCGTCGCGCCGTGGGCGATGATCTTGGCCAGCAGCGGATCGTAGTGGATGGTGACTTCGTCGTCGTCGCGGATGCCGTCGTCGACCCGGATGCCCTCACCCACCGGCGGTCGCCAGAGCAAGATCGGCCCGGCAGTGGGCAGAAAATAGTTGGCCGCGTCTTCGGCATACAACCGCGCCTCGATGGCGTGCCCCGTCCGCCGAACGTCCTTCTGTCGCAATGGCAGCGCCTCGTCCCCGGCAATGCGAATCTGCCACTCCACCAGGTCGAGGCCGGTGATGAGTTCCGTCACCGGATGTTCGACCTGCAGGCGGGTGTTCATCTCCAGAAAGAAGAAATCGTCGCCGTCCAGCAAAAACTCGACCGTGCCCGCGCCGGTGTAGCCAATCGCCCCGGCCAGTTCGACGGCCGCCGCGCCCATCTTCTCACGCAGCTCCGGCGTCATGACCGGGGAGGGCGACTCCTCGATCACCTTCTGGTGCCGACGCTGGATGGAGCATTCGCGCTCGCCGAGGTGGATGACGCGGCCGTGGCTGTCGGCCAATATCTGCATCTCTATATGGCGCGGACGCTCCAGAGCGCGCTCCAGCAAGAGCGCGTCCGCGCCGAAGGCCGAGAGGGCCTCGCGTCGTGCCCCGGCCAAAGCCGCGGGCAGTTCCTCCGGGTTGCGGACGAGGCGCATGCCCTTGCCGCCACCCCCCGCGGCGGCCTTGACCATCACCGGATAGCCGATGCGTGCCGCCTCGCGGTCGAAAGCGTCGTCGCTCTGATCGTCCTCGTCATTGCCGGGGAGGACAGGCACGCCCAGTCGTTGGGCCGACGCGCGAGCGGCGCGTTTGTCGCCCATGGCGGCGATGACTTCGGGTGAGGGGCCGATGAAGATGAACCCGGCGGCCCGGCAGGCAGCGGCAAACGCGGCGTCCTCGGCCAGGAAGCCATAGCCGGGGTGAACGGCTTCGACGCCGGCGCGACGGGCGGCCTCGAGGATGGTGGCGATGTTGAGGTAGGAGTCGGCCGCCGGGGCCGGGCCAATGCGGACGGCCGCGTCGGCTTCCGCCACGTGGACGCTGTGCGCATCGGCATCGGAATAGACGGCGACGACGCGGATGCCCAGGCGACGGCAGGTGCGGATGATGCGGCGGGCGATCTCACCGCGATTAGCGATTAATACGGACGGTATCATGTTGGAGGATGCCATCCTGCCTCTACCCAACGCTTTCTCGCCCAGATGACGGGGCTGTTATTCATGTTGAGCGCGGCAACAGTCGCTCGCCCGCAAGCCGTGCGCCCAACGATCAACGTATTGCTCTCATCCCACGCGAAATGTTCGTTCCATGCCTGTTTCAGTGGATGAAACAGCATGACCAAATCGCCTGTTTGCGGGTCTGCATAGACTTGTCGGGCTTGCTTGTGGCTGTTGCACGATGAACAGGCCAGGCATAAATTATCTATGACGGTCTGCCCGCCTTGTGAACGGGGAATAATGTGATCGATCTGTAGTCTTTGCCCGCTATTCTCTTGCGCGGTCCGACAGTAGGCGCATCGATAAGAATCTCTTTCGGCCGTCAGTTGGCGAAGGGAGGCGGGAATTGTCATCGACGACTGATGCGAGCCGGATTATTGCGTGAGCCAGGGGATCGTATAGCCTCGACGGGTGAGCAGCCGGAAGGATTCAGCCTTTTTCACCATGATCGTTTCCCCTTCCGCGAACAGGGATTTGAATTCCAGCGTTTCGTCAAGTGTCAGGTCTCGTTCCTCGCGAATCCCGGTCAATACTTCAAGACGCTCCTGCTTGTCAACCGCCATCTCGCTACGGGCGACGCGCCACAATTCGTCATCGCTCAACAACATAAGCGCCGATAATTCGGCTCGCAAATCAGCAGGCAAATCTTCCTCCAACGGCGGGAGAGAGAGCGCGATTGACTGGGCGAGGACTTCCTCAAGCGAGAGCGATGTGGCCGCGGCCGTTTCTTTTGCTTGCCGATAAAGCGTTTCCGGTAATTGAACCGTCACTGTTTTGACTGCCATCATCTTGTTATCCCTGTTAAACCTGTGATTCATTATATCACTGACTCACCGGGTTCGGTGCGGATTAACGTGGATTCATCATTCGTCACCTGGGCAATATATTCTCGTACTTGGCGATGATGCCCAGCATGATCTCGTCCGCCCCGCCGCCGATGGACAGCAGGCGGGCGTCGCGAAAGTAGCGGGCCATCGGGTACTCTTCGACGTAACCCATCCCGCCGTGAAACTGGAGGCAGGTGTCGGCCACCTCGCGCGCCAGCCGCCCGGCCTTCAGCTTGGCCATCG
>CAYXNH010000057.1:0-15657 GCA_964466135.1 uncultured Ardenticatenaceae bacterium | reverse complement strand
CCTGGGACCACCCCACCACGAAGCGACCGAAGTGATGGAAGTTCATCTATTCTCCATCAAACGAGCGTTAGACATGGCGCGGAAGGGAAAGATCACCGATGGGCCTTCGGCGCTGGCCTTGCTGCTTTGTGCCGAACGCCTGTCAGCACCACCTGTGTAACGCCATAACATGCTATTCGAGGTGGGCCTTGATTGATTCAGCCACCTCGATGGTGATGCCTGATATGGCGGCGATTTCCTCGATGGTGGCTTCGCGAATCCCATCCAGCGAGCCAAAGTGTTTCAATAACAGTTGGCGACGCTTGGGGCCGACCCCGGGCACGCTATCAAGAATAGAGGCCACGCCCACTTTGGAGCGGCGCTTGCGATGGCCCTCGTTGGCAAAACGATGAGCTTCATCACGGGCACGCTGGATCAGGTACAGGGCTTCGGAGCGCCGTGGCAGATAAACCGACCGCGACTGATTGGGCAAGAAGACCTCTTCCTCCTGCTTGGCCAGCGACGCTATCGGAACTTCGCCCTCCAGATCGAACTCTCGTAGGACTTCCATTCCCACCTGCAATTGGCCCTTGCCGCCATCGATTAGGAGCAAATCGGGCAAAATGGCCCAGGCCGTCGGCCGATTAGAGCGAGTCGTGATCTGACTGGGGTCATGAAGCTCGCCGGCCAACGTGTCGCGATAGCGCTGGAAGCGGCGGGTCAGCACCTCTCGCATGGCACCATAATCATCGTTGTCGACGGTCTGAACATTGAAGCGACGATAGTCGCTCTTCTGTGGCGCACCCTGAACGAACACAACCATCGAGCCGACGGTCTGTGCGCCCTGGGTGTGGCTGATATCGTAACACTCGATACGTGACGGCGGCGTCGGTAGCTTGAGGGCATCCTGCAATTCAGTGATGGCCTGAACATGTTTGGATCGATCGGCCGCCCATTGTTGGCGCAGGGTTGCCAGCGTATCGTGGGCATTCTCCACCGCCATCTGGACCAGCTCGCGCTTTTTCCCACGACGAGGTACATGAAGGGACACCTTGGTGTTACGTTTCTGGCGGAGCCACTCCTCGATGATCCGCGCCTCCTCGATCTCATTGGGCAGCAACACCTCTTTGGGAATGTAAGCCGCATCATCATAGAACTGAGTGATGAACTCCTGAAGAACTTCAGGATCGCTTTCATCCTCGGTGTTATCGAGCATGAAATACTCGCGGCCAATCAGCTTGCCGTGACGAATAAAGAATATCTGAACGCAGGCCTCCCCATTTTCACGGGCGAAGGCGATCACATCCTGATCGGCGTCGGACGCTCCAATGACCTTCTGGCGGGAAGCGATGCGCTCGATGGCCTTAAGTTGGTCACGATAGTCGGCAGCTTTCTCGAACTGAAGATTAGCTGCGGCTCGCTCCATTTTCGCTTCGATTCCACGAACGATATGATCGGATTTTCCGTCGAGAAAGTCCATGAGGTGTTGAATCATGGCTCGATATTGGGCCTGATCGACCGCGCCAATGCAGGGGGCGCTACACAGCTTGATGTCATAATACAGGCAAGCGCGTTCGTCCTTGCCGGTAATCACGCGATCACACGTCAGATATGGGAACACCTTGCGCAACAAGTCGAGCGTTTGCTGGACAGCCCAGACGGAGGTGTAGGGCCCAAAGTAGCGTGAGCCGTCACGAATCATCCGTCTGGTAACAGTCACCTTGGGGAAGGGGTCTCCCCAATGAACCTTGATGTAAGGATAACGTTTGTCATCCTTCATCCGAACATTGAATTGCGGCCGATATTGCTTGATGAGCGTCATCTCAAGCAACAGCGCCTCAAGTTCGGACTCAGTGGTGATCACCTCAACATCAGCTATCTGCCGCCGCAGGCGTTGAGTCTTGATGGAGTCAACCTGGTTGCGGAAGTAGGAGCGCACGCGGCTGCGCAAATTAATCGCCTTGCCGACATAGAGGATGTTGCCCTCAGCATCCTTGTGCATGTAGACGCCGGGTTTAGTGGGCAGATTGCGTAGCAACTCGCTGATATGGTCGCTCGGTGTATAGGTCATATCATTCGCCAGGATCTGGCGTCTGCTCCATCAGAGCCGCATCCTGCCTTGATTTTAGCACAAATATTCGGAATTACTTGAGGAAGAGGATATGCTGTTGGGCATCATCCACCAGCGCCTGACCAATGTCCTCCGGCAGGTTCATTTCACCACCGCCAAGTATGAGCAAGCTGCCTTTCTGGCGATCCACCCATTCAATGACGCGCTGAGGGTCATCGCCGGAGAGATGCTGAAATTGTAGCTGGATATCAGTTTTTTCCAGCAGTTGGATAGCGTATTGCCGGCGAGCGAAAGCAGTCTCTTCATCCGACGCCCATACCAGGACGCGAAGATCACCCACATGATTGGCAAGCTCGGCCGCCATAAGTAGCGCCCGACGCCCATTCTCTGAGCCATCGAAGAGAGCGATGACCGGCCCCGGCCCAACATCGGTTTTGACCAGCAAAACAGCTCCAGTCGCGCGCGACACAATCGCGCGGGCGGTGGATCCAAGGGGGCTATGACGTATGACAGTATGACCCAACCGGCCGAGAGCGACCAGGTCAGCTTCAAGCGCGGCCGCTAAAAGCTCGCGGTCAATTGAACCTCGAATGACGCGAAATGAACTCGTCAACTTTCGCTCGGAGGCCATTTCTTCCAGTTCGTGACGCAGAAGGGCGGCGCGGGCGCGCAGCTTGCGTACTAAGGCTTCCTGATCTGGGCGTCGCACGTCCTTCTCGGCAAAACGAACCTCGCGGACGAAAGGAAGCTCAGTCAGGCGAAGAAGGTTGATATCCTCGACAAACAGGCCCAGAAGTTCAGATTGCATTATCTCAGCCAGGTTGGCGGCCGCCTCCAGCGCGGCGTGGCTGTTGGAGGATGCGTCGAGGGCGATCAGGATACGGCGAATTGGCCGAGGTATAATTGACTCTTGAGTAACCTCGTCCCCCGGAGCGGGCTGCATAAGAACATCCTCCGGCTCTGATGCGCGGTCATCATCCAGCAGGAGGTTGTTCATCTTTCTCCACCGTGTCATTCTCATCGCCGGTAGATTCAGCGTCCGCGGCACGAGGCGGCTCGTTAAAGGCGTGTTGTTTCTCGGCAAATTCGGCCAGGCGCGCGACAACACGGCCGTTTACACTGTCGGGCGGGTATTGCCCTTGTTCATCCAGCTCTCCAGCAGCGACCCCAGTTAAAATGGATATTCCACCATCGACCGTCGATACCGGGTAAATGTGGAAAAGGCCATCAGCGACAGCGGTGACTACATCCTGACGCAGCATCAAATTGGCGACATTGACCGAGGGAATCAGCACACCTTGATCGCCCGTCAGCCCGCGAGCCTGGCAAATATCGAAGAAACCCTCGATCTTCTCATTAACGCCACCAATAGCCTGAACCTGCCCTCGCTGATTGATGGAACCAGTGACGGCATAAGACTGCTTGATGGGGAGCCTGGCAAGAGCCGAGAGCAGGGCATAGAGTTCGGCCGAGGAGGCGCTATCGCCCTCGATTCCGCCATAGGATTGCTCAAATACAAGGGTCGCCGAGAGGGAAAGTGGGCTGTCGGCCGCATATCGTTGTCCCAGGAATCCGGTCAGGATGAGCACGCCTTTGGAATGAATGGGGCCGCCCAAATCAACCTCTCGTTCGATATCGACAACTCCACCGCCGCCCATTCGGACGCGAGCTGTGATGCGCGATGGACGGCCAAACGCATGGCTGCCCATCATATACACCGATAGCCCGTTCACCTGGCCGACGACAACGCCGCTGGTGTCAATGAGCACCTGATCGCGCAGGATGGATTCCTGGATTTGCTCCTGAACACGGCCGGAACGAAAAACCTGCTTCTCCAATGCTCGCTGAACGTCCTCACGAATCACGACATCGTGTCCGGCTTCTCCAGCCCAATAATCGGCTTCCCGGAGCACGTCGGTGATGCTTTGCATTCGCGTCGACAGCTTACTCGCGTCCTCGGCGACACGGGATCCGTGCTCGATCACCCGGGCGACCGCTTCGCGCTGAAAGGGTCGCAACTTTTCTGCTCTGGCCACTTCAGCGATGACACGGGCATAAGCCAGGGCACTATCCGGGTTGCGATCTACATCTTCATCAAAGTCGGCCGAGACTTTGAACAGCTCGTTAAATTCGGGATCGTTAGTACTTAACAGATAGTACAAAAGCCGTTCGCCAATCAGGATCACCTTGATGTCAAGAGGGATGGGATCCGGCTCAAGAGACACGGTACTGATCATGCTGTAGACCTGACCCATCGACTCGATAAAAATCTCTTCCTGCCGCAACGCTCGCTTAAGGGCATCCCAGGCAAATGGCTCGGTCAACAGCTTGAGGGCGTCGATCAGCAGATAGCCGCCATTGGCTTCATGCAGAGCGCCGGGTTTGATCAAGGTGAAGTCAGTGACGAGCGCTCCCATTTGGGCGATATGCTCGACACGGCCGACGAGGTTCTGGTAGCGCGGCTGTTCAAGCGTAACAACCGGCGCGCCCTCGGTTCGACCGTTATCGACAATCACATTGACTTCGTAGCGAGAGAGTGACACGCTACGCTCGGCCGAGGCGATACCCAGCGCGGCGCCGATCAACTGCCGTCCGGCGGCTTCATCATCTTGAATGAAGGCATCAAAGTTATGAATGATGTCTTTTTGGATATCGTCGATATGGGTGGCGATCGGAGCCATATCCTGATACTTGACGCGCAACTCCTCGAGCAAGGGGGCGATCGTAAACTCCACGACACGCTCGTTCAGCTCTCTAAGCCGATTCTGCATCTCGCGGTGGAGGTTGGGCATCCGCTCCATGATCCGCTGGAGGGATCCCTGTAACTGTTCCACCTCAGTCTCGATCTTCTTTTGTGATTCCTGGTCAAGGCGCATGAACTCATCAGGGGTGATGACTTCGCCCCCTTCTTTCAGAGGAGCAAAAGCAAAGCCGCCCGGCGTCTGGATCAGTGCGATGCTGTGCTCCTTGGCCTCCTCACGCAATTTATCAAGAGCTTCGGTCTGGACACCACGCAGTTCCTCTTCAAGCGCTCGCTTCTGCAGCTGATACTCTTCGCCGGAAAAAGTCGCCGGCAGAACGGAGCCTAGCTCTCCGGCCAGCTTTTTCATATCATCGCGGAAGATGTTGGCTTTTCCAGGCGGCAATCGCAGGGCACGGGGTTTGTGAGATTGACCGAAGTTATAGACGTAGCACCAATCGTCGGGAGTCGGTTCGGCGGCCGCCCGCTGGACCAGAAAGTGTTCCACTGTGGTCCGACGGCCGACGCCATTTGGCCCCAGAGCAAACAGGTTATAACCTTGGTGATCCATTCCGATGCTAAAGCGTATGGATTCGATGGCTCGCTGCTGGCCGATGATTTCAAGCCCGTCCTCAAACTCGGCCGTGGTCTCGAACGGCAATTGGGAGGAGTCGAATCGATGATAAAGCAGATCGGGAGCTAACGGTTGAGGATTATCCATACTGTTTTCAAAGAGTGGAACAGGGCGGACAATAAGTCATTGGCGCAGATCACAGAGAGGGTATTATCCGTGTTAACCCGCAAAAAGCTATGCCATTCGCATGTGATTCCCTGCCGCCTTCGCCCGGCATCGGTTAGAGAAAACGGTGCGGCCAGACCAGGAATGGGTCGCACCATCCTGACACCATTTCTCTGCTCTAATCAATTCCGACCTTGGCGAATGATCAATGTCGCGCAATCGGCACCGCGCAAGACCTTTTCGGCTACACTGCCGTGGAGCCAGCGGCCGATACCGGAGCGGCCGTGACTGGATATGATCACCAGATCAACGTTCCGCGAATCAGCATAGGAAATAATCGCATCGGCAATGTCCCCATCCACGCTTTGAACGTCGAAGAACAGGTGCTGATTATGACGAGACTCGTGCACTCGTTGCAAATACGCTTCAGCTTCAGCGCGTTCAAGCGAATCGGTCTTGTCAAGGGCAGCGGCCACATCATCGCCAATCGGATCGAGGGTCGCAGGTAACGGTTCGCGGTCGGCAACGACACGCAACAGAAGGACATCAGATTTCACAGCCGCAGCGATTGCCATCGCCGGATCTAACGCCCTCTCAGCCAGCTCAGAACCGTCGAGCGGTACCAGAATCTTGCGATTCTGGAACATATCAACCGATACGTGGGCTCGGACGATTGCCGTGGCACAGGACGCATGATGCATCACCTTCTCGGCGACACTGCCATAGATCCATCGTTTGCTGCCGGTGCGGCCGTGGCTGGACATGATGATGAGGTCGATGCCATTCTCCTCGGCATAATGCACGATAACATCGGCTGCGAAGCCGGATACGACTTTGGTCTCGACGATAGCCGGTTCAGCGGCGGCAATGACAGATGGGGCTGTGGCTTGAAGATAGGCCTGGGCTTCATCGATGCTCATACGGATCATCTCATCAAACAGTGCGGGGTCGGCTGCCATGAATGTTAATGGGGTAGCCACACGCAGCAAGGTGAGTTTGACGGGCGACTCTCCCGCGCTCGTCTGTTTGGCCATGGCAGAAGCAAGCTGAGCGGCTGACTTGAGCGCTTTTTCAGCGAGTTCGGAGCCGTCCAGCGGGATCAAGATATTACGGAACGGAACCATGAAGACCTCCTCGCGATGCTCTACTCCTTATGATCGATCATCGCCGGCTGCTGCATCGCAAAATAGTTAAGAAAATCGGAAACAGTGATAATACCGACCAGAGTACCGTTATCAACGACCGGCAAAGCGCCAAACTTGTAGCTGCCCAGCATGGCGGCAGCCTGATAGGCGGGCGTGTCGGGTGAAACGATCATCGGATCGGGGGTCATGCAATTCTCAGCAGTGATACTATCCAGAATTTCTTCGTCTTGCCAGCGGCCATGCAAAATCAGGGGTGAGTTCATCACCAGACGCACGTCGCGATCGGTGATAATCCCCACGAGGCGGCCGTTATCAAGAACAGGCAATTGGCGACAGGATTGAGTCTTCATCACCTCTATAACCTGCCGCAACGTCGTTTGCGGTGTCACACTATTGGGAATGATGGTCATGAGATCGTTAACGGTCAGCATAATTGTCTCCCCGGCCGAAATGGTCCGCCGTCACCGGCGTACCTTCTTAAATTCAAGTGTAATTGATTTTTCTCCGTTGTCATGATGAGAAATGTCACCAATGGTGGATGACATTCATCGGCGATCCTCAATCCTCTCTGAGAAGGTTTGCCTGTAAACTTTTGGATAGATAAACTCAGAATTCAATCACATCCTTTTTTTTGCCTCAGGAGAACTATGGCTAAGAATGCCCCACAACGCCGGAAACAACAGCATCAACAACGAGAAACGAACTGGGTAGTCATCGGTGGTTTAATTGCCGTCGGTGTTTTGGTCCTCGCGGGTCTGCTTTATCTCGCGTTGCGACCCTCCGCGAGCCGAGTCGTGCAAACTCTTGCTGAGTACTGTCAGGAAAACAGCGATCGTTGTATCTTCATGGGAGAAGCCGAAGCCCCCATTACGATGGTCGAAGTCTCAGACTTCGGATGTATCCATTGCCAGGCCTTCCATGCTGAAACAGCTAAACCTTTGAAAGAGCAATTTGCCGATACGGGCGACCTGCATTGGGTCGTTTTGCCGTACGCGCTAAGCGCGTCGACCGTCCCGGCGGCCGCGTCCGGCATGTGTGCCAACGAGCAGGGCACCTATTTTGATTACGCCAACACTTTGTGGGCCATCGAACCTCCTGCCACACGTCTGTCAGCTGAAGGCTTCAGGCAAGCCGCGACCGAAGTTGGTATGGACATCGATAAGTTTACCAGGTGCCTCGACTCCGGCCGCTATCTGAATACAGTCAATAGCAATCGGGAGGCCGCTCGCAATGTGGGAGTGACCGGCACGCCGACGTTCTTCGTCAATGACCAGGAAGTGAATGGCGCGCAACCAATCGCCGCTTTTACGCAAATCTTCAATTCTATCCTGGACGCTCAGTAGATCGCATCCGCCTGAAGGCAAATCGACTGAGCGTGACGGAAAGAAGCTTCATCGAGGTCGTATAGATATGCCGCAATCAGTCGAGCATTACGGCGAGCGCTATCACTAGGTTTGTGTTGGCGATCAAGCCGACGAGATCGGGTTGATCGCCAAACACGACCAATTAGAGGGATCAAGGACATATGATGCAAACTTCTCAAATTTTCTTCAACGACAATCTGCGAAATTCGTGTCATATGTAGTCGCTTCTTGTTTGAGGGGGTAGGCCAAATGAAGCTTGAATTAGTCAAGGACTGGATGACACGAGACGTGATCGCTGTCTCGCCGGATACAACCGTGCTGGAAGCCGGTCAACTCATGATTGAGCGAACTATCCGGCGCTTGCCTGTCGTTGAAGACGGCCGGCTGATCGGCATCGTGTCTTATAGTGATGTGCGCAGCGCAAAGGCGTCGTCGAAAGGTGGAATGGATATTTGGGAGTTAAGCTACAGGTTATCCAGGCTGACTGTAAGCGAGATAATGACCCCCAATCCGGTGACGATTTCACCTGACGAGACGATCGGCGCCGCCGCGCAGTTGCTGTTGAAGTATATGATCGGCGGCTTGCCGGTATTGGATCAGGACGGGCGACTCGTTGGTATCATCACCGAATCCGATATCTTTCGTCTGGTCGTCCGCGACTGGATGGATTCACAAGACAATACCGGCGAGCCTTATGCTCGCTACATGTAGGAGGGAAAGCAGTCGTGTTCAAACACATCTTGGTTCCATTGGATGGTTCAGGCTTCGCCGAAGCCGCCCTTCCCTATGCGCTGGAAATGGCCGCCCAGTTCGATAGCGACATCACCTTATTGCGCGTGGTCTTGCCACCGCGAGTTGGCGAAGGCGCGCTATCGCCCGAGTCGGCCAGCTTTATGATCAAGATGCGCGACGATCTCTACAAAGAGGTTATCGATTATCTGCAATCACAGAAGGGATCATTGCGGCAGCAAAACTTTCGCACACACTACCAGGTGGCGGAATCGGAGGATGTCGCCGCGGAGATCATCAGCGTCGCCCAAGGCGCCGGCATCGACACGATCGTAATGTGCACCCACGGCCGTGGGGGTCTGGGACGCTTCCTGTTCGGCAGCGTGGCGATGCGCGTACTTCAGTCCGCGACAGTACCGGTGCTGATCATCCGGCCGGATGGGAAACGGAGAGAGGCAAACGAACCGTCTACGAAACCGTCGGAATAGATTTGGGATCGGGCTTGGCCGCGACCTCAATCTCCCGGATCAGTCCCGCTGAATCGATATATTTCAGCAAGTAGCTTTTCACGCCGGCCTGGTGGAATAGCAGCCGCTCGATTTCATCGGCGAAGGGAGCCAGGATGATGACGGCCGTGGAGAGACTGACCATCTGTTTAATGACATCGATGGTGTGAAACAGTTGTTCATCGGTTCCATTCTGCAAACCGAACAGAACGACGACAGGTTCCTTTGGGCCTTCCCTGGAGCCGGTTCTGGCGTTGAGATAGGGTAAGGCGCCAGCCGGATCCTCAACGGTGGCGACGATCTCAAAGTGGGGCGTCACGCCCAGTCGATCGCTGAGCGCCCGACGCACAGCGGCATGCTTTTCGACGATAAGGATTCGAATCTTCGATGCGTCGGTTGGGATCACTTTCCTGCCCATCTCCAGGTGCGCCTGTAGCATGACGAAATACCTTCAGCCGCCGAAATGTTCCCACCCATTGGATCGCTCGGGACTCGCCCCAGCCACCAACTCAGTGCGGATAGCGACGCTTCCGCGGCACGAATGATTGAAGGCAGTATAGCCCTTTGGGCGATTTGAACTCAATGACGAAAGTCACCGATTCAAGTGACATCTATCACCAGAACAAAACAGAAAACAGAAGGGAAAATAGCTGCCTGATACGAGAGGAATGGCTAAAGCGGCAGGTCAAGAATAACAGTCGTACCCCCACCGGGGGCAGATTCGACAGCGAAGAGGCCACGCAAACTCTCGGCGCGAGCCTGCATATTGGCCAGGCCATGGCCAACTCGCTGGGATTCGCTGGACATATCAAACCCCCGGCCGTCATCCCGCACGGTCAAGGTGATTCGATCGGTGGTGCAATTCAAGCTGACATCAACCTTACCGGCGCGCGCATGGCGAGCGACATTGGCCAGTGCCTCCTGCGTGGTAAGAAAGATAGCCCGGCCGAGTGGCAAGGATAGTCCTTCCAATCGATCAGGCACGTGAACCGACGCCGGCACCATCGTATTAGCCTGGAATTCGCGAACAAGCTGGGCTAATCCCTGATGAACATCTCCCGCAAAACGACGCGGTCGAAGGTCGAGGATGAAATTCCGGATATCACGAATGGCGTCGTTCAGGCCCTCAATGGCTGTATTGAGTAGCGTTGATACCTCATCGACATTGCCGTCCGGCAGGGCGAGCCTCGTGGACTCAAGAGTGAGACCCACCGCATAGATGGACTGGATGACGCCGTCATGGAGATCCATACCGATCCGAGTCCTTTCCTCCAGAATGGCCAGCCGTTCTACCTGCGAATACAGCCGTGCATTCTGGATAGCAACGGCCGCGTGGGCAGCCAGCATTTCAATGAGACTCTGATCATCCTCGCTGAAATCCTCGACGCCTGTCTTGTTGGTCAGGTAAAGATGCCCCAGTGTCTCCCCTGCCCCAATGATCGGCACACCCAGGAAACTCTCCATGACCGGATGCCCTTCGGGAAAGCCGATTGATCGCGGGTCCTCCTGAATATGGGGGATGCGAATCGGCTGTTGCCCATGGATAACCGCGCCCAACAGCCCGTAGCCGTGTGGCCAATGATCGATCTTGCTTATATCCTCGCGAGACATGCCACTCGTGAGAAACCGATGGACATTATTCGGCCCGGCGACTCGCCAATCACCCACAGCTAATGCCGAATATTCCGCGCCAACCAGATCGCGAGCGGAATCAACAATAAGTTGCAAGACCTTATCGCTGTCGAGTTCGCCGGCTATGGCTAAAGCAGCTCGATTAAGTGTCTCCAAAGCCCTCTGAGTGTTATGGCCGGGGGAGATAGGTGTTTCGGCAAGCTCGGGCATGAGAGGCTGACTATTTCGCAGGACCTAAATATGGTCGGAAAGATGATGCTTGATAGCGTAAGCGGCTGCCTCCGCCCGATTGGAAACACCGAGTTTGGAAAGAATGCTGCTGACGTAATTGCGCACAGTCCCTTCACTCAGGAATAAATCAGCGGCTATCTCACGATTCGTGCGCCCCCCGGCAATCAGGAAGAGTACCTGTCGCTCCTGGCTGGTCAAGTCCTGAAAAGCTACGGCTTCTTCTTTCTGGATGGAGCGACGGACTTCAAAGAAAACACGTTGGGTGAGCGAGGGATCGAGCATGGATTCACCACGAGCTGCGCCTTCGATCGCCCGAATAACATCCCCGCCGGCGATTTGCTTGAGCAGGTAACCGGTCGCTCCGGCGCGAATGGCGGCGAACAGAAGTTCATCCTCGGCAAAAGAGGTGAGCATGATCACCTTGATTTGAGGATAGCGCTCCTTGATCTGCTGACAAGCCTCGATGCCGCTTCCACCTGCTAACCGAATGTCCATCAGCACAATATCAGGCTGGAGTTCTCCGGCCATGGACACCGCCTCTTCCTGGGTCGACGCTTCGCCAACTACCGTGAAAGTAGGATGGCGCTCGAGCAGGGCACGCATGCCGAGCCGAACGACCTCATGATCGTCGACGATTAGCAGCCTCAACATCTGGGACATATTCACCAAGTATATCGAATCCAACCGGTTACCACAAAACGGCTGGACCGTGGAGTGTACAGGCAGCACACGGCCGCCTACAACCGGCTATCAGGTGAAAACGCCGGCCTCAGCGACGAGACCACAGTTATCACATCGCAACTGGAAAAGGCCGTTGTAATGTAACTCGCCGAGCAAGCATGAGGGGCAAGGAAATCCTTCCCGCAGATCGAGGTCACAGGTAGTCTGGTTCTCGTCCCTGGCTGATTTCCACCATCGGTCGACTGGCCTCTCTTTCCGGTAAATCTCTTCAAACGTAGCCATAAGGTCAGATTATACCCTGTGATCTATCTTGGCAAGCCATTCCGAGAAGGCAGTCTGGACTTCTTTCGTGCACAAAATGGATAGCATGACTTTTGTCAGCGTTACTGGTGTAATCTGTCACTAACCCCCAGGAGTGAAATCTTTAAACTTAATATGGATTGATTGATTGCCGTGCCTCAGGCTGTATCAGGTTCATCTATCAGTGGGATCATTGAAATTTCGTAGCCTGAAACGACGGTAAAACTGCAAGAAGGAGAACATTTCGATGTCGGATAACGTTTTAACCCCACCCGTAAAAACACAAAAAGCCGCGAGCAACGGCCGTAAACCACAAGAGACCACAAAATGGGTCTATTTATTTAATGAAATCCATCTGGCCGAAGAGCATGTCGGCGGCAGCTGGGACGAAACCCGCGCCCTACTGGGCGGCAAGGGCGCTAACCTGGCGATATGACTCGGCTGGGTATCCCGGTTCCGCCAGGATTCACCGTGTCAACTGAAGCATGTAACGCATATTTGGAATCCAACGGCTTCCCGGAGGGCATGTGGGAGCAAGAACTCGAAGCCATCCACGAGATCGAAAAATTGACCGGCAAGAAGTTCGGCGGCACAGAGAATCCTCTGCTCGTCTCTTGCCGTTCCGGCGCGAAGTTTTCCATGCCGGGCATGATGGACACCGTCCTCAATATCGGCCTGAATGACGAGATCGCCGAGACGATGGTGCGATTAACCGGCGACCGTCGCTTCGTATTTGACCTCTATCGTCGCCTGATTCAGATGTTCGGCAGCGTTGTCATGGGCGTTCCCGACGAGCCATTTGAAGCCATCATCACCTCGCGGCGCAAATTGGCCGGCGTGACCTCCGACTCGGATTTGAAAGCCGAGGATTGGGAAGTGATCACCCGCCGCTTCAAGGAGATATACCGCACTTTCACCCGCAGCGATTTCCCGACTGATCCGTATCATCAACTGCAATTGGCAACGGAAGCAGTGTTCAGGTCGTGGAACGGCCGACGGGCGATCGACTATCGCAACGCGGCCGGCATAGCCCATAATTTGGGCACGGCCGTCAACATTCAGACGATGGTCTACGGCAACATTGGCAATAATTCCGCCACCGGCGTCGCCATGTCGCGCAACGCCTCCACCGGCGAAGACGAGCCCGAAGGCGACTTCCTGGTGAACGCCCAAGGCGAGGACGTGGTAGCCGGCATTCGACTGACCCAACCCCTGCATGAACTTAAGGACATCATGCCCAAATCCTACGATGAGTTCCTGGCCATCGCCAGGAAGCTGGAAAAGCATTACCGCAACATGCAGGACATGGAGTTCACCATCGAGGACGGCAAATTATGGCTGCTCCAAACACGTGACGGCAAGCGCACCGCCCAGGCGGAAGTCAAGATCGCTACCGATATGGTGGACGAAGGCTTGATCAGCAAGGAAGAGGCCGTGTGGCGCGTGAAACCGGCCCAGGTCGACTTTTTCCTGCATCCGCAACTCGACGTAAAAGCCCTGAAATCCGCTCACAAGATTGCCACCGGATTGAACGTCTCCCCTGGCGCGGCTGTCGGTGTGGTGGCGTTTGATGCCGATACGGCCGAGCGCTGGGCCAAGGACGAAGCCCGTCCGGTCATCATGGTCCGCCCCGAAACAAAGCCGGATGATGTGCATGGCATGCTGGCAGCTCAGGGTATCCTGACCAGCCGCGGCGGCCGCACAAGTCATGCCGCCTTGGTGGCCCGTCAGTTCGGCAAGCCGGCCGTGGTTGGTGTCACGGAACTGGATATCGATCTCGACACACGCCACATGACTATTGGTGAAGATCTGGTCATTAAGGAAGGCGAATGGATCTCGCTTGACGGCACGCTGGGCGTAGTCTATCTGGGGCAGGTTCCCACGGTCGTGCCTGATATCAAGAACCCCTGCTTGCTCAAACTCCTGGGTTGGGCGGACGAATTCCGCACGCTGGGAGTATGGGCCAATGCTGACTACCCGTCGGATGCTCGACGCGCTCGAGAATATGGAGCGGAAGGTATTGGTCTTTGCCGTACCGAGCACATGTTCTTCGAGCAGTCCCGACTGCCCATCGTGCAGCAGATGATCATGGCCAAGAACGTCACTGAGCGGAACGAGGCTCTCGGCAAACTTCTGCCTCTGCAACGCGGTGATTTTGACGGTTTGTTCCGCGCCATGGACGGCCAGCCGGTCATCATCCGCCTGATCGACCCGCCATTGCATGAGTTCCTGCCTTCCTACGAGGAGTTGGTTCAGCGCCTGGCTGACCTGAAGGTGCAATTGCAGCACTTCCACACACTCAGCGAGATCGATGAGGCTCTGGCTGAAATCCATGTCAAACAGACCTATCTGGATCGCGTCGAGGCTCTACGCGAACAAAATCCGATGCTCGGCACCCGCGGCGTCCGCCTTGGCATCCTCATTCCTGAGCTGACCAAGATGCAGGTTCGCGCGATCTTCGAGGCGGCCTGTCAATGCCAGAAAGACGGTATCGATGTCCATCCTGAAGTGATGATTCCACTCACCTTCCACGTGAACGAGCTGGAAGTCCAGCAAACTGCCCTCGAAGCCGTGGCCAAGGAAGTGATGGAAGAGCAGGATATCCAGGTGTCGTACAAGTTCGGCACAATGATCGAGCTTCCTCGCGCAGCCGTGACGGCCGATGAGATCGCGACAATCGCCCAGTTCTTCTCCTTCGGCACGAACGACCTGACCCAGACAGTCTTCGGCATCTCTCGCGATGACGCCGAAGCCGGATTCCTGGTGGAATATCAGCAGAGCGGCATTCTGGAAGAGAACCCATTTGCCACGCTTGACATCGATGGAGTTGGCAAGTTGATGAAGATGGGCGTCGAACTCGGTCGTCAGACCCGGCCCGACCTGGAAGTCGGCATCTGCGGTGAGCATGGCGGCGACCCCAAGACTATCGCCTTCTGCCATCAGATCGGCCTGAATTACGTATCTTGCTCTCCGTTCCGGGTTCCGATCGCCCGGTTGGCGGCCGCTCATGCCGCATTGAATGACAAAAAGAGCAAATAGCTCACCGGATCGGCATCGACCCTGGAGGGACATGTATTCTTCGAACCCGTCCCTCCAGGGTTTTTAGGAGAAGGAAGCAATATGACAACAAATATGATCACTATCGACGCGAACGAAGCCACCGCGAACATCGCGCATAAAGTCAACGAAGTGATCGCCATCTATCCAATCACGCCCTCATCGGGCATGGGAGAGTTGGCCGATCAATACTCAGCCCATGGCGACACCAATATCTGGGGTGCTGTGCCTCTGGTCATCGAGATGCAATCGGAAGGCGGCGCGGCCGGTGCCGTTCATGGCGCGCTACAGACTGGCGCCTTGACGACGACCTTCACCGCCTCGCAAGGCCTCCTGTTGATGATTCCCAATATGTACAAGATAGCCGGGGAATTAACCTCAACGACCTTCCACGTGGCGGCGCGTTCATTGGCAGCGCAGGGATTATCGATTTTCGGTGATCATAGCGACGTGATGGCGGCCCGCAACACAGGGTTTGCCTTC
>CAYXNH010000056.1:0-15670 GCA_964466135.1 uncultured Ardenticatenaceae bacterium | reverse complement strand
CTGGAAGACGGACTCGGTCGGGCCGCCGGCCACCAGCCGTTCGTTTCCGATGGAGCCGTCCCCGGCCACGTCGGCCAGCCACAGTTGCGTGCCGTCCCAGGGCATATTGGGGTGATCCCATGTCAGCCAGGCCAGGCGGCGGCCGTCGGGGCTGAGGCGCGGCGTGGCGTAGAAGTCGTGGCCCTCGGCCAACACCGTTTGCTCGCCGCCGGTCGTTGGAACGGCCACCAGCGTGTTGATCGCCTCGTGGCCATCCAGTCGATGATCTTCGCGGACGCAGATGAGGCGATCGCGGGCCGGGTCGAAGATGGCGTCGGCATAGCGCAGCGGCACGGCGGGGGTGATGGCTTCGGGCGCGCCGCCTATGGGTTGGCGATAGAGCCTCTGATCGGCGAAATTGGAGAAATAGACGACGCCATTGTGGACGGTGTAATCGCCGCTGCCGTATTCATGGACGCGTGTGCGGGCATTGAACCCGACCGGGGTCACGTCCTCTTGTCGCCCGCCCGCCAGGCGGACGATGACGTTTCGGCCGCCTTCGCTGGGGCGTCCTTCGACCCAGTAGATGGCGTCACCATCGACCCAGGGTTGAGACAGGGAGATGGTCCCGCCCACGAGCAGGTCACTTGTGATGGGTGAATTCCAGGAGCCGTAGGGAGCGATAGCTGGTTTTGACATGGGTCAATGATAATCGCCTTTGGCGGCAACGCCAAAGTCAGCGACCGGCGCGTTCCGCCCACAATGACAGGATCTCCCGGTTCCAGGAGATGTTCCCGAGATAGGACTGCCGCGAGTCGTCGTCGAGAGTTCCGGCCGATGTTTGCAGCTCGTCATGGGCACGTGCCAGAACAGCCGGCGCGCGCGGGTCGCCCGCCTCGTCCAAAACCCGATAAATCGCCAGCAGCATCCGCAATAACTCCTCGGTCTCCTCCATCCGCCCGTCCACCAGAAAATCCAGGACGGCATCTGCTTCGGCCACTGCCGCGGCGAGGTCGCCCTCGGCCGCCACGGCCTGAGCCAGAAACGCGCGGCTCTCGGCCACCAGATGGGGTTGGCCGAGTTCAAGGCGCAGCGCGATGGCCTGGCGCAATAGAACAATGGCTTCTCGCGACCGGCCGCTCCAAAGCAGAGCCACGCCGATGCCGTTCAGGAGAAAGCCTTCCAGTGGTCGGTAACCGGTCGCCCTCGCCCCGCGCAGCCCCTCCTCAAAAAGCTTGAGGGCTTCGTCGCTTTGATTAAGCCAGATCATGACCCCGCCCAGGTTGAGCAGATTGATGTCTACTCCGGCCTGATCGTTGATGTCACGAGCAACGTTGATGGACTCCTCAAACAGGCCCCGGGCGAGGTCGTATCTACCCAGCAGGTTGGCCTGGAAGCCCATGTTTCCCAGGACGACTCCCTCGCCCGCGCGATCGCCGATGGCTCGGGCGATGGCCAGGGAATCGGCAAAATATTGCGTGCTGGCCTTAAAATCGCAACGAGCTTGCGTGGCCACGCCGAGGCTGTTGAGGGCACGTCGCTCGCCCAGACGGTCGCCCAGCTCCCGGGCGATGTCCAACGCCTGGTGATAGCGGTATTGCTGGGTGGAAAAATCGCCTTGCTCCTCGGCTATGACGCCCAGCGCCCGCACGGCTTCCATCTGGACGCGACGAGCCTGGACCGAATCCGCCAGCTCCAGGGCTTGCTCCAGATAGCCGCGGGCCTCGTCGAAATCGCCCAGAAACATGGTGGCGTTGCCTCGATGCAACAAAGCCTGGGCCTGCAAGGGGATATCGCCCGCTTCTTCAGCCAGTTTCAGGCCCTCGGCGCTGAGAGCGGCGGCTTGTTCATAGGCGCCGGTGATAAGAAAGGTGTGAACGCACTCGATGGTCACCTCCGCCCGACGATATAAATCGCCCGACGATTTGGCTATCTGCTCCATCTCGGCCAGATCGGCCATTTCCGGCTCGCGCTCGCCCAACAGATGATAAGTCTGCCGGCGGAGTTTGAGCAATTCATACCGTTCGGGATCGTCCTTGGCGATTAGCTCCAGGGCGCGGCTGAGGGCGCGAATCGCTTCCGGGGCGGCGTGGCGAACCACGGCCCCGCGCCCCGCCCGCGCTTGCCATTGGGCCTCGTTGCGGGCATCCTCCGCCAGGGCGTAATGGGCGGCGATCTGACCGGCATATTCATCGACCCGGGATCCGCCGGCCTTGATCAGCCATTCGGCCGCCAGACGATGATAATCGCGCCGCAACAGCCGCAGGACGCTTTGATAGGTGACGTCCCGCAGGAGGGCGTGCTGGAAGACGAACTCGTTCGTGCCCTCGAAGGCTGACTCCTCCCGCCGGTAGACCAGTTCGCGCCGGCACAAGGTGGGCCACAGCGTGGCGAAAGTCTCTTTGCCGTCCGACGCCTGGTCGATGTAGTCCACGGCCGCATCCCAGAAATGCCGGCCGATGATCGAGGCGTGCTGCAGGGCGGCCCGTTCGGCCGTGGGCAGGCTGTCCAGGCGAGCCTGGAGCACGCCGGTCAATGTCGCCGGCACATGAACGGCGGTGAGCTTCCCTGACTGAATGGTCCAGCGTTCGTCATCAACGACGATGACCCCTTCGTCAAAGAGCATCTTGATCAGCTCCTCAACGTAGTAAGGGTTCCCTTCGGCGCGGCCGGTGATCATCTCCCGAAGTTGGTCGGGGACACGCTCCACCTTTTGCAGGATTTCAGCCACCAGTTCGTCGCTGGCCCGGGCGTCGAGAAAGGACAGGTCGATTCGCCGGTGATAGGGCCGGTCATTCATCCAATCGGGATGGCGCTCGAAGAGGGCGGGGCGCGCCGTGCCCAGGATCATCGCCGGCCGCATGGCCAAGGCGGTGGACAGCGAGGCGATGGCGTCGAGAGAGCTGGTGTCGGCCCAATGCAGATCCTCCAGAAGGATTAAAACAGGACTGCGATCGGCCGCGGCCTTGAAGAATGTCGACAAATAGAATAGCGCCTGATTGTGCAGCTGATGGACATCATCGGCGAGCGAACGAACCGATGCGTCGTCACTGAAATCATAACCCAGGAGGTGGCCGACGATATGAGCCTTGCGGGTTGTTTCCTCATCCCGGCCCAGCACGTCATGGAAGACGGCGACCAGTTTGTCACGCACAACCTGGGCCGGGTCATCGTCGAGGATGCCGGCGCGGAAGACAAAGATGCTGCGCAACAAGCCATAGGGCAGGTTTTGCGTTTCCAGCCAGGCACGGCCGCGAAACAACTGGGTCGAGGCAGGGTCCAGGTCGGCCCAATGTTCGAACTCGAAGAGCAGGCGAGACTTGCCCAGCCCCGCCTCGCCGACGATGATGGCCGACACCCGGTCGTGTTTGTCGAGCATCTGCTGAAACAGCCCCTGAAGCACAGCCAGTTCAGCGTCGCGGCCGATCATCCGCGTATCGACTCCCTCCACGCCGCGGCGCCGGGTGCGGAAGGAGCGCGCCTTGCGGCGTAACACGCGATAGACCGGCACGGGTTCGGCGAAGCCCTTGGCCTGAATCGGTTCAAGCGGCTGGAAGTCAAATACGCCGCGGATGTGCCGGTAGGTATGGTGGGAGATGAGGATCGTGCCCGGCTCGGCGGCGCTCTCCAGGCGGGCGGCCAGGTTGACCGGCAAACCGGTCACGGCGTCCTCGCCCTCCGTGCCGCCGCCGATCAGCACCACGCCGGTATCGATGCCGACACGAACCTGAAATCCGGGCAGACCTCGCTCGGTCTCCAGTTCGGCGGCGATGACGGCGGCCGTCTCCAGGATCTCCAGCGCCGCCAGCGCCGCGTGATCGGGATCATGTTCCCGGGCCACGGGCAGCCCGAAAATGGCCTTGTAGCCGTCGCCCTGATAGCGAACGATGCGGCCGCCATGCTGTTCGACCGGCGCGGACAGGCGCTTCAAGGCCCCGTCGATGAGGTCCATGATCTCTTCCGGGTCGCGACCCTGGATCAGGGTCGTGTGGTTGGCCAGATCGATGAAGAGGAGAGTGGCCTGGGCGCGGCGGGATTCGGGGGCGGCCGGGGGCTTCAGCGTGGCCAATTGAGCGCGCAAGGCGGCTATCGTGGCGTCAATGATGGCGTCGTCAATGGTTCCGCGCAAGCTTTCCTGCACGGCGATAGCCTGTTCAAGTTGCGTTCGATCGACCATGTACACCCATATGTCTCTGCGGGTTGCGAGAGGATGATACCACAGGTCGTGCGCCCGGATTAGTGTCGATCAAGGATCGGCGGGCGGGCTATTGCATATTTACAAATTTATCAAGGATGTGCCGTAGGGGTCAGGCAACCGGGCAACCATCTCCATGGAAACGCGCGACACCCCTTCCCGGTTGCCTGACCCTTCTGCGAAGCCCTATACCGCATTAATTTGTAACAGTCCAAAAGCCTCATGGCCGTTTGGGAAACGGCCGTGTGGCGATGGTTTGTTAACTCGGGGGCGGGTTTGAGGCCCGCCCCCGGCATAATCGTTAGACCCAACCGCGAGCGCGGACGGCCTCGGCCACGCGATTGACGGCCACCAGGTAGGCGGCCATGCGCGTCTCGACGCCCCGCTCCTCGGCCATGTTGTGTACGGCGTGGAAGGCGGTGGTCATCTTCTGGTCCAGGCGCTCCTGCACCAGCTCCTCAGTCCAGTAATAGCCGTAGGAGTTCTGCACCATCTCGAAGTAGGAGACGGAGACGCCGCCGGCGTTGCACAGGAAGTCAGGGATGATGTAGATGCCCTTTTCCTTCATAATCCGGTCGGCTTCCGGCGTCGTCGGGCCGTTGGCCAGCTCGGCCACGATCTTGGCCTGGATGCGGTCGGCGTTGGCGCCGGTGAGCTGGTTCTCGATGGCGGCGGGGATGAGGATATCGACCGGCATCTCCAGCAATTGAGCGTTGCTGATCTCTTCGCTGCCCGGTGTGCCGCCGACCTTGCCGGTACGACGCATCTGGGCGCTGACTACGGCCGGGTCGAAGCCGTCGGGATTATAGATGGCTCCGAATTCGTCGCTGAGGGCGATGACCTTCAGGCCGAACAGGTCGTGGGCCAGCTTGTGGGCGAAGCTGCCGACGTTGCCGTAGCCCTGGATGGCCGCCGTGGCCCCTTTCAGGTTCATGCCGAGAAGCTTGGCGGCCTCGCGGATGGTCACCATGCCGCCCATGGCCGTCGCCGGGGTGCGCCCGGCCGATCCGCCGAGCAGGATCGGCTTGCCGGTGATGACGCCCGGCTCGTGGATGCCGTGGATGGTCTCGTACTCGTCCAGCATCCAGGACATGATCTGCGGGTTGGAGCCTACGTCGGGAGCGGGCACGTCCTGCTTCAGGCCAACGAAGCGAGCCACGCCGCGCATGTAGCCGCGGCTCAGGCGCTCCAGTTCACCGGCCGACAGGTTGCGCGGATTGCAGACCACGCCGCCTTTGCCGCCGCCCAAGGGCACGTCGCAAACGGCCGTCTTCCATGTCATCCAGGCGGCCAGGGCGCGAACGGTGTCGATGGTCTCGTCGGGATGGAAGCGGATGCCGCCCTTGGCCGGACCGCGCGCGTCGTTGTACTGCACGCGGAAGGCCCGGAACGTCTCCGTGTGGCCGTCGTCCATGCGCACGGGGATGCTGAAGTGAAACTCGCGCATCGGCTCGCGCAGGAATGCGTGCATGTCGGCATCGAGTTGAAGGATGCCGGCCGCCTTGTCCAGCTGGGCTTGGGCAATTGCAAACGGATTCAGATTTTCAGACATGATTGGTTCAAATCTCCTTAAGGAAATAGTGGTGATTTCTTGTTTCAACAGACACAGCAACTAAAATCGCCAGACACCGATGGTCCCTGGCGATAATCCATTCAGATCGTAATGTGCGCGGCACGGCCGACCATGCCGGATCAGCGAACGGCGAAAAAGTGACGCCCCCACGGGGCCAGCTCGACAAACAGGCCCATGTTCAATACTTCGTCGCCGTTCCATTCGTAGGTTGTGTCGTCCATGACATCGACGAACAACCAGTTCTGCCCGGCCAGATCGGGCCACGGCAGCTGCACTCGCGCCTGGGATGTGGTGGGCGACAGATTGACCACGATCACCCGGCGCTCGTCGCCCGCCTGCCAGCACCACGCCACCAGATTATTATAGCTCTTATTATCGGGCCAACCATTTAATGCGCACAGCAACCACCGCCCTTCGCGGAGCGCCGGGCTTTGGATCTCGTTGGTCAGCCGGCGATAGAAAGCCAGCAGGGCACGGTCGGTCGGTTCGTCGGGGCGGCGGGTCAGAAAGACAGGGATCTGGGTTTTGTAGCCCTCAAATTGACCCTGATAGAACAGCTTGGCGCCGGGCAGGGTATAGGCGGCGATGGCCGCCGCCAGCGCTCGCCCGGCCCGGAATACGGCCGCAGCGCGAGGCTCGTCGTGGTTTTCGATGAACCGCACCAGCCGTTGCTGATAGGATACGTCGGCCAGCAGATGTCCGCGTACCGCGGCGGCCGTCTCATGGGCCAGCCGGTCGTAGAGTCGCTTGTCGTAGCAGAAGTCGAACCCTTGCTGCTGCATTTCCCATTCCATATCCCAGTAGACTTCAGCGATGAAGCGAAAGGCGGGATAGCGCTCATGCACGGCGGGGATGATCTCGCGCCAATACTCCTCTTCCGGCGGCGAACCGGCGCGCGCGCCCCAGGTCTTGCTGAATATGGCCGTGGTCATCAGCATGGCCATGTCGCAGCGCACGCCGTCAGCCTGGTCGGCTATGTCGCGCAGCGTGTCCACGGCCGCGCTGCGCAGGCCGTGATGGAAGCCGTTGAGCTGGGCCACATCGGGCCAGGCCGCGAGGTTTGGATCGCGGCCGTTGGCGATGACCTGCCCATTGGCCTCGAAGAACTCTTTAGGCGCGGTAGCCAGGTCGTCGGCCGTCCCGTGGATGAAGTACTCGGGGTGACTGTCCAGCCAGGGGTGGTCAGGGGCGACGTGGTTGGGCACGAAGTCGAGAATGAGGCCCATGCCGCGCTCGGCCAGTTTGGCCCGCGCCCGGGCCAGTCCCTTGCGGCCGCCGAGCGCCTTGTCGACCTTGTAGTTGCGGATGCAATAGGGGGAGCCGGCGATATCTTCCGGTTTGGCGTCGGGGAGGGTGGAGAGGATCGCCTGCTTGCGCCCCTCGTCCTCGAGAGCCATCGCCAACCCGACGGGGCTGAGTTCCCAGACGCCCATCAGCCAGACGGCGTCGAAGCGGAAACCGGCCATGGTATCCCAGACGTCATCGGGGACGTTGGCCAGGGTGATCGGCCGGGCGTATTGTCGGGTCAATTCACGGAGCCAGAGCCGGGTGTTGATCTCGTAGATCATCGGTCGTGGCGGCAAGGCGATGCCAATCGCCTTACGATCTGCATTCGCAGGCTGAGCGGTCGGCGACATGATGGGCGCTCCTCATGAATACTGTTAATTTTGGCTCATGAGCGATGATAATGCAACCCTGCGGGGTTTTCAGCGGGGCGAAGAAAAAGACGGCGTTACGAAGGGCGTGAGCCAGGCGGGCTAAGGCAAAAACCCCAGACTTTCGAGCATCAGCCTGATCAGTACGTCGGAAGCGGGAGTTATATTGCGCAACAAGGCTCCGCCGCCGAGGAGCAAGCCGCCATAGAGCAGGGGCAGCGCCAGGGAGCGACGGCCGCGAAAACCGTGGGCTTCGGCCACCGCCAGCCAGGTGATGATGATCGACAGCAGGATGGTGATGGCGGTCACCAGGGGGTCGAGCGCCGGAACCAGCCGCAATAATCTCAACAAGGCGGCTGTTTGGGCGAAACCCATGGCGCGAAAGGTTCGGGTGAACGTTCCTTTGCCGCGCAAGACAATGGCTACGCCATGCATGAGGAGGACGGCTACAAGCCACAAACCGTAATGGGCAGCGAAGCGCGCCGGAAACCCGCTCCCGACAGCAGATGAGGCGTCCATCACTGAATTGACGAAAGTCACCGTCGCCACACCGGCCAGACTGAGCGCGACGGCGGGTCCGGTCATCAGGCTCGACGTGGCCATCATTCGATAGGCGCCTCGATTGAGGATCAGCACATTGAGAGCTAATCCCGTCCACTCCCTCACCTCGCGCAAACCAGCTATCAGATTGGCGATAGCCCAATCATCACGAAGGTTCTCAATGGCCGCTACGGTTCCGGACTTCGCCGGTCGTCCTCGCCGCGCGTCCAGCAGCGGGAATAGATCGATGGAGTTGCGCGTTGGCGGGATCTCCATGTCGGCCGGATGCAGGATGAACGAATCCGTCTGCTCGCCGCCCAGGCCGCCATGGTTGCCGATCAATTCCTCCATCGCGGCGACGGTCCCGTCGGGATAGACCGTGCTGATGATGATAAGGTCGCCGGCGCTGGGAAAATCAGCGATGCGCCGCACCTGCCAGGCTCTCAATTCGGGGTCGCCATAGACGAGAAGCGGGTCCTCGCCGCTTACTTCCTCGGTGTGGAGATTGCGCGTACCGCCCTTGCCGAACACAATCGGCGCGCCCTCGCCATCGGCCGCGACGACGATGCCCACCCCCTCATGGGCGATGACGGCCTCGACCATGCCGGGGAAAGCCGTGTCCAACTCCCCCAGCGATGCCCTGTGCCTGAAGGAGTGGAAATAGACCTGGGCCAGATTGCCGCTGCCGCAGAAGGTGACGTCGGCCGTGGCGCTTCCCTCCGGCAGTTCGGCCAGTTCGGCTTGCCGGACGCCGCGCTCGGCCGCCTTCTGCAACTGCTTGACGGTGGCCTGACCCAGACGGCCGCCCACGCGCTGCGCCTGGATATTACCCAACTCCGCCACCGTCGAGGTGACGGCCAATGAGCCGTCGTCGCCGCCGGCTGTCTGGACCATGATCGTGCCTTCGGGCATGAGGCCCTGGATGTAATCCTTCAGCGAGTAGCCGTAGCGCATCTTGAAGGTCGGGCCGAACGATTGGCCGTGATCGGACAGGAGGATCAGCTCATACGGGCGCGGCGCTTTGGCGGCGATGATCTCGCGCACCGAACCGATCAGGCGGTCGAAGCCGCGCAGCGTGCCGAAGGCGTAATCCGACCACGGGCCGGAGTGATGGGCCACCTCGTCATAGCCGGGCCAGGTGGTGTAGATAGCCGGCTCACCACGCATGATCTGCATGATCGTCAAAAAGCCCGATACCTCGCGCATGAAGACGGTCGTGGCCGCGCGAACGAATGGGTAGAACTTGCCTAGCCGGTTCAGGCGCGGTTGGGTGTTGCGGGCGACGTCGCGGAAGTATTGCCACACCTCCAGGAGCGCCTCGCCGAGATAGAGACCGATGACCCGCATGAAAAAGTTGGGGTTCAACAGGAGCAGATATACATCACCGGCGCGAGCACGCTTTTGTTCGTCGGTGCCGCCGCGCAGATCCGCGGCCGTCAACAATGATATGGCAGCGTCGCCGTTGACCATGTTGTTGATGCTGGCCCCGCCGCGCAGCAAGCCTTTGCCGTGGGCATAGCGTGCATTGATCTCGGCCGCGTCTCTGCTTGATACATACAGCTTGTCGCGCGCCTTGTCATACCACCGGAAGGCAGGGATATCATAGTTATCGCCGAAGAGGAGGCCCGCCTGACAGGCAGATGTCTGGGAAGGCAGACCGCAGTCGGCGCGTGACAGCGCGTACCCTTCGCGCTCGATCATGGCTTTGACGTTGGGCATATGACCGTCCGCGATGGCCTCGCGAATATGGTGATAACTGAGACCGTCGATCTCCAGTATAATCAACCCGTTGGTACGCTCCCCGACCGGGACTGCCCGCTGCTGCGAGAGACGTCGCTCAATGACACCCTCATAGAAGGACCCGGTATCATCGATCCCCAGAACGGCGCTGAAAAGAGATATAACCATCGACAGCGTGATGCCGCCGATGAATGCCGGCGCCCATCCGTCGATCTCCAGTCCGCCGGGCATCAGCCTGGCGGTGATCAGCAACATGATCGAGTTGACGAAGAAACCGGCGATGAAGAGAACGATGAAGCCCAGCGGGATGGCCGCCATGAGGATGACGGGACGGATGAGCAGGTTGACCACGCCCAGGATGAAGGCGGCCAGCGCCGCGACGCCGACTACAGACCGGCCGGCCACCGCGCCCAGGTGGAAGCCCGGTATCAGCCAGGCCGTGATGATCAGGGAGGCGGTTCCGACCACCCAGATCACGATGAACTGGGCCATCATCCGGAGCAGGGAGCGAAGCGTATGCATGGGAGATGATGCCTGTTTTGAGCGATAACAAGAGCAGACAACATTATGCCAAAGTAGCGAGGAGGCGTCAAAGCCAGGGCAGCGCGGTTATGTCTTTCAGGGTTCACCAAAGGAAACGGAACAACCGTCAAATCGGCGGATTTTCCTTTATCCCGTTTCCTTCCGGCTTCATCGGTGTTAGAACTAATGTGGATCGTGGCTTTGACCCGATTCGCATATCCTGCTGGAGGATATCCTGTTTGAGGAGATTGTTTCAGGATGGAGCCTTTTCCTGTTGATGATACACTGGTTGAAACGGTTCTGCCCGATCTGGGGACGGCCATTCCCCGGCGGGGCAACCGACTGTCACGCGGGTTCTGGAGCCTGGTCATGCGTCTGTTTGGCTGGCGCGTTGTCGGCCAGGTGCCCGACCTGCCCCGCTTCGTGCTCGTCGGAGCGCCCCATACGTCCAACCTCGATTTCTTCATGACCGCCTTGACGATGGCCTCGCTGGGCATCGACATCCATTTCGTGATGAAACATACCCCCTTTGTCGGGCCTGTCGGCTGGTTCCTGCGCTGGTTCGGCGGCATCCCGCTGGATCGCACGCGCACGCGCGACTTTGTGTCGCAGATGGTCGACGAGTTTACGGCGCGCGAGCGTTTCCTGCTGGCCATCATGCCTGAAGGGACGCGGGGCAAGGATGTGGACAGCTCAACCAAGGGCTGGCGCAGCGGGTTTTACTATATCGCCCAGGGGGCGGACGTACCTCTGGTGATGGTGGTGTTCGATTATGCCGCCAAGCGTATGCGCGTCGGCCCGACCGTCTGGCCCGGCGAAAGCTACGCCGCCGACCTGCCCCGCATCCAGTCGCTCTTCGCCGGCGTCACGGGCAAGAACCCGAAGCGGATGTTGCAGCTGGAGAAGGCGACGTAGAACCTTGTCCGGGTTGGCGCATATCGCCGCGCGGCCCGTCCGCCATCAAGGAGCTGAACTTCCAACATCGCCCGGCAGTTGTTGTAAAACATGGCACATCCGCAGAATATGAAGCTCTTCGTAGGGAACTGTTTCCTGAAGCGCTTCATAGATCGGCCGGAGTCGCTCCACCCCCAGATCGTCGAAGGCGCTGAAGACGGCTTGCCTTTCATCGGCCGGCAGGCGGGATAGGGCCAGCAGGGCCTGGTCGTCCAGCCTGACACCCTCCAGCACGCTTTGCCAGAGATATAACATCACTGAGTTCCACTGAATGTTCAGGTTTTGGGCGATACTCGCCGGATCTTCGCCCTGCATATACATCTCTGTAACCTGTTCACGACGGGGACGGCCGCCGGTTGGAACCCGCGCCGGTCGGTCGGGCGCTTCCGGCTTTGGCCGCTCCGTGATTCCCCTCTCCCGGCAGTACGTCTGAATCGCAGCCAGGAACGCCTCCCCAAACCGCTCCAGCTTGGTTGCGTTAATACCCGTCATTTGAGCCAGGGAATCGCGCGATTGGGGATAATAAATCGCCATCTCGCGCAACGTGCTGTCGTGGGAGATTATGTAGGCTGGTACATCCTCCCGGCGGGCCAATTCAAGGCGAACGGCGCGCAATCGTTCGAAAAGCGCTTCATCATAGTCACGGGTGGTGGCGCGGCCAACGGTTCGCTCGGCCGTGAGAGGCGTGCCCATGAAGATCTCTCCTCTCAGCACGGCGCGTCCCTGCTCGGTCACCTTCAGGCTGCCATGGTCCATATCCCGCCGCAGCAAGCCACTACCGACCAGTTGGCGGGCCAGTTGTTGCCACTGCTTGCGACTAAACTCCCGGCCGACGCCGTAGGTTGATAGCTGGTTGTGCCCCCGCTTCAGAATTTCCTTATTCTTCGAGCCGCGCAGGATATCGGTGATATAAGCCGCGCCGAATATCTGGTCGGTGCGAACGATGCACGACAGGAACTTCTGGGCGGGGATGGTCAGATCGATCTGTTTGGCCGTGCCGGCCAGGCAATTATCACAGCGGCCGCAGGTCTCGGGGGTCTCGTCCTCGCCGAAGTAGGCCAGCAAAGGGCGACGGCGGCAACCGGTGGTTTCGGCGAAGGCGATCATCGTCTGCAACCGGGCCGCAGACGGTGCGCGCGAAGAGGGGGCGTCCCGGTCAGACAGGAAGCTATGGGTTAGGGCATCCACCGGGTTGAACAGCAGTAGGCAATCGGCCGGCAATCCATCCCGCCCGGCGCGGCCGATCTGCTGGTAGTAACTTTCCAAATCCTTGGGCAGGTCGTAATGAATGACGAAGCGCACGTTGGACTTGTTGATGCCCATGCCGAAGGCGATGGTGGCGACGATGATCGGCGTTTCGTCGCGGGTGAAGCGCCGCTGATTTTTCTGGCGGTCGGCGTAGTCAAGTCCGGCATGGTAGGGCAGGGCCGCCTGGCCGTTGGCAACGAGTTGCGCGGTCAGCTCATCGACCTGATTGCGGGTGTGGCAATAGATGATCCCCGATTCGCCGCGATGTTTGCCCAGGAACTCCAGCGTCTGGGCCAGACCGTCGTCGCGGGGGGCCACGCCCAGGAACAGGTTCTCGCGGTCGAAGGAGGATACAAACTCATCGGCGTCATTGATCGTCAGATTGTGCTTGATGTCCTGGCGGACGCGGTCGGTGGCCGTGGCCGTGACGGCCAGACAGACGGCGTGGGGCAGCCGCCGGCGCACCTGGGCCAATTGGCGGTATTCGGGCCGGAAGTCGTGGCCCCATTCGGAGATGCAATGGGCTTCGTCTATCGTCAAACAATCGACGCGGCACTCGTCAAGCATGGTCAGCGTCTCCGGCCGCAACAGGGTCTCGGGCGACGTATAGAGCAATTTGGTGCGCCCGGCCTTGATGCTTCGGGTGATGGCGACGTAGCCGTCGTAGGGCAACGTGCTGTTCAGACAGGCGGCGGGCACGCCCAACTGCCGCAGCTGCATGACCTGATCTTCCATGAGCGAGATGAGCGGCGAGATGACGACCGTCAGGCCGGGAAACAGAATGGCCGGCAGCTGAAAGCAAAGCGACTTGCCGCTGCCGGTGGGCATGACGGCCAGGCTGTCGCGGCCGGCCAGCATGTTCTCGATGATGTCGGCTTGCAGCGGCCGAAAGTCATCGTAGCCGAAGACGCGCTTGAGGGCGCGCTGGGCGTCCTCGAACGTCACCGCAGCGGCCTCCGCGTCCTGTTCATCGGGCCAAAGTTCGGCCCGTCCCGGCGCGGCGATGGGCGTGATCCAGCCCGATAGCTGGACGTAGCATCGCAGTTCGGTCGCAGGGTCTTCGGCAGGGCGCCACCAGTGGGCCATTGAAACGCGCAGCAATGTCCCGGCCGGGATGATGGCCGGTGGCTCCTGATAGCCGACGAAGACGAACGTGCTGTCGCCGCCTTCGCCCGGGTAGTTGTAGCGGATGCGCTTGCCGTCCGTGTTACGCGTCAGCGGACGGTCGGGCCGCCAGAATTGGGTGCTATAGGATGGCACGCCGGTTTGCTCGGCGACGAAGAGGGCGCCGCTCCGCGCTGTCTGGAGCAGGCCTCCGTAAAGAACGTCCGGGCCGCCGATCGCCGGGGGCATGTGACGTTCGATCAGGGCGGGCAGATCGTCGTCCGTGCCCAAGCGCTTCTTGCGGCGGACGAGGATGTTCTCGGTGTGGGGCGGGGTGATGACGTCGGGGCCGGGAGCGATCTCCCAGACATCGCCGACGCTGTATTCCTGATTGAACTGTTCATTATAGGCGGCATCGGGGGCGATGAGGCGAACGGAGCGGCCGTCCTCGGCGATCCCGCCGATGCAAGCTCCACGACCCATCCGTGTTTTGGCGACGATTGTAACGATCATGAGCCCCTCCTGTCAGGGTATCAAATGCTCGACCTCCACGTTCCATTCCCGGCCCAAACGCTTGGCCAGCAGCGATCGATGGCAGGCCGAGGGCAACCGCTCGACGCACAGCAGGGCGATCACCGCCGCGTCGTCGGGCAACTCATCCCGCAGTGACCGGGGATCAAAATTGCCCAACACTTCCCGCTCGTAGGCTTCCACAAAAAGCGGGCTGATTTCCACGCGCTGCCGCTTGGCCACTCCGGCCGCCTTGTCCGCATCGGTTTGCCGCCGGCGAATGTCGGCCGGGGGCGCGAGGTCAAGCCGGTGGAGGTAGCGGATGCCTCGCTCGGCCAAGCCCGCTTGCAGGCGTTGGCTATTGGCGAAGGCGTAGTCCCGGCCGCGCACCGCCCGTCGCCGCCGGACATCCACCAAGGTATCTACGCCGGCCGCTTGCAGGGCGGCGAAGAACGTCTCGGCCGAATAGCCGATTGCGCCGATGGTGACGACCTTATTCATATTCCTCGTCCGCCTCGTATGATTCATCGCGGCCTTGCAAGTCGTCGCGACTTCGCGAATTATCGCGGCCATATCTCTTGCGCGAGGTGCCCGGCATCGTCTCGTCGCCAAACAACGAAAGCTGGCCCCCCGTGCGGCGCAGCAATACCTCTTCCTGAGTCACCGGCTTGTCGTTTTCATCGATATGCAGCACCGGCAGGTTTCGCTGCGCCAATGTGCGGCCGATCAGCTTCGTTCGGTGGCACATCTCCGGCTTGCCCTCGCTGCACATCAGGCAAATCGTCAGCCCCTGGGCGTGTGCGTCGGCCAGTCGCTCGATGCCCGCCCGATAGAAATCCCGCTCGGCCACGCGCTCATACACCACCCGATCCGCGTCATCATAGCAGGTACGGTCGGCCGGCTGCCCGCCCAGGCTGTCGCCCATGTAGACATAACGTATGTCGGCTTGCCGCAGATGTTCCGCCAGGGCTTCGCGCGAAAAGTCGGGCTTGTAGCGGGAGTACGGCCGCGAGCGCACGTCGATGAGATAACTCACCCCATTGCTGCGCAGCGTGGCGATAAACCCCTCGATACCGCGCGCGCCATAGCCGATTGTCAGGATAGGTGGGTGGTTCACGATGGGGGCGATTTTAGGGGATACCGACCCCGCCGGCAAACAAGCGCATTGAGGGAAAATCCTTGGCGCCTTGGTGATATGGCTGTCCCGCCGGTCCGCTTGATCTGCAAGGTTACAATCAAAGTCCGCCAGGATTTATTAATGTTTGCATAAACAAAGTGTGTGTTATACTGGTGACACCACGCTCTTCTCATCGGGGGGAAGAAGTTACCTCAATACAATCTGACCATTTGCGAACCGGGATCGTCGTCGCTCAACGAAGCACTCCCGGGTGCGCAGCACAAAAAAACTGAAGTTGAAACCGCTATTGCCGTCCACCGGCAATGATGGGATGTCCGGCAATGTACTGATCTGATCTAATCTTATGAAATAGCCCACAGGCGACAGTTTCATTTGCCGGCCGTTTTCCCCTACCTGGCGGCGCCGTATGAACACGATGTACGGATGTTCGGTCATTTATTTTGAGGCTCGTTCACGAGAGGATAGCCCATGGCAAACAGTTCATCGATCGGAAAGACCTACAAAATCGTCGT
>CAYXNH010000055.1:0-15720 GCA_964466135.1 uncultured Ardenticatenaceae bacterium | reverse complement strand
ATCCGCAACGAGTTCATGATACCCGGCCAGTCGCAAGTCAAAGAAGCACTCGCTGAAAATGGCTCCGTCGCCGAAGACGATTTTTAATCAGACAGACCTCGTCTGACCGTCGTCATTAGCGTCGTAAGGGGATTAGGGCAGGATACATATTGAGGTCGCCGGCGCGATGCGGCAGCTTCAAAATGGTTGACACAGTAGCCTCCATTGGTATAATCCTACCCTATCGTATTAACACTTTGGCAATGTTCTAACCCCCATTGAACAACGCACAAGCGAATGACGCGCCTCGGTTCGCCCGACGCTATTCCCAAATCGCCTTTGCAGGAGAGTTCTGTCATGAGTGCAGAAACTATTGAAATCATCCCCGAAATTACGACCGAGTCCGCGCCCACCGGCATTGCGGATCTCCAGCCCAAAATGCAACTCACGGGCACGGTCAAACGTTTGGAGTTGTACGGTGCGTTCATCGACCTCGGTCTGGACGCGACCGGTCTGATCCACATCTCAAAACTCGGCGGCGAACAGGTCAACCGCGTTTCCGATGTCCTGACAGAAGGACAGGAAGTCAGCGTCTGGGTCGAAAAGGTCGATCCGGAGCGGCAGCAGGTCATGTTGACCATGGTTCCGCCGCTGGCGGTCGACTGGACCGAACTGAAGACCGACCAGGTCTACGAGGGCAAGGTCACCCGTCTGGAGACTTTCGGTGCGTTCGTCAGCATCGGCGCTGAGCGCGAGGGCCTCGTCCACATCAGCGAGCTAAGCCACAATTACATCAAGCATCCTAACGAAGTCGTCAACGTGGGCGATGAGGTGCAGGTCAAGGTGCTGGGTTTCAATCGCCGCAAGCGGCGTATCGACCTGAGCATGAAGGCGCTGACCGAAAAGCCTGAAGTCGAGACGACTCCCGCCCCGCAACGTTCGGGCGGCGGCCGCAACAGTGACGGCAACAAGCAGCGTCGCTCCAATCGCGAACGCTTCGATCCGAAAGAATACGAAATCGTCGATGACGAGGTCGAGGAAGCGCCGACAGCCATGGAGATCGCCATGCGTCGCGCCCTGGGCAACGAGACTATCACGGCCGTAAAGAGCGAGCAGCGCGACGGCCGCAAGAACAAGAAAGCCCAGCGCGAGGATCAGCGTCGCGTGCAGGAAGACCTGCTTAAGCGAACGCTGACGTTACAGAGCGAAAACTAGGACGAGACCGAACCAACAGGTGCGAAGGTAACCGGCGGACGGAGAAATTAGAACACGCCGCCGGACCAGTCCAGCATCAACGCAGTCAAGGGTGTGCCGGCCGTCACCTCGGTCACACCCTCGGGGATCACCAGCAACGCATTCGCCCTCACCAGTGACATCATGATATGAGAGCCCTGACTACCGGTTGTCAGGGCCACATAACCCCGCTCATCCCGCGTCACCACCGCCCGCAAATAGCTCTCCCTTCCGTCCGAGCGAATATCCTCCAGAAGGATAGCCTGCACGCGCGGCCGTTCGAAATCGGTGTGGCCACCAAGTTTGAGGATGGCCGGGCGAGCAAACATTTCAAACGAGACCATCGCCGATACCGGGTTTCCCGGCAAGCCCAGATAGGGAATTCCGCTATAGGAGCCAAACGCCAGCGGCTTGCCCGGCCTCATGCGCACGCGCCAAAAAGCGACGTCTCCCGCCCCATCCAGCACTTCTTTCACCTTGTCATACGCGCCGACAGAGACCCCGGCTGAACTAATCAATAAATCGACCCGCTCGGCAGCGGCCGCATCCAGCCTGGCGCGAATATCGGCCTCGCTATCGCGGGCGACGCCCAGCATCACCGGCACTCCCCCTAACGACAGAACCTGGGCCGCCTGCGCGTAGCTGTTGCTGTTGCGAATCTTGCCGGGCGACAGGTCGGCGTCAACATCGACCAGCTCATCGCCGGTGGAAAGGATTCCCACCCGCGGCCGACGAACGACCGGCACGCGAGCTATCCCTAGCGACGCCAGCACGCCGATCTCCTGCGGCCGCAGAACATGGCCCGCCTGTAGCACCGTCATCCCGGAGCGGATGTCCTCTCCCGGATGGCGCACAAAAGCTCCGGCTTCCACCGCGCGGTTTACACAAACGATCTCCGGCAATGGTCGATCGCGTCCCCGCCACGGTTCGTCGGTATCCTCGACCGGCACGACGGCGTCGGCCCCCGACGGCATAGGCGCGCCGGTCATGATGCGCGCGGCCGTCCCCGGCTGAATATCAACAACGGGGGTGGTCCCGGCGGCGATATCGGCCAGCACGCGCAAGCTCACCGGTGCACTCCCGGACGCGCCCGCCAGATCGGCCGCGCGCACGGCATAGCCATCCATCGAGGAATTGGCAAAGGGCGGCAGGTCGTCGCAAGCGATGATCGGGGTGGTCAGAACGCGGTCCAGAGCTTCAGCCAAAGGCACCTCTTCGGCCCCTAGAACGCTTATTCGCCTCAGCACGAGGGCCAGGGCCTCGGAGACGGCTAAATCCTCAGTACGAGCCAAAACGGCTCCTCCCTCAGGCGGCCAGGCGGCCGTCCAAATCAAGCTCGGCCGCGGCCGCTTGCATGGCGGTCAGCACGTTTTCAATGTGCTCCCACAATTCCAGGCGACCGTCGAAACATACCCGGCTGAAATCAGCCACTACGGCCGTCACGTCATCGCGATCCACCCCGGCGGCAAAGCGGCGATCCTTCCATTTCTTGCGGATCGTGCTGACGGTCACATCAGCGATATTGCGCGATGACTTCACCAGGGTCGCGGCGATGATGAGTCCGGTGATCTCGTCGCAGGCCAGCAGGGCATAATCGATGGGCTTTTCGCGCTCGACACCTGTGCCCTCCGTGTAATGAGAGAGGATGACGCGGATGGTTTCCTCGTCCCAGCCCTCGGCCCGCAGAATATCCGACCCCTTGCCGGGGTGCTGGTCGAGATTAGGGTGAATCTCCCAATCAAAGTCATGGAGTAACCCGACCTTCTCCCAGTAATCGGCATCCTCCCCCAGTCGGCGAGCATAATCGGCCATAGCGACGCTCACGGCGAGCATATGTCGTCGCAGGCCGCGCTCCTGCACATGGCGGCAAACGATGTCCCAGGCATCCTGCCGGGTCTTGGTCTTATTCATCGCCGGATTGAGCGTCCTTGCCCCCGGGCTGTTTGGCGCCGCAATCACATCCCCCATTTTCATGTTTGGAGCAACCGGCTTCGGCCTTCTTCTTCAGCGCCTCCAACTCCTCCAGGGGTTCAAGCTCGCGACGAAAAACTTCGTGGACGGTTTCCTCGACGAGGACCATGACCGAGTCACGCAACGGCCGCACATCAAGGACCCTGCCCTCCCCGTGGGGTGTGCCGATAGTCTTGCCCACCTTGGGCAATTGCTTCTTGGCCTCAACGTATTGCTCGTACTCATAGACGAGGCAACAACGAAGGCGACCACACATGCCGGTGATCTCCTGAGGGCTGAGCGAAATACCCTGCTCCTTAGCCATCTTGATGGAGATGGGGCTAAATTCGGTCAGGAAGGTGGAGCAGCAGCGCGGAACGCCACACGCGCCATAGCCGCCCATCATCTTGGCCACGTCGCGCGGACCGACGAGCTGCATTTCGACGCGCGTCTGGAAGGTTCGACCAAGGGCGCTTTGCACGCCACGCAGGTCGAGCTTCTTGTCCTCGGTCGTGTAGGCGATGGTCAGCCAGGAGCCGTCAAAGCTGTACTCGGCTTTAACGAACTTGGCATCCTTGATACCAGCCTTGGACGCCTCTTCGCGGCAGGTGATCAGGGCGTCAAGCTCTTTCGATTCCCACACCTGCTTCATGACCAGGTCGCGGGGGGTCGCCTTGCGCTGAACGGCTCGCAATCCCTTTTGATGATGGACTTCTTTCGGCTCGATGAAGGCAATCACCTGACCCAATTGTTTGCCGCGCTTGGTCTCGACGACGACATGGTCGCCCGCAACCAGATCCTTATGGGAGCCTACCTTGAAGTGGTAGAGCTTCCCGAGTTTTTGAAATCGAACCCCTATGAAATCAGAGGTTTCTCCGGGAGCCATCACAGTGGCCATAGGCCTGTTTCCTCACAGTAGTTATGAGAAGCATCAACAGATGACACGGGTTTCACGATCGGCCGATAGCCGCATCGATCCCAACCAACCTTCGTGTCATTTGCAATGATTTCTCTTTAAGATGTTAATGATTATTTATACCGAATTGGCTGCCTTATACGCAACCTGCCAAAGAAAAAGGCGAGCGATCACCATGCGACCACTCGCCCCCCATTCTTCATTCGATTCAATTGCCCCGATTAGCCGATCATGCTGATCGGGATAACGTTTTCCGCCTGAACCTGCAAGGTCAGCACGCTGACGCGTGCGGCCACGCGTTGGGCAACCTGGCGGATGGCCTTAGCCGCATCCGAGTCTGGATGGGCGACGACGATAGGCCGGCCGCTATCGCCACCTTTGCGCACTTCCGCCTCCAGCGGGATCGAACCGAGATACTCGGTGTCATATTTCTTCGCCAGCTGCTCGCCCGCGCCCGTGCCGAAGAATTCACCGCTCATGTTCTCGATGACGCCGATAATCGGCACTTCGAGTTTCTCAAAGGTCTTAAGGCCGCGCACCGCATCGGCCGCCGCAACCTGCATGGGTTGGGTGATGACGACGGCTCCCGACAGCGGCAGAACCTGGGCCAGCGTCAATTGGGCGTCACCCGTGCCCGGCGGCAAGTCAACAACCAAGTAGTCCAACTCTCCCCAATCAACATCGGTCAACAACTGTCGGATGGCGCTGTGGAGCATAGGGCCGCGCCAGATGAGCGGCTGATCGGGCTTGACCAGGAAGGCCATGGAGATGAACTTGACGCCGTAGTTTTCGGCCGGGACCATCTTGCGATTGACGGGTTTGGGCATTTGATCCTGCCCCATCATCATGGGTACGTTCGGTCCAAGAATGTCGGCGTCGAGCAGGCCGACGCGCGCGCCGTCCATCGCCAGTGAGATCGCCAGATTGACGGCTACCGTGGTCTTTCCCACACCGCCCTTGCCGCTGGAGACCGCGATAGTATTGCGGAAACTCTGGCCAATCTGGTCGCGGATGCGCCGGTCGGAAGGGACGTTTGAATCCCAATTGATCGTCACCTCGCCGATTCCAGGCACGCGGGACAGGGCCGCACGCGAATCCCCTTCCATCTTGCCTCGCAGCGGGCAGGCGGGGGTGGTGAGCATAATCGTGAAGGTGACGTTGTTACCGTCGATCTCCAGATTGCGAATCATATTGAGCGAGACAAGATCGCGATGCAGATCAGGCTCGATCACAGTCGAGAGCGCCGCCATCACCGCGTCGTTTGTCACTCCCGACTGCTTGACTTTATTTCCAAACATGAAGCTTAACTCCCGGACCGCCTTAAGAGAAATCGCTCCGGCGGAGCGATTCCGGCAGTCATCTAATCGTTTGGCGAACCACGCGAATTGCTTGGAGCCAATATCAAAAACCCTGGCGGTCGGATGCTATTCTCATCGGGCCGCCAGGGTTTTGAACCATCAATTTAATAATACAAACCCTTGTAGTAAAGCTGGCGAGCTGCCGCCTCGGAGATTCGATCCTCGCGGCTGTCGCCATCCTTGTCTTTCTTCCTGGCCTTGGCGGCCTCGGCCATCTGCCGCGCAAGCTCTTCGGCCTCGGCCTTCTTGGGCGCGATCTCGCGCCAGTAGCTGAGCGGCTTGCTCAGGCGTTCCTTGTCGTAAATATGGGCCGTGTTCCGGTCATAGCTGGCCAGTTCGTAGTCGTGATCCATCTTGATCGCATCGAAGGGGCAGAACTCGGCGCAAAGACCGCAATTCATGCAGATGTCGATGTCGATGAAGAACTTCTCCGGCTCCGGCTTCGGCCGGCCGTTGGGCTGCTTGCCTCGCTCGATCCAGATACATTGGGGCGGGCATACCTTGGCGCAGATGCCGCACGACGTACACCAGTCGTGTCCCCAGCGCTGGCCGGGCGGCGGATCATCCGTCACCAGGAACGGCACAAAGCGGAACCGCTCCGGCGTATCCAGCTTCTCTTCGGGATAGAAGACGGTCTTGACGCCTTCGCCCATCGGCCCCTGACGAACCGCAAAAGCTTCTGGGTTATAATAACGACCGCCCTTGCCGGCCCATTTCAGATCGTCGACGTAGCTGTTAATGAAATGGCGGAGAACAACCCCCATTCCCTTAAATATACCTAATCCATACATTAGAAGAACTCCCGTTCCATCCTGCGGGCGTAGCGCCCCACTACCGATCAACCTCGCCGAGAACGATATCAATGCTGCCCAGAATGGCCACAACGTCGGCCACCTTATAGCCCTTCGACATGGGGCCGAGGGCGGTCAGATTGATGAAGGATGGGGCGCGGACGTGGTAGCGGTCCGGATTGCTGTTGCGACGCTTGGTGGTCACATAATAGCCCAACTCGCCCTTGGGGTTTTCGACGCGGCCGTATGATTCGCCTGCCCTCGGGGCACGCACGGCGTATTGCGGCTTCTCTCCGTAGACCGGCGCGCCCTGGGTTTGCTTAAGTCGGGGCAGTACCTGCTCCAGAATCCTGATACTCTGGCGCATCTCGTCCACACGTATGAGATAGCGGTCATAGATATCGCCGTTGTAACGAACAGCCACATCGAAATCGAGATGCTCGTAATAGGAATACGGTTCCGCGCGACGAATATCATAGGGGACGCCGCTGGCACGCAGCAGCGGTCCGGCCGCGCTCATGGCAATGGCATCCTCAGGCGTCAAAATGCCGACGCCGATGGCGCGTGCGCGAACGATCTCATTGTTGGTCATGAGAACGTCGCCCTGATCGATCACTTTCGGCAGCCGGTTGTAGACCAGTTCCTCGAGATACTTCATGGTCGGCGTGCCACGAATTTCATCCGGCAGATCATAGGCAACACCGCCGAACCGCATGAAATTGCACATCATGCGCGACCCGGCCGAAGCCTCGAACACGTCCATGATTAGCTCGCGCTCAAGGTAATAATAGAGCATCGGCGTCTGCAGCGCGCCCAGGTCATTAAGCAGGAAACCCAAAGCCCACAGGTGGTTGCTGATTCGCGTCAACTCAACCATCAATATCCGAATCCACTCCGCCCGCTCGGGGACCGTCAGGTCGAAGAGTTTCTCAATGGCGATGGCGTAGCCCAAATTATTCGACATCGGAGAGAGGTAGTCCAACCGGTCGGTATAAGGCATGTTCATGATGAACGTGTTGCGCTCGCCGATCTTCTCATGGTTGCGGTGCAGATACCCCATGACGGGCTTCAGGTCGACGATCGTTTCACCGTCGAGCGTGACAACCATGCGGAACACGCCGTGAGTAGACGGATGTTGCGGCCCCATGTTGATCGTCACCTTGTCGGTTTTCAGGCCGGGGGTGGCGTCACGCGAGTAGGACAGGCCGAGATAGACGTCGGTCTCGATATCGTATTCATCGCCGGTGGGTAACCATCCGGGTGGATACTGCACGTTTTTGCCGTAGGGATTGTTCTCTTCCGCGCGGATGACATGTCCGTCCGGCCAACGGCTGCCGAAAGGCTTGTTCTCATCCTCAAAATAAGGCTCTTTCCAGTCCTTGCGCATCGGATGACCCGCAAAGCCGTCCCAGGTCAGGATGCGCCGCAAGTCAGGATGGCCCAGGAAGTTGAAGCCATACATGTCGAAGGCCTCACGCTCCTGGAAGTCGGCTCCCGGAAAGACAGGAACCAACGAGGGTAATACCGGCTCATTGCGGTTGACTTGCACCTTGAGGACGACGGGGCCGCCGCCACGTTCGATGCTGTAGAGATGGTAGACTACCTCCATCTTGTCTTCTTCGATTAAATCCACGCCGGTGACACTGGACAAATAATTGAAGCCCAGATCATCGCGCAGGGTCTTGGCGACTTCGGTGATGGAGTCGCCATAGACGATCAGGCCTTCATAGCCTTCGCGTGTGTCGTCGGAGACGACATTGGGGTGCAGATCCTTGAGTTTAGCGGTCGCTTCCTGGGCAGGAGTCAATTCGATGTCCGGGTCCTGGGCGTCCGCGGTAGGTTCGAGAATTGTATCGCTCATCACTTCTCCGGTTACTTTAGGCCAACCGTTATCAGGTTACGATCAGGCGGCCGCCCCTTCTGCTTCAACACCGGCGGTCTGGGCCTCGGCCTCATATTCGGCGGCCTTGGCTCGGATGACGTCCAGTTGACGCATATCGACAAGGTCAGGGCCCAGCACGGGCACGGGATACAACCCGGTTGTCGGATCATCCTTGCGATACCAGGGCACGGTGGCGATGGATTGCTGATCGATCTTCTCTTGCAGGGCGATGAGTCCATTGACCAGCGCCTGCGGAGTTGGCGGGCAGCCGGGCACGTAAACGTCGACAGGCAAAAACTTGTCGATGCCATCTACGACGTTATAACCCTCTTTGAAAGGGCCGCCGCCGGATGCGCAAGCGCCCATGCTCAACACATAGCGGGGCTCGGGCATCTGGTTATACAAGCGAACGATCGCCGGAACCATCTTCTTGGTGACGGTGCCGGAGATGATCATCAGGTCCGACTGTCGGGGGGTGGCTCGGAACACCTCCATACCGAAGCGGGCCAGGTCATAACGGCTCGAGGCCGTGCAGATCATCTCGATGGCGCAGCAGGCAAGGCCGAACGTAACCGGCCAGATTGAATTTCGCCGCGACCAGTTATAGACCGGGTCCAACAACTTGGCGATGTTGGTGATGAAGACATTGTTGGCCACCTCACCCGGGACGGGGATATCCCCGTTGGCGGCTCCCGTATTTGCTACGGTCATAGCTATGTCGCCTCCTCATACCAAACGGTTAAAATATCCAGTAAAAACTGCTCGGTCACCTGGGCTGGATCGTCCTGGAAACCGGGCAGGGTTTCGACCATCGAGGCTAATTCCTCGATGCCGACATCATTGGGATCTCGCGTGGGATAATTTTCCATTAACGAAACAACGATAGCGTAGGTCGAATCCCAAAACAGTTCAGGTTCATTATCGGACAAAATATCGATCCTGTCGGTAAATCATGGATAAGTATAGTCAATTATATTGCAGAGGTCGAATTGTCGCCGCCATAAATCCACAAGTCAATGGTTATCGGCGGGATTGATTCTTGCATCATGCGTATCATTCTCATCTCTCCGTATCATGGCGGCAGCCATCGAGCATGGGCCGAGGGCTATCAAAGGAACAGCGCCCACGAGGTGTCGCTGCTCACGCTGCCGGCGCGGTTCTGGAAGTGGCGCATGCATGGCGGCGCGGTGACTTTGGCCCGTCGGTGGCTCGCCAATTCTGCCCCGCCGCCCGACCTCATCCTGGCGACCGACCTGCTCGATTTGACCACATTTCTGGCTCTGACTCGCGAAACAATGGCCGCCACCCACGCCGCCCTCTACATGCACGAGAATCAGCTAACCTACCCGTTGCCGGAAGACCCGACGATCGGGCCGATGCGACGTCAGTTAGGGGAGCGCGACCGACACTACAGCTTCATCAATTATGCCTCGATGATGGCCGCCGACCGTGTCTTCTTCAATTCCCAATACCATCTGGATACCCTTTTCGCCGCCCTGCCGCCCTTCCTGCGTCACTATCCCGAGTATAACGAGCTGGACAGCATCGAGTTATTGCGCCACAAGAGCGAAGTACTGCCGGTGGGGGTCGACTTGCGGCGCTTTGATTCGGCCGCCATGCCTGGCGATCCCGCGGCCGCGCCTCTTGTTTTGTGGAATCAGCGCCTGGAATATGACAAGAACCCCGAAGGATTTATCAGTGTGCTGGTTGCCCTGGCCGAGGAGGGTGTGCCGTTTCGGGTAGCCCTTTGTGGCGAGCGCTTCGGCAAACCGGGCGAACGTTGGGAAGCGGGGGTTCAGGCCTTGGGCGAACGGGTGATCCATAACGGGTACGCGGACGACGACACCTATCGCCGCTTGCTATGGGAATCGGCCGTCAACGTCTCCACCGCCGGCCATGAATATTTCGGTATCTCCATTCTGGAGGCGATCTACTGCCATACGTTTCCGTTGTTGCCGGCGCGTCTTAGCTATCCTGAACTGATCCCGGCCGAGTTCCACCCTGACTGTCTGTATCATGGGCGGATCGATCTCCTGAATCGCTTGCGGTGGGCGTTGTCTGATGTGGCTGCCACACGCGCCGTCACCAGCGGTTTGGCCACGGCGGTCGCCCGATTCGACTGGAGCGTATTGGCCGGTCGCTATGATGAGACGTTCGCCGCTCTGTCCCGACGACAAGCCTGATATTTAGCGGCGGCGGAACCAGTACCAGGCGGAGTTCCAGGCCGGATTGTCACCCATCCGGGTGGTGCCATGCTCAACCTTTTCCAGGCGGAAATGGACGCTGAGCAATGTCATGATTCTGCTTTCCGCAATACCGCGCGGCCGCTCCGCCATATCGGCCGTCGCGTCAAGAAGGTGGGCGAAAAGCACATACCGGCCACCAGAGTGCAGGAGCCTCGCCAGTCCGGCCTCGTACCCGTGCAGCAGATCATCGTCGAAGGAATGCATACAACCGATATCGATGGCCAGATCATAGGATGGCTCCAAGAAGTCAAGCTCCGCAACCGATGCCTGATGAAACCGGGCGCGCTCGGCCACACCGGCGACCGTGGCCCGCTCGCGAGCGACCTCGATGGCGTGGGGAATAAAATCCACGCCGTCCACGGACCAACCAAGCCGCGCCAGATGGATAGCCGTGCGGCCGAATCCACATCCCAGGTCAAGGGCGCGTCCCGGCGGCAGCTCAGCTCCCAAGGCGACGATCTCCGGCGGAGGTATGGGATCGTCCCAGGGAATTACTCCTTCCTCATATCGTCCCAGAAATCTGTCGTAGAGGGTCGAATCGTCGGTCATATGAATACACCTGCGTCGGAAATATCTGCGGACGGAATGTCGCTTGGCCGGAAATTGAATTGCCGTCCCGTTGAAGCCCTTGGGGTACAATAGCACAAAGCATCGGCAATTGGAAATTCGACGCTCAACCAATGGCAACAATCAAACACCCGCGCCTCAGCCTCACGCTGCAATATATCCGGACACATTGGCCGGCATTTTTCGTCCTCTATGGAGTTTTGGTGTTCGCCATTCTGCTGATCGGCGTCGGATTGGCGTCCGGGTGGTATTCGTTCGTCCCGTTCTCTCTGGCGATGATGCTCGTAACCTCCTACTTGCTGGTTGCCTTAGTCTATGTAGCCTACCGATTGAACGACGCCCCCGGCAGCAACGCGGCCGAGCTTCTGTTCGAGATGTCTCAGGCTCAGCCGTCAGACAACATCGTATGCATCGACCTCGGTTTACGGGCCACGGCCGTGACGGCCGCCCAGCGATTGACGACAGGTGTGGTTACAGTCATCGATGTCTACAATCCGCAATCCAACACCGGCGCCGCATTGCGACGCGGCCGCGACCAGGCCCGCAGGTCCCTTGACGATCCCCGCCTCAACTGGATAGACGGCAGCATCGACCTGTTGCCCCTGCCCGATCGCAGCATCGGCACGGTGTTCATGAATCAAATCCTTTCCGAGTTCTGGCTATCCGAGGAACGGGACAGGTTGCTGGCGGAAGTATTCCGCATCCTGATCCCCGAAGGGAGACTGCTGGTAGCCGAACGAATCCGATCCCAAATCAATCCAATGCTCACGGGACCGGTCACATTCACCCTGCCGGGAAGCGAGAAGTGGCGCACCACCCTGGAGGACGCCGGTTTCATCGTCCAGCGCGAGGAGTGCCCCCACGGCTTGCTCTACTGTGTTCGCGCTGACAGACCGGGGTTGACCGCCGGGAAGCAAATGCGCCTGAAGTTTTAATACGCCTAATGCCAACCGCCATTCTCATCAACAATCCGGTCGATTCCGGAAATGATTTATAGGGTCAATGCGGTCGATTGCCGCCATTCGCGGGAAGGAATTCGGCCCACAAACGCTCAATATCATCCCTGGATAGCCCCGGTTGATCGAGTATCCAACCCAGGAACTCCGCGCAGGTCTCCGTGAAGCGGTAGCTATCGGTGCGATCGATCGCAATCGGTCGGGGCCATCGCGAGGCGACAGCCGAGTCACGAGGAGCGAGAACGACGATGGCGTCATGGGTCAGGGCTTGCATCCGGCTGATATGAACCGAAATCGGATGCTCGGCATGGACGACGTAGCGATTGAGCAAAGTGAAGCCGGCACTGCTCAAGGCGGCCGAAAGCGCCGCCCAAGCCCGCGGCTGCCAGTGGTGAAAGGTGAAGATGAGGCGGCCGACATCAGGCTTCAACACCCGGCGACACTCCCCGAAAATCTCTCCCATAAGCTCGTAATACTGATTGCTGCCGTTGGCCCGTTCGGAATTGACCGCCGCGGCCGACTCATCATAATCCCAATCGGCCACGCCGGGCAGAAATTGACTCAACCAGACGCGAAAGAACGCCGCCAGATCGCCGTACTGAATGCTGTCGTAATAGGGCGGGTCGGTCACAACGGCATCGACGCTGCCCGACTCAACCGGCAGGCTGACCGAAGAACCTTGCATCAGGAAGAAGCGCCTGCCGGCCTCATGCAGGTCGGCCGCATTGTCCATCTCGATCCCGTTGTCACGTTCGCTCTCGATCGGGATAAACCGGGCTGAGCCTCCGCCAACGACGCGCTCTTGCGGGGCGGCCGCCCAACGACGGCCGCGCACGATGCGGCTCTGGAAAAGCTTCTGCAAAGTTCCCGATGCACGGCGGGGATAGATAGGGTTATTCTCCAGTGCCGTATACGGGAACGAATAGCCATGATGGGAAAAGGTGTGACGGACGGCCCCGGCACGCCGCTTATCGACACCTTTATAGCCACAGAGCATCGAATTGAACTCCAGCGAGGTCGAGACCAGCAAGGCCAGATTGAGACGAATGACGGGATCATCATCCGGCAGATGACGAAGGGCGGCATCCAGAAATAGCAATTGGCGGCTGGAGAACAGATCCAGGTAGTTCCTGATATTGCGGCGGACCAATTGAATCGACTTGTCCCCGCCGATGATGCAGAACTCTTCCGCTCTCAAAGGCAGCGATGACCGAAGTGTATTGGCCCGCTCCAGTGCCGCCCTGTCCCGCCAGTCCGGTGACTTGTGGAACAGGCCATGGACATCACAGTGGCTGGCGACGGCGAGCATTTCATAGCGCAGGTAGTACGGTGAATCAATGAGATCGCTGAACGGTTCACCGCATCGCTCGCATCGGTCCTGTCCCTTCTCAATCAGGCACACATCGCCTTCCTGACAGATATGGCCTCGCCCATCCGTCAATTCGCCGCAATCGGGACACCAGCGCAAGGTACGGCCGTCCGGCTCATGCCGCAAGACGAGAGAATCCACAACCAGCACTTCCCGACAGGCGCATTTCCGCCGCAGCCCATAGAGTGCGAACCACAAAGGGGCGGGTTCGTCGCAGTCGGGGCAATGGGTTTGGAACAGATCGCCAACAGACTGAACCAACTTATCGTACATGCGCCGAAATTCAGTTTGCAGGAGCTTAATCGGCCGATCCGTCAGCGTCGCGCGAGCCTGCAACACCGGAATCGGATCGACGTCAACGCCGATGACTGATGCCCCCAGGCGTACCGCCTCATGCAGGGTTGTGCCGCCACCCATCATGGGATCGAGGATGACCTTGCCCTCCAACCCTCCCGGCTCATAGTAGGCTCGTCGCTCAGGATCATCAACCAACCCCTTCAGGATGAGGCGGAACGTGGTGCCGCAGCGCCTGCCCCACCATTTATGAAGGTAGGTGTTCGGCCGATAGTGATGCTTGTTATAGGTTTCCAGGCGCGCCAACTCGTCGCCAAGCTCGACATCAAGGGCAATGTCGATGGGTAATGTCGATTGCGGGGGGATCATCGAAGTCAATTGTAGGGGGCATTCGAAGGACAGGCAATGACGGCCGAAAATGCCTGGAGGGCTGTTTGTGAGGAGACCTTATCGGCGATATAATGTTGAGTATCAATTCTGCGGGGCGGTGGCGAAATGGCAGACGCAGCGGACTTAAAATCCGCCGGGGTAACACCCATGTGGGTTCGAGTCCCACCCGCCCTACTCATGTGCCCGAACACCTGCCGCATGTCACTTGAATGGCCTCTCCCAAGCGGCCGATTCCACTTCAAGACCTGCACCGAGACTGATGGATATGAGACTGGTTGAACGAGTACGCACGGCGCTCAGCCGGGCGACCGCGACAATGGGTCGCGATCTGTTCAATGAGCCGATCGTGCTCGGTATCTCTGGCGGGCCTGATTCACTGGCGTTGCTCCACACGATCCGATCGATTCGACGCCCTGAAGGCCTTATCGTCGCTTATCTGGATCATGGGCTGCGATTGGGTTCGGCCGGGGAAGCGTTGGTCGTCGCGGCCGAGGCCGGCGATTTGCGATTCTACTCGGAGCGGGTTGACGTAGCTGACATATCGCGGACGAAAGGATTATCGATTGAGGAAGCCGGTCGTCTGGCGCGCTACGACTTCCTGGCCGATGTAGCCGGGCGAGAAGGTGCGGCGGTTGTCGTGGTTGGCCATCACGCCGATGACCAGGCCGAGACAATCCTGATGCATCTTCTGCGCGGCAGCGGGCTGACTGGCCTGGCCGGCATGCGAGAGGCAAGCCCACTGGCAGGACACGAAGGGTTGTGGCTGGTTCGGCCGCTACTCGGTGCCACTCGCGACGAAATCGAGAGCTATTGCGTCCAGCATGGCTTCAGCCCGATCATCGACGCCAGCAATACCGATCCGGCCTACTTCCGCAACCGGATCCGCCACGAACTATTGCCGCTGCTGGAACTATACAATCCACAAATCCGGCAACGATTACGCCACATGGGAGAGGTCATCGCCGCCGATGAAGACCTGCTGCGCGATTTAACTCAATCGTGCTGGGAGGCGATCGTTCTTGCCGAGTCAGAGACCGCGATTGAGCTGAATCGCGAGTCTTGGCGGGCCTTGCCGCTGGCCATGCGTCGCCGCACGCTCCGCCGCGCAATCAGTCGCCTTCAACCGGATCTGCGCGACACAGGCTTCGAGATGCTTGAATCCGCCCGGTCGGTCACCGAGCGTGGGGAGACGGGATCGACCTCCACGCTGCCGGGAGGGTCATGGTTAAGTGTCGACTATGGGAAATTACTGATCGGAAACGGGCCTGCGCTCGAAAACAGCCGGTATCCTCGATTATTATCCGATGAGGTCATGGCGTTGCCCGTTCCCGGAGAGATCGTGCTGGCCGCCGGATGGCGACTCACGGCCGAACGGATTGACCATATCGACATGCAGGCGATCACAACTAACGACGATCCGTGGACAGCCTATGTCGATGCCGACCCAAACAAGTTAGTCGTTCGGCCGAGAAAACATGGCGAGCGGATTCGGCCGCTAGGTCTCGGCGGGGCGTCGAAAGTGAAAGAGAGCATGATCGATCGCAAAATCCCGGCCGCGGCTCGCGGACGTTGGCCCATCGTCGCCACCGAGGATCACGCGGTCTGGATCGCCGGTCATGTGCTCGACGAACGCGTGCGAATAGGCCGGGAGAGCGGCTCTGTTGTGCGGCTGCGGTGCTTCCGGCAGGTTGACGCTCCACAGGGATGACAGTATACTTGCTGGCAGTCCGGTGTCCGGGGCGTAGCTCAGCTTGGCAGAGCGCTCGGTTTGGGACCGAGAGGCCGCCGG
>CAYXNH010000054.1:0-16238 GCA_964466135.1 uncultured Ardenticatenaceae bacterium | reverse complement strand
TGGGGCGCGTTGCTGATCGGCTTCGGGCTGTTCAACATCCTGCTGGGCAATCTGATGGCCTTGCCGCAGCGACAGGTGAAGCGGTTGCTGGCGTTCTCCAGTATCGCCCACGTCGGATACATGACCCTGGGGCTGGGCGTGGCCCTATACGTCGGCACGCCGGCAGGCGCGCAGGCCGGGTTCTTCCACCTGCTGAGCCACGGCCTGATGAAGGGGCTGGCTTTCATGGCCGTCGGCGCGTTGATCTTTGGCCTGCAACATAAGCCAGACCTAACGAAAGACGGCGAACCCGGCGACCACAAGGGTCTGGTCATCGACGATTTGTCGGGAGCTGCCCGGCGCTATCCGGCCATCGCGCTGGTGCTGAGCCTGGCGCTGATGGGTCTGGCCGGGCTGCCGCCGCTGGTGGGATTTATGTCGAAATGGCAGGTGCTGATGGCCGGGGCGCAAACGCAGGACATGGCCATCCTGGTCGTCCTGATCATCGCCGCCCTGGGCAGCGTCCTGTCTCTGGGCTACTACGCGCCGTTGATCAACCGGCTCTATCGGCACCAACCGGCGGCGGCCGTCGTCAACGGCCAGGCGATCCCGTTGGCGATGACCGTGCCGCTGGTCATTCTGGCCGCGGCGATCATCCTGTTGGGCGTGATGCCCTTATTGGCCGATTGGCTGACCGTCCCGGCGGCGGCCGATCTGTTGCGTTTGGTCGTTCAATAAGGGGCAAGGATAGGAACTAATGACAATGCTGACTTCGCCACCGGTTGCTTTCGTCATCTACATCGCGCTCGTCGCCCTGCTCTACCTGGTCGGCCGTTTGATGGCCCCCGCGGCCGCTGACGCCGATTCGGACAAATCCAGCCTGTATGCCGGGGGAGAGATCGCCTCGACGACCAAGGCCGCGCCCGGCTACCGGCAGTTCTTCATCGTCGCCCTCTTCTTTGCCGTCCTTCACCTGGGCGCGCTGGTTCTGGCGACGGCCGGGCTGGCCACCGGCGGCATCACCATCGGCATCGGGCTATGGGTTCCGCTGCTCCTTTATCTGGTCGGGCTATCGATCACAATGATTATCCTGTTGCTGAGTTAGTGGATATTGGGCGATGACGGAGACGTTGAACGTAGACGTTGAACGGAGATGTTGACATGATGGTCACAGGCTCGACTCGAAATCTGAAAAGTTTGCTGGAAAGGGTGCGCAACTGGGCGCTGGCCAACTCACCCTGGCTGGTCCATTACAACAGCGGCTCGTGCAACGGCTGCGACATCGAAATCCTGGCCACGCTGACGCCGCGCTACGATTTGGAGCGGCTGGGCATCAAGCTGCAGGGCAGCCCGCGCCACGCCGATGTGCTGGTCTGCACCGGCCCGGTCACGCGCCAATCCAGAGACAGGCTGCGCCGGGTCTACGAGCAGATGCCCGAGCCGAAGTTCGTCGTCGCCGTCGGCACGTGCAGCATCTCAGGCGGCGTGTTTCGCGGCTGCTACAACATCCTGGGGGGCATCGACGAGGCTATCCCCGTGGACGCCTACATTCCCGGCTGCCCGCCGCGGCCCGAAGCGATCATCCACGGTGTGGTGACCTTGTTAAAGCAACTGCAACCGGACCGCTCAGCCGAAATCGACCATCTGGTGGCCGGGATGGGTATCGACCCGCATGAAGCCCCGCGGGAAGAGGAATATATCGATGAATATGCAGACCCAATTGGAGCGCGCTGAGCGTTTGCTGGCCGACTGGGCGCGAAGGAGCAACCGGCCCCAGACCCACCGGCTGGATGTCGACATCGATCCCGATGATCTATTGGTTGCCACCGGTGCATTGGTGATGGGCGGCTGGGGTTATCTGGTCGCCATCACCGGCATGGACCCGGGCGTGGAGACGGGCGAGTTGTGGGTGCTCTATCACTTCGCCGAAGGCGCGGCCGTGGTGACCCTGCGACTGAGCATACCGCGAGAGAAGCCCGTGGTGACCACGCTGCGCGATCTGGTGCCCTTGTCGGGCATTTACGAGCGCGAGCTATCCGAGATATTGGGGGTTGAGATCGCCGGGGCGGCCGATCAGAGTCGCCTGTTCATCCCCGACGACTGGCCCGATGGCGTGTGGCCGATGCGCAAGGATTTTGAGATCGCCTCCGCGCTACCGGAAGGATAGAACTGCCATGAATCCGACGCAAACAGCCGATAAATTTATCATTCCCATCGGGCCGCAACATCCCGCGCTAAAAGAGCCGGGCCATTTCGAGTTCACGGTCGAGGGAGAGACGGTCACCGGGGCTTCGGTCCGGCTCGGCTATGCCCATCGGGGCATCGAGAAAGGCACCGAGAGCCGCAACTGGACGCAAAACCTCTATCTTCTGGAGCGCATCTGCGGCATCTGCTCCCACATCCACGCCACAGCCTACACGCTCGGCGTGGAGCAACTGGCCGAGGTGGAAGCCCCGCCCCGCGCCCAGGCGATCCGGGAGATCATCGCCGAACTGGAGCGGATCCACAGCCATTTGCTCTGGCTGGGCGTGGCCGCTCATGATGCCGGGTTCGACACGCTCTTCATGTACACCTGGCGCGACCGCGAGACCGTCATGGATATCCTGGAACAGGTCAGCGGCAATCGCGTGCATTACTCGGCCAACATCCTGGGTGGGGTCAAGTTCGACATCACCGATGAGGCGGCCGCCGCCATCCTGAAGGGGCTGGAGTTTCTGGAAGAGCGCACGCATCACTATCGAGGCGTCGTGAACGAAGATACGTTCTTCCTGCAGCGGACGCGCGGTGTGGGATCGATGACCAAAGACGAGGCGCTGAGACTGGGCGTCGTGGGGCCGACGGCCCGCGCCTCGGGCGTGGAGCGCGATGTGCGCATCGACGCCCCTTACATCGCCTATCACGACTTCCCGGTCAAGCTCATCACCCTGCCGACGGGCGATCTGGAGTCCCGCTTTCTCGTTCGCCTGGATGAACTGCTCGACAGCTACCGGGTGATTCGGGCGATCCTCGGCGCTATGCCGGAGGGGGAACTGACCGTCAAACGGATGCCGCGCAAGATGAAACCGGGCGAGGTGATCAGCCGGGTGGAAGCGCCACGAGGCGAACTGTTCTACTTTATTCGCTCCACCGGCGGGGAGTCGCCCGACCGGATCAAAGTGCGCACGCCGACGCTCTGCAACATGGGATCGGTGATCACCCAGGCCGTCGGTCACCACCTGGCCGACGTGCCGATGATCCTGGTCGGCATCGACCCGTGCTTCTCCTGCAACGACCGCGCCGTCACCCTGCGCGAAGCGGGGCGCGACAGGCAGGAGAAAACCTGGTCGTGGGCGGACCTTCGTCGCTACGGCATCGATTATTACCGGCGTAAAACAGGTGAGAATCCATCATTGGGATAAGGGATCATCACATGACCATCGTTCGTGACCTGATTTACCTGATGTTTTTCCCGGCGGGGCTGGGTCTCATCGCCGCCGGGCTATTCTATCAATGGGTCGACCGCAAGTTGCTGGCCCGCTTTCAGAACCGGATAGGGCCGCGCTGGTTCCAGCCATATGCCGACGCGCTCAAGTTACTGGGCAAGGAAGAGATTCAGCCGCAAGGGACGAACGCGCTCCTGTTCGCCGCGTTGCCCATCCTGGCTCTGGCCGGGACGCTGACGGCCGCGCTGGCGGTTCCCCTGTTCGGCTTGCCACCAGTCTTCAGCTTCCCCGGAGACCTGATCGTCTCGCTCTACTTGCTGAGCCTGCTGACGCTTTGCACCGGGCTGGCGGGGGCGCAAACGCGCAATCGCTTCTCATTGACCGGCGCCTTGCGGGTCTTCACGCAGATGTTCGCCTATGAGGCCCCTTTCATTTTGGCCCTCCTCAGCCCATCCATCGCCCTGATGATCGCCGGTGAGTCGGGCAGTTGGCAGATTTGGGAGCTGGCGCAATCGGCCGCCGGTCGCCCGTGGTTTGTGCTGACCCTGCCGTTCACGTTCATCGTCGCCATCATCGGCCTGATGGGCAAGCTGGAGATGCCGCCATTCGACGCGCCGGAGGCGGAGACGGAGATCGTCGCCGGGGCGCTGACCGAGTACAGCGGCCGCGGGCTGACGCTCTTCACGCTGGCTCGCGCCACCGCGCTGGTCATCGGCCTCATGTTGGTGACGGCGCTCTATCTGGGAGGCGTCGGCGAAGGGGCGTTGGCGCCGGTTGTGTTTACGGCCAAGTCGTTCGGGCTGTTGATCATCGTCGTCATGATGCAGACGGTTCTGGCCCGACTGCGAATCGACCAGACGGTTAGCCTGTGGTGGCGCATCGGCTCGGTGCTCGTCATCGCCCAATGGTTGCTGATTCTGGTCATCAGGGTGTTGCGATGAAAAAGATAGGCATGGTCACCGACATGATTCGCTCGGCGTTCCGTCGTCCGGTCACCGAGCTTTACCCGGTCGAGCGACGGCCCGCGGCCGAGCGGTTCCGGGGCCTGTTGGTTTGGCATCCCGAGGACTGTACGGGCTGCTCCTTGTGCGTGAAGGACTGCCCCGCAGCGGCGATTGAACTCATCACCGTCGACAAGGCTACGAAGCGGTACGTCCTCCGCTATCATATCGATCGGTGCACGTTCTGCGGCCAGTGCGCCTACTCCTGCCGTTTCGATTGCATCACGCTGTCGAACGATGATTGGGAGCTGGCCGATTTGGGGCGTAACCGTTTCACTATTCTCTACGGAGAGCCGGAAGACATTGAGCAACTCGCCCTGGAAAACGAGCCTGAGCCGGATTTTGACCCGGCCTGATCGCTCCCTGCCGCGTCTGGCGCTGGTGGGAGTGGGTCAATCCCTGTGCGGGGATGATGGCGCGGGGCCGGCGGTTATCGACCGGTTGAGGCAGTTGATTGAGCCGCACGACTGCCTCCTGCTCATCGATTGCGGCCACGCGCCGGAGAACTGCTTCGGCCCCATCATTCGTTTTGCCCCCGACGAAATCCTGTTTATCGACGCGATCCGGTTGGACGAGGCGGCCGGGGCGATTCGCTGGCTGTGCGCCCACCAGGCCGACAGCGCGGGCGGCAGCACGCACACCCTGTCGCTGGGCTTGTTGGCGGTCTATCTGGCGGGCCTCACCGGCGCGAACGCCCATGTGCTGGGCATCTGCCCGGCCAACATGGCCTTCGGGGAAGGTCTCTCGCCTCCGGTGCGGGAGGCTGTGGAGAATGTGGCCGGGGCGATCGCCGGCTACTGGCGCAACGCCGCCACCGCCTGCTCGGCGATAGTCCCGGGTGGGGAATCGGTCGTCAACACCTGAAAGACGGCGTCGCCGATCACGTCCATTACCCGGCTGGTCTCGTTGACGGGCATCGCCCGCGCGACCTCCGATTGCTCCTCCAGAAACCCGTAGTACGGGTCGTTCGCGGCCAGCAGGGCCATCGCGCTGCGTCGGGCCGGCATCACCTGGCTGCGCCCGCTCCACAGGGCCAAATTATCGGGCGTGGTCAGGTAGAGGATCAGATCGGCCGCCGCCGCCTGGCGGGCCGGGTCGCTGGTCGTGATGGCCCAGGCCCAACTCGTCGTCAGGGGCACCAGCGCGCCCTCGGGGCCGGGGACGGGCGAGAAAGCTTGCGGGGCGATGAACGACAGATCGGCCGCTCGTCGCCCAAGGTAATGATTGGCGCGCATCCAGATCGTGTTGCTCAACCCCAACTGGTAATATTGCCAGGCCTCATCGAGCGTCTTGAGCTGGTAACTTTGCAGCAGGTTGCCCTTGTTGACGGCGATCTCCGCCAGCGCCCGCGCCAATGGCTCCATCTCCAGCGCCACCTGGCCGGACTGATTCACCAGCGTCCCGCCCTCCGCCAGGTAAAACTGGAGGCCCAGCATGGCCCCCTCGCGGCTGTCGGCCGGGAACACCATCGTGTGGTTGGTGTCGGAGATGAACCGCGTCCACTCCAGCGGGATGGTCCCGGTGACGACGGTGGTGTTATAGACCAGGTGCGTCAGCCCCGCGGAGGCGAACGGGTAGCCGTACAGATGATTCTCGACCGCAATCTGGGTCGCCGGCGCGGGGAAGATGTCGTTAACGAAGGCTGGATCGATGAGACCCTCCAGCGGATAGAAAAGGTCCCGCACCCGCGCGTCGGCCAGAAGCGAGGTGGGCACGGCGACGACGTCGGGCATCACGCTGGGAGCGACCCCCCGGCCGGTGCGCAAGTAGTTGACCATGCTGCCCGGTCCCTCGACAGGTTTTTGCTCGGTGATGATGTCCAGATTGGCGTGCATCGCGCGATAGTCGCGAATCTGATTCGCCAACTCCTTGGCCCCCGCCTCGGTGCGCGCGCCGATCTCCGGCGGGATCCACAGGCGCAGGGACGAAACCGGCGCGGGCGGCTGGGGGGTGGTGGAAAGCACGGGCGTCGCCGGCGGCAATGGCGTGGCCGCCGGGAGGGTAATAACGGGCGCGGATGTCGCCTCGGCCTCGGGGCTGCCCGGCAAGATGCCACAGGCGGCCGACAGCAGGACAAGGAGCAATAAGGTAAGGACCAGTCGGCTTGGCCGATTTTTCAGGTGTGTCATAGTTGAATCCAACCCAGTATACCATCGTTGCCGAAAGTTGCCTTTTCGCCGATTTTGAGCTACATTGCGGGCGATGTCATTCCTGTCAGGCTTCACCATGCGGATCGTGCAAACGCACATCCTGGCTTCCAATTTCGGGAAGCCTTCTCAAAGCACGCCTGGTGAATGATTATTATGTAAAGTAGTAAGTTGGACTCTTTTCAGCCGGGCATAACAACCCCGGCTTTTTTTATTTTGGGAGGCAAATATGGCCGAGATCATCGTCAAACTCGACCACATCGGCGTCACGCTGGCCGGACGACCGATCTTTTCCGATCTCACCTGGGAGATCCAGCGCGGCCAACGAGTCGGTCTGGTCGGCCCCAATGGCGCGGGCAAATCGACGATCATGAAGCTCATCGCCAATGAGATACCCGCCAACGAGGGGCAAGTGTTCCGCATCTCCGGTCTGACCTGGGGGCGGCTGGAGCAGGAACCGCGTCTGCCCGCCGGCCGCACGGTTTTGCAGGAGGCGATGTCCGCCCTGCCTGAACTGGGCGAGATTGAACGGGAACTCGACCTGCTGGCCGACCGCATGGCCCAGCCGGACGTCTACAACGACCCCGTGGCGCTCGAGAAGGCCATGCGAAATCAGGAACGTCTGCTCCACCGCTTTGACCAACTCGATGGCCTGCGCTACGAGAGCAAGGTCAAGGAGACGTTGGCGGCGCTGGGCATGGGCAAGGATCGCTGGTCGACGTTGACCGATCATTTGAGCGGCGGGCAGAAGAAACTGGTCATGCTGGCCCGGCTGCTGGTTCAACAGCCGCAATTGCTGCTGCTGGATGAGCCGGATAATCACCTCGACCTGCCCGCCAAACGGATGCTGGAAGAGACCATTCGCGACTATCCGGGCTGCGTGATCATCATCTCCCATGACCGCTATCTGCTCGACGGCCTGGCGACCCACATCGCCGAATTGGAGAGCGGCCGATTGACGACCTACATCGGCAATTACACCGCCTACGCCAACGAACGCGCCATCCGCCGCTTGCGCCAGCAGCAGCTTTATGCCGCGCAACAAAAGGAGATCGCCCGCATCGAGGCGGCCATCGCCCGGTTTGAGCTATGGGCCTCGCTCGTCGTCAACGAACGCCACATCCGGCAGGCCCGCAGCCGCCAAAAGATGCTGGACAAGATGGACAAGATCGAGAAAGTGGCCGAATCCAGACGGATGACGCTGGAATTAAGCGGCTGGCGAGGCAGCAACAAGGTGCTGGAGCTGGTCAATGTCGGCCGCACATTCGACAATGGCGTCACGCTGTTCAACGATCTGAACCTGACGGTTTGGCATGGGGAGCGCGTCGGCCTGGTAGGGCCAAACGGTGTAGGCAAATCAGCCCTGCTCAAAATGCTGCTCGATCCGGAGAGCGCCACGTCGGGCGAGATCAAGATCGGGCCTAGCATCCAGATCGGCTACTACGCCCAGGAGCAGGAGACGCTCGACCCGCAGCAGGACCTCATCACCTGTATCCGGCAGGCTGCCCCGCTGACGCGCGAGGCGGCGGTGGCCTTCCTGCTGCGCTTCCTGTTCAGCTACGATCAGGTGCAGCAACCCATCGGCAAGCTGAGCGGCGGCGAGCGGAGCCGGTTGCAATTGGCGAGGCTCGTGCTGCAACGGCCGAATCTGCTGTTGCTGGACGAGCCGACCAACAATCTCGATATCCCGGCCATCGAAGTGCTGGAGGATACCCTGAACGAATTCAACGGCACGGTGCTGGTTATCTCCCATGACCGGTATTTTCTGGACAAGGTGGTGGATCGCATCGTCGAATTGCGCGACGGGAGATTGACCGACACGCTTGGCGGCTACACCGACTACCTGGCCGCAAAAGACGGGGATGAGTGAAGGATCGCATCAGCCTAATCGGCTGTATAATGGGCCAAATCATATGGGGACATGCAGATGAAACAACCGGTAGAAACGATTAGCCCGGATACATTCCGGGAGAAGGCCGCGGCCATCGAAGCCGAGGTGAGCAAGGTCATCGTCGGCCAGGGCGAAGTCGTCCGCCACGCCCTGATCGGCCTGATCAGCGGCGGCCATGTGCTGCTGGAAGGCGTGCCCGGGCTGGGCAAGACGATGCTGATTCGCTCGCTGGGCCGGGCGTTGCACCTCGAATTCGGCCGCATCCAGTTCACGCCCGACCTGATGCCGGCCGACATCACCGGCACGGAGATCATGGAGGAGCGCGACGACGGCCGCCGCGGCTTCCGCTTCCAGAAGGGGCCGGTCTTCGCCAATCTGGTGCTGGCCGACGAGATCAACCGGGCCACACCCAAGACGCAATCGGCCTTGCTGGAGGCGATGCAGGAGCATACCGTCACCGTCGCCAACACCACCTACCCCCTGCCCGCGCCCTTCTTCGTGCTGGCCACGCAGAATCCCATCGAACAGGAGGGCACCTACCCCCTGCCCGAGGCGCAACTCGACCGGTTTTTGTTCAAGGTCAACGTCCCCTTCCCCTCGGCCGAGGACCTGGCCGAGATACTCAACCGCACCACCGCCGAGGCCATGGCCGCGCCGGATTCCGTGGCCGGTGGCGCCGACCTGCTGGCCATGCAAGCCCTGGCCCGCCGGATCCCGGCCCCCTCCACCGTTAATGAGTACGTTGCCCGGCTGATCGTCGCCACCCATCCCGGCGCCGGTCCCAGCCGCCCGGTGAACGACTATGTACGCTATGGCGCCGGGCCGCGCGGCGGGCAGGCGTTGCTGCTGGGGGCCAAGGCGCTGGCGTTGTTCGACGGCCGCTATAACGTCAGTTTCGACGACATCGCCGCCATCGCCCCGGCCGCGCTGCGCCATCGCCTGCTGCTCAACTTCGAGGGCCAGGCCGAGGGCATCAGCCCCGACGACATCATCGCCGATCTGGTGCGGGCCGTCCCGCGCGACCCGGCCGGAGCCTAACCACCGCCCATGCGCCTGTTCGACGACGCCGCCCTGCGCAAACTGGAGCAGCTGACGCTCTCGGCCGATTCGGTGCGCGCCGGGGTCATGAAAGGCAACCGGCGCAGCCGCAAGCGCGGCACCTCCATCGAGTTCGCCGACTATCGCAACTACACGCAAGGGGATGACCTGCGGCGGCTCGACTGGAACGTCTTCGCCCGGCTGGAACGGCCGTTCATCAAGCTGACCCAGGAGGAGGAAGACCTGGCCGTCCATATTCTGGTGGACAGCAGCGACAGCATGAACTGGCCACCCGCCGAGGACGGCCACGATGCGCCCGACCACAAGCTGCGCCTGGCCATGCAACTCGCCGGGGCGCTGGGCTACATCGGCCTGCTGTCCGGCGACCTCGTCTCAGTGACCCTGTTCGACAGCGGCGGCCGTCACAACTGGGGGCCGTTTCGCGGGCGGCCGAACGGTTGGCCGCTGATCAATTTTCTCGATGTCAACTACCGGCTCCTGTCGAGCGGGACGCCCGGCGGCGAGCGGCGCACAGCCCTCGATGTGTCCCTGCGTGACTATGCCCTGCGCGCCCGACGGCCGGGGCTGTTGTTTTTGATCAGCGACCTGTTCTCGCCGGGCGACGTCCGGCAGGGGCTGGATGCGCTCCTGTCACGCGGCTACGAGATCGCGCTGCTCCATGTCCTGTCTCCCGGCGAGCTGTCGCCTGACCTGAGCGGCGACTTGCGCTTGCTCGACGTCGAGACGGGCGAGGCGGCCGAGGTCACGCTCGACCCGCTCACGCTGGATGAATATGCCACCCAACTGGCGCTCTGGCGCGGGCAGATCGAGACGTTTTGTGGCGGCCGCGGCATCCACTACTCGCTGGTCGCCGCCGATACGCCCTGGGAACTGCTCATCGCGCAGGGGTTGCGGCGGCAAGGAGTGGTGCGCTAGGGATGTCGTTGCTCGCTCCGGCTGCGCTGGCTCTGGGCCTGTTGGCCGTCCCCATCATCCTGCTCTACATGTTGCGGCTGCGACGGCGCGAGCAGGTCATCAGCAGCACCTTGCTGTGGCGCGAACTGGTGCGTGACCGCACGGCCAACGCCCCCTGGCAGCGGCTGCGGCGCAATCTGCTGCTCTTGCTGCAACTGCTCATCTTGGCCGCGCTGGTGCTGGCCCTGGCGCGACCCTATTGGCAATCGGCCGCGGGGGTCGAGGGCGACCTGATCGTCTTGCTGGACAGCTCGGCCTCAATGCAGGCCAACGACGGCGAGAACGGCGAGACCCGCTTCGACGTCGCCCGAGCCAAGGTCGAGCGGCTGATCGACGGCATGAGCGGCGGCGATCGGATGACCCTCATCGCCGCCGGGCGCGCGCCGGTCGTCCAGGCGGCCATGACCAGTGACCGGCCTTTGCTGCGGCAAGCGCTGGCCGGAGCCGCGGCCGAAAACAACTCGGCCGACTGGGCGGCGGCATTCAGTCTGGCGGCGGCCTCGTCGCAGGGTCTGGCGCAGCCGCGCATGGTCATCGTCTCCGATGGCGGCTTGCCGGAGGCGTTGCCTTCGCTGCCGGGCGAGGTCGAATACATCCCCGTCGGCCGCAGCGACGAAAACCTGGCTCTGTCGGCGTTGGCCGCCCGGCCGGGCGAGGCGGCGCTGGACCTGCTGGTCACCGTGGCCAACAAGGGACAGGCGGCCGGGCAGACGTTGCTGAGCCTCTACATCGACGGGGCGCTGGTCGACTCGCGGCGGATGACGATTGACGGAAATCAGGATAGCCATCTGACGTGGTCGATTCCGGCCACGGCCGAGGTGATTGAAGCCCGACTGGAACCGGCGGCGGGCACGTCCGATTATCTGGCGGTCGACAACCGGGCCTGGTCGGTCAGCGGCGGGCAAGCCACAAGGCGGGTGCTGCTGGTCGGCGAGGAAAACCTGTTCCTGGAGCGATTTTTTGCGGTCATGCCCGGCTATGAACTGGTGCGAATGCCGGGGAGCGACTTCGGGCAGGCGGCCGAGTCCGGCGAAACGTTCGACCTCACCCTGTTCGACGGTGTGCCCGTCCCCACGACGTTGCCGGAGGGCAGCATCCTGGTCGTCAACCCGCAACCCGGCGACGAGGGCGACCCCGCTCCCGCCATCCAGGTGACCGGCACCTTCACCAAGACGGCCGTCACCTACCTGGCCAGCAGCCCCCTGCTGACCGACGTGGACTGGCGCGGCATCAACATCGCCGAGGCGCAGGCGGTCGAGCCGAACGGGCTGGAGGTTGTGGTCGCCGCCGAGGGCGGGCCGCTGCTGCTGGCTGGGGAGAAAGACGGGCGGCGCGTGGTCGTCCTGACCTTCGACCTGCATCGCTCCGACCTGCCGCTGCAGATTGCATTTCCGGTTATAATGGCTAACATCACCGATTGGTTGAATCCGGGGCGGATGGTGACGATTGGGGAAAACCCGCAACCCGGGACGGTCGTCAGCCTGCTCCCAAGCGCGCGCGCCGAGTTCATCACCGTCACTTTGCCCGACGGCACGGTCACGGAGATGGTTAATCCGGACACAGGCAGCCCGATTTTGTTCAGCGACACCGAGCAGACCGGCCTGTACACGGTGACGTACCGCCTGGGGCCGGATGATATTCGGTCGGAACAGTTTGCGATTAACTTTTTCAACCCTGAGGAATCACGCATTCGCCCGACCGACACGATCACGCTCGGTCAGGAAGAGATACGATCCCGCGGGGACGGCTTTTTGAACCGGCGAGAACTTTGGCCCTGGCTATTGCTGGCGGGGCTGGTGATTTTGATGCTCGAATGGTGGATCACGTACCGGCGAGGGGCCAAACAGCCATCATTCCTTAAGGTCAGATGAGTAGTCCAATCCACGACAGCGAAATGGAAAACGGCCAACCGACGCCGGCCCAACCAATGGATCGGTTGCGCGCGGCCGCCGGTCGCCTGCCGCTCATCCTCATCGCGGTCATCGCGCTGGTGGCCGTGGGATTGGGGTTGTTCGCCTTTTCGCTCTCCGGCGGCAACAACCGGCCGCTTTACCCCATCCTGCCGACGTTCACCCTTCCGCCGGGAACGGCCGATTATCAGGCCCATGAGGTCGGTTTCGCCGAACTCAACGGCGACCCGGCCGCCTTCCAGAACCAGCGCCTGCAGGTATCGGGCAGCTACACCCGTATGCCCGCGCCGGAATGCCTCGATCATTCCGGGCCGAGCATCCGCTGGAGCCTCGTGGCCGACGATCTTCAGCTTAACGCCGTCGGTTTCGAGAATCTGCTGCGGCTGGTCGAGGAAGGGATCGAGATGACCATCGTCGGCACCTGGCGCGTCTATCGCGGGCCGGTGGGCTGCGGCAAGGAGCCGCCCGGCGGGGTTGTGTGGTATCTGGAAGTCGACCGCATCCTGGAGCCGAACCCGCTGCAAGGCTCGGTCGATCCGGCCCTGACCGTTGTCGTCGGCACGCTGGAGTTCCCTGCCTCGGGGTCGGGCGGTGATACGCCCGGTGAGGTCGAAATCAGTCCCACGCTGGAGGGCGGCGAGATCATCAGCCCTACGGTGACGCCGGATATGGGCCTGCCCTTGCCGGGCACGCCGCCGCCCTTCGACACACCGCCAGGATCGGCCGTGCCGACTACGCCATTGCCGGTAACCCCACTACCGACATCGGGGCTGCCGGGAACGCCCGATCCGTTGGCCACCCCCGGCCCGACCGACATCGCCCCCGGCACAACGACCACGCCGCCGCCCGGCACTGGCAGCACCCCGTCTCCCGGCCTGCCCACCAGCACGCCCCCGGGATCGGGTTACCCCGGAGGAGTTCCCACCCTGCCACCGAGCGCCACCCCTGGCAGCGGATACCCCTAGGTCGCCGGCATGCCGACTTCGTTTGTCGCCTCTGTGCACCCCCCTGAGGAAGTGGGCCAACCGGCCTTGTGGTTCCTGTTTCGTAGCCATCGACTGCTGGTCGAGACCAACGGCGGCGGCGCGCGCCTGCCGTGCCTCTCGTCCCCGGACAGCCTGGGGCTGCCCCTTCAGAACACGCGCTATCTGGGGTATTGGAACGGCGACAGCCCGCCAATCCACTGCTACTGCGGCGAGATCGCCGAGGACGCCGAACCACCCGCGGGCCTCGCGCTGGAGTCGCTCCGGCCGCTCTATTCACTGCTGGACGAGAAGATGTTCTGGCTGGCGGGGCGCGCCATCCAGATCGTCGAGTGGAACAGCACCAACCGCTATTGCGGCCGCTGCGGTCAGGCCACGGTCGACCACGAGAACGACCGGGCCAAGGTGTGCCCGCAATGTGGTCTGACCAGTTACCCGCGCCTGGCCCCGGCCGTCATCGTGCGTGTGACGCGACCGACGGCCAACGGCTCGGAGATCCTGCTGGCGCGGGCCAACCGCTTCCCGACGGCGATGTTCAGCGTCCTGGCCGGGTTCGTCGAACCGGGCGAGACGCTGGAGGAGTGCGTGGAGCGGGAGATCCAGGAGGAGGTCGGCATCGCCGTCCGCAATATCCGCTACTTCGGCAGCCAGCCCTGGCCTTTCCCCCACTCCCTGATGATCGCCTTCACCGCCGACTATGACGAGGGTGACTTGAACATCGACGCGTCCGAACTGGCCGCCGCGGATTGGTTCCCGCCGGATGCCTTGCCGCCCATTCCACCGCCGCCCAGCATCGCCAACCGGCTGATCGCCGACTGGCTTGAGGAGCCATAACGGCCGGAGAGCGTGGCGCCGGGTGGGAAACCGGCGCCATAATCGGATTAATATTTACCAAACGGGCCGCATCGGCTACAATCTGTGCTATTCCAGGTTTGAGCGGAGCGCCTGGGATCATCTTCGGGAACGGGCCTTTCAAAGTAAAGCATAATGAAAATCACCGATTCACCCGTTCCGCGCGGAAAAAACGACAACAAGTTGTGATGATCGGGAGGTATGGTTGAAGAATATACTGGTCACCGGTGGAGCGGGCTTCATCGGCTCGAATTTTGCCCACTACATGCTGACCCACCACGATGAGTACAATATCGTGGTCTACGACAAGCTGACCTACGCGGGCAATCTCGACAACCTCATCGCCATCATCGACGATCCCCGTTTCGTCTTCATTCTGGGCGATATTTGCGATCGTCCCGAGGTAGAGGCGGCCGTCCGCGCCAATCATATCGACACCATCGTCAACTTCGCTGCCGAGAGCCACGTCGACCGGTCGATCATGGACCCCGGCGCCTTCGTCCAGACCAGCGTCTATGGGACCTACGTGCTGCTGGAGGTCGCCCGCGAGCTGGCCCTGGAGCGCTACCATCAAATCTCCACCGACGAAGTCTACGGCCACATTCCGCCCGGGAAATCGAGCGTGGAGACGGACAAGGTCGACCCGCGCAGCCCCTACGCCGCCAGCAAGGCCGCCGCCGACCTGATGGTCAACGCCTACTTCGTCACCCACGGCTTGCCGGTGACCATCACCCGCGGCTCGAACAACATCGGCCCCTACCAATACCCGGAGAAAGTGGTTCCCCTCTTCGCCACCAACGCCATCGACCGCCAGCAGCTTCCGGTCTATGGCGACGGCCGCCAGATGCGCGAATACCAGTACGTCACAGACCACTGCGAGGCCGTCGATCTGGTGCTGCATCGCGGCGCCATTGGCGAAATCTACAACATCGGCACGGGGGTCGAGGTGGAAAACATGGCCATGGTTGAGATTTTGCTCGACACGCTCGATCGGCCGCGCGACCTCATCCGCCACGTGACTGACCGGCCCGGCCACGATCGACGCTACAGCCTCGACATCGCCAAAATCACCGCTCTGGGCTGGGAACCCAGCCACACGCCGGAGGAAGCCATCATCCTGACGGCCAAATGGTATCGCGACAACGAATGGTGGTGGCGCAAGATTAAGAGCGGCGAGTTCCGCAAATATTATGAAGCCCAATATGGCGAACGGCTGAGGACGGCCGCGCCGCAATAAGATTCGTTCACTTTTCCTACAGGAGTAGTTAATATGTCAGAAACCAAGAAAGAAGAACAAATGGCCACCTCATCAAGTTACGTTGATGGAACCAAAGGGATTCTTATCTATCGGGGTTATGATATCCGCGACCTCGGCCCCAACGCGACGTTTGAAGAAGTCGTTTACTTGCTCTGGAACGACAAGCTGCCCAACGAGCGCGAGCTGGCCACGTTCAAGGCGGCCATGGATTCGAAACGAGCGCTGCCGTCCCGCCTGCTGGACATCATGCGGGAGTTCCCGACGCACAGCCATCCCATGTCGGTGTTGCGCACGGCCGTCAGCGCCCTGGGCATCATCGATCCCGACGCCGACAACATTACCCACGACGGCGCGCGCGACAAGGCGCTCTACCTGACGTCCATCATGCCGACCATCGTCGCCGCCTGGGAGCGCATCCGCAACGGCAACGAACCGATCGCCCCGCGTTCGGACCTGTCGCAAGCGGCCAACTTCCTCTACATGCTCGACGGCAAGGAGCCGGACCCCCATGCGGTTCGCGCGCTTGATTCCTATCTGGTGATGCTGGCCGACCACGGCTTCAACGCCTCGACCTTCGCCGCGCGAGTCACCACCAGCACGGGCACGGACTTCTATTCGGCCATCACCAGCGCCATCGGCACGCTGAAAGGCCCGGCCCACGGTGGCGCGACCCAGCGCGCGATGGAGCAATTCATCGCCGCCGCCGGTCGCGGCGACGTGGCCGCCTGGTTCAGGGAAGCACGCGAATCGGGCAAGCGCATCATGGGCATCGGCCACCGAAT
>CAYXNH010000053.1:0-16301 GCA_964466135.1 uncultured Ardenticatenaceae bacterium | reverse complement strand
CGGTGAAATTCTATAGCGTGATGGGGCACAGATCAATTTTCGGCATTGAGGCAAGGGACGAAATTGACACCGGCAGGGTCTTGTTCTATACTTGCCCCTGGTTCAGTCCGGCCGAAGTGGCGGAACAGGCAGACGCGCACGACTCAAAATCGTGTTCCGAAAGGAGTGTGGGTTCGATTCCCACCTTCGGCATCGACATAACAGAATTAGTGGGTTCGCCGGAAAGGTGGGCAAACAATGGGCTTCCGCGACGGGGGCCTTTTATGTTTGTCGGACATCACGTCCGCCCAAACTGGCGGGCCAGCGCGGCGGCCGACAGGTGGATGAGCGTCGGGCGGCCGTGGGGGCAGGTGTGGGGTACCTCGCAAGCCTCCAGCTGCAGGATCATCGCCTCCATCTCCTCGCGCGTCAAAACCTGACCCGCCTTGACGGCGGCCGTCTTGCAGACACGCCTGACGACCATCGCCTCCGTCTCCGCCTGCAACGGCGCGGTCTCGTTCTCCAGATCGGCCACGACGGCCGCCAGGGCCGCGGCCGGATCGGATCGGCTCAGAATCGCCGGCACGGCGCGAACACGGAACGCGTTCGGTCCGAACGACTCGATCTCGAAGCCCAATGCAGTCAATAAGCCCAGGTTCTCTTCCACCAGGTGGGCTTGTGAGGGGGGCAGATAGACGGTTGCGGCGGCCACCAGCCCCTGCGAGGCGATCCCCTGCCCCTGTCGTTGGGCCATGAACTGCTCGAAGAGGATACGCTCGTGGGCGGCATGCTGGTCGATGAGGTAGAGTCCGTCCGGCCCCTCGGCGATGATATAGGCCGCGCCGACCTGACCGATGACGCGCATGATGGGCAGCCGCGAGGCGCCATTGTCCAGCAGCGACGGGGCGGCCGATCCCTCGTCCACGCTACGTTCCGGGGCCGGGCCTTGCAATTGCCAGGGGATGTCGAGACGGCTGGAAGGCATATCGTCGCGCTCGGTCTGCGGGCGGAAACCCGACCACCCGCCGATGCCCTGATCCGAAGAGACCCAGCCGCCCAGCCCCAGGCCACGAGCGGGAGCCGTCTCCATCAACGCCTCGCGCGTCGCTCGCTGCACGGCCGAAAACACGGCCCCCTCATCGCGAAACCGAACCTCCACCTTGGTCGGATGGACGTTGACATCCACCTCCTCCGGTGGCATATCGATGAAGAGCACCGCCATGGGGAAACGGCCCACCGGCAGCAGCGTGTGATAGGCCTGGACGACGGCGAAAGTGAGCCGGGGATCGCGAATCGTGCGACCATTGACATAAAGTTGGATATGGTTGCGGCCGGCGTAGTTCAGGGCGGGGTCGCTGACGAAACCACGCACCGCCGGTCTCCGGTTGCTACCGGCTGACGACTCATCCTCTCGCGGAAGGAGTTCGATGAGTTGGTGGAGCGTGTCCGGGCCATAAGCGGCCAGCAGGACGTCGGCCGTCGAGCCGCTGCCGGTCGTCTGGAAGGTCACCCGATTGTCATGACTCAACCGAAAGCGAATGGCCGGATAGGCCATGGCGTAGCGGGTGACAAACTCGTCGATGAGGCGCTTCTCGGTCGTGATGCTCTTGAGGAACTTAAGGCGGGCCGGGACGTTATAGAAGAGGTTTTCGACGGCGATGACCGTGCCCGCCGGCGCGCCGACCGGCTCCCGGTCGGTGATGATGCCGCCGTCGAGAACCAGGCGAACCCCGGTCGAAGCCGCCCGCTCCCGGCTGACGACTGTGACCCGGCTGACCGCGGAGATGGCGGCCAGCGCCTCGCCCCGGAAGCCAAGCGTGCGAATGGACCACAACTCGTCGGCCGACTGAAGCTTCGACGTGGCGTGGCGCAGGAAGGCCGTCTCAATCTCGTCGGCGGGCATACCGTCGCCATTGTCGGCCACCTGGATCAGCTCGCGGCCGCCGCCGCGGATATCGATGGTGATGACGGTTGCGCCGGCGTCGATGGCGTTTTCCATCAGCTCCTTGACGACGGATGAGGGCCGTTCGACCACCTCCCCGGCGGCGATTTGCGAGGCCAACTGGTCGGGCAACACATGAATAGTCATGGCCCGATTGTACCAGATTCGCGGGCGGATGATTGCCACGGGGGCGGCTTGTCACTATACTCCGGCCCACGAGGTAACCATATATGCCTTTTAAGCCGAATTATGAAGTGAAAACGGAGCGGCTGCCCTATACCCTGGCGGCCGGGAAGCCCTTGCCGGACGGCCGACGCGTAGGCGTGCTCGTGCTCCACGGATTCATGGGCAGCCCCCTCAGTTCGCGACCCATGGCCGAGTATCTCAACCAAAAAGGGGTGTTCGTCCATTGCCCGCTGTTGCCCGGCCACGGGACCTACCCCAGCGCCTTGCGCGGAGCGGGGCGCAACCTGTGGCTGGCCGAGGCTGAAGAGGCCTACCAAACCGCGCGCCGGGAGTGTGACGAGCTTTACCTCATCGGCCATTCGATGGGCAATATCCTGGGGGCGCACGTGGCCCTGAAATTCGGCGACGCAAAGGGAATCGCCATGCTCGCCCCGATCTACGACCCGCCCGACGCGCGCCTCAACTGGGTCAAATATATCCATTACTTCGTCCCCTGGTATTACCCCCACAAGAGCAAGAAAGAAAGCATGCAGAAACTGGTGCGCGAGCGGGTGCTGGATTTCGACCCGTCGGTGGATTTCGACAGCCCCGAATTCCAGGCTCAATTGCCCCAGGTCAGCCGTGTTCCCCTGTCAGGCATGCACGAGATGGTGGCCATGATCGAAATGGGGCGGAAGCTGTGGCCCCGACTGGACATTCCGGCGCGGATTTTTGCCGGTGAAGACGACAATGCAGCCCATCCGGACAATGCCCGCCGGATATTCTCCCTCCTGCCCAACAAGGACAAGAATTTGACTGTCTTTCCCCACGTGGGGCACGAATTGATGCGGCCGTTCGAGCCGATTCACGCCACGGTCTGGGAGTCCGTGGCGGCATTTATCCTAAAAAGTGAAGGACAAACCGATCCATTCTGATCCTATTCTTTTTTTGTCTTTTCGGCGTTTTTGAGTGACAATAGATGCGGAAGTGCGGGCAGAGGATGGGAGAGAAAGAGTCCGCGGTGCGCCATAATTTGTGGCCGTAAATTATCCACGACGATTCAATCATATCCCCGGAACCGCGCTTACCATTTACTTTCTGTTTCAAAGGAGAAGAGAAAGATTATGAAGCGAATTGCATTGTTACTTACCGGACTGCTGCTGCTGGCCCTGATGGTCGCCTGCGGCGGCGGCGCGGCCCCGGCCGCAACCGAGGTCCCGGCTGCGGCTCCGACCGAAGCGCCGGCGGCCGCCGAGCCGACCGAAGCGCCTGCAGAGGCGCCGGCCGAAGCTGCAAATTGCAGCGACGAGGGCGTTCTGTGCATCGGTCTTGTCACGGACGTCGGCGAAGTTGACGATAAATCGTTCAACCAGTCCGCTTGGGAAGGCGCGCAACAGGCGGCCGAAGCCCTTGGCGCGGCCGAGGTCAACTACATCGAGACGGCCAACGCCACGGACTACGGCGCCAACATCGCCTTGTTCGCCGATCAGGGTTATGACATCATCGTGACCGTCGGTTTCGCCATGGGCGAGGCAACGATCGAAGCCGCCGGGAAATATCCCGACATCGATTTCATCGGTGTCGACCAGTTCCAGGGCGAGGCTCTGCCGAACGTCACCGGCCTGGTCTTCAATGAGGACAAGGCTGGTTACCTGGCCGGCGTGCTGGCCGCATCGCTGAGCCAGAGCGGCACCATCGCCTCCGTGCTGGGCACCAACCTGGTCCCGCCGGTCGTGGCCTTTAACGAAGGCTATCTGAACGGCGCGCGTTCGGTTAACCCCGACATCAACATCATCGCCACCTACCATCCCGGTGGTCTGGATGTGGCCTTCACCGACCCCGAGTGGGGCGCGACGACGGCCCAGCAGGCTATCGACCAGGGCGCGGACGTTGTGTTCGGCGCGGGCGGCAAGACGGGCAACGGCGCCCTGATTCAGGCCGCCGGCAATGAAGGCGTCTGGTGCATCGGTGTGGACAGCGACCAATGGGGCACCGTTCCCGAGGCCCATGCCTGCCTGGTTTCGAGCGCGATGAAGCTCATCACCCCCGGAGTCGTCGACCTGGCCACGATGTCGGTTAACGGCGAATTCCCCGGCGGCAACTTCTTCGGCGCCGTGGGTCTGGCTCCGTTCCACGATCATGAGGCTGCGGTCTCCCAGGAGATCAAGGACTTGCTGGAAAAGACCAACGCCGGTCTGCTGGATGGTTCGATCAGCACCGGTTACAACCCCGGCGGCTAATCTGCGCAGAGGCATGAACAGAGGCAGGTTTGACTATCCGCTTCTTCAACCTCATTGCTAGATGAAGTATGAAATGTGCGACGTGTCGGGATCCGGCACGTCGCACATTGTTTACAGGAGGTGGTTATGGCGACGGCCCCCACACCGACTGACACAGGTAACCGGACGACAATGACCTTGCGACACATTTGGCGAAGTATCAGCGTGCCGCTGGTCGCCGTCATTCTGGGCTTGATTATCGGAGCAATTTTACTAATCGTATCCGGGGTGAACCCGATTGTGGCCTATGGCGCCCTTGTCAAGGGAGCTTTCGGCTCGCCTGCCGCCATCCAAAGGACCCTGGAAAAGGCGACGCCATTGGTATTCAGCGGCCTGGCCGTCGCTTTTGCCTTCAAGGGCGGCCTCTTCAATATCGGCGCGCAAGGACAATTGCTCGTCGGCGCGGTCGTCGCCGCCTACGTGGGCTTCGCCATCGAGGGGCTGCCGGCCATCATTCACGCGCCGCTGGCCCTGTTGGCCGGTGGGCTGGCCGGCGCGCTCTACGGCTTTATTCCCGGCGCGCTGAAGACTTACACCGGCGCGCATGAGGTCATCGTGACCATCATGCTGAACTACGTGGCCATTAATCTCACCGACTTCCTGGCCGATGGCCCCTGGAAAGATCCGTCGCCGACCAATATCGTGGCCCGCACCGCCAAAATATTACCGACGGCCAAGTTGCCCACCTGGGGCAGTGTACCATCGGGTTTCATTCTGGCGGTGATCACCGCCGCCGTCGTCTGGTGGATACTCTATCGCACCACCCTCGGTTATGAGATTCGCACGGTGGGGCTTAATTCCAGCGCCGCGCAATATGCCGGAATCCGGGTCGCCAGGATTGTCATCCTGTCCATGATGATCAGCGGTTTGCTGGCCGGCTTGGGCGGCGCCGTCGAGACACAGGGCATTAACGGCCGATTCCAGCCCGGTTTTAACACCGGCCTCGGGTTTGACGGCATCACCGTCGCCCTGCTGGGCAAGACCAGCCCCTTCGGCGCGATTCCCGCCGCGCTATTGCTGGGCGCCATGCGCGCCGGATCGAGCCAGATGCAGTTCAGCGCGGGGGTGGCGACCGAAATCACCGATGTCATCACCGCCGTCATCCTGTTCTTCGTCACCGCCGACGTCATCGTCAAAGCGCTCATCCGCCAACGCGGCACGGATGATACCCAGGTCACGCTCAGCACCGGCTGGAGCAGCCATTAGGATAACAACGCTATGGAAATGACAGCAATACCGCGCCAGGAATCGAGCAGCTGGATCATCAGGAACAAGTGGCTGGTTTTAATCGGCGTCATCATCGCCGGTTCGGTCGCCTACGCCTATGCCAACAATGCTGTGGTGACCACGGCCGTCATGGCCTCCACCTTGCGCCAGTCCACCCCTCTGATCCTGGGGGCGCTCTGCGGCCTTATTTGCGAGCGCTCCGGGGTCATCAACATCGGCATCGAGGGACAGATGCTCATGGGCGCGTTTCTGGCCTTTTTGGCCAACGTCTATTTGGGCAATCTCTGGCTGGCGCTGGGAGTCGGCATGCTGACCGGGGCCATCATGGGGCTGTTGCTGGCTTTCATGTCGGTCACGCTCAAGATGGACCAGATCATCGGCGGAACCGTGATCAACATCCTGGCCATCGGCCTTACCGGCTACTTCTATGTGTCCGGCCTGACGACGCGGGGCAAGTTCCCGCCCTATGCTCTGGGACCGCTGGCCGACATCCCGCTCATCGGGCCGGTTTTCTTCCGCAATCCGCCCATCACCTACCTGGCGATCATCATTGTCTTCGTCATGCACTACGTCCTGTTTTACACCCGCTGGGGGTTGCGGACGCGCGCGGTTGGCGAGCATCCCAGCGCGGCCGATACGGTCGGTATCAACGTCTTTAAGATGCGTTATGTCAATGTAATGATCGGCGGGGTTTTTGCCGGGCTGGCCGGCGCGTTTCTGACACTGGAGGGGGTCGGCACGTTCGAGCGGGGAATGACCAACGGCCGGGGCTTCCTGGCGCTGGCCATCATGATATTCGGCAAATGGACGCCGCTGGGAGCCTGGGGCGCGGCGCTGCTCTTCGGCTTCACCTACGCCCTGCAAACCCAGCTCCAGTTCATGGGCGTCAATTTGCCGCCGCAGTTTATCGGCAGTATGCCCTATATTCTGACCATCCTGGTACTGGCCGGATTCGTCGGCCGCTCGCGCGCCCCAGCCGCGGAAGGTACCCCCTACGAAAAAGAGGGCAGCTAGGCATATCGCGACAAAGCACGAGGACGCGAGCGGCCTGATTTTGCCGGCCGTGCGTCCTCGTTACGACCACGTCGATCGCTACTGGAGACAAGATGAGCGACAAAGTATCACCCATCGCCGCTGACGCCCCTATCGTTTTGGAGGCCACCGGCATTACCAAGCAGTTCCCCGGCGTTCTGGCCAACGATCGGATCAACCTCACCTTGCGACGAGGCGAGATCCTGGCCATGCTGGGCGAGAACGGCGCCGGCAAAAGCACCCTGATGAACATCCTCTACGGGCTGTATACGCCGGACGCGGGCGAGATCCACATCAAGGGCGAGCATGTCACGCTCCACAGCCCGGGCGACGCCATCGCCCGCGGAGTCGGCATGGTGCACCAGCATTTCCAGCTCGTGCCGGTCATGACCGTGGCCGAGAACGTCATCCTGGGCGCGGAAGTGACCCGAATGGGCGGCTATATCGACAAACGCGAGGCCAACCGGCGCGTTCGGGAATTGTCGGAGCAATACGGCCTGGAGATCGACCCCACGGCCGTCGTTGAGGACCTGCCCGTCGGTTTGCAGCAGCGCGTGGAGATCATCAAGGCTCTCTACCGGCACGCCGATATCCTGATTCTGGACGAGCCGACGGCCGTCCTGACCCCTCAGGAAGCCAATGAGCTATTCGAGATCATGCACGAGCTGGCCGGTCGCGGCGTGTCGATCATCTTCATCACCCACAAACTGAAGGAAGTTCTGGCCGTGTCCGACCGGATCGTCGTCTTGCGCGGCGGCCGCGGCGTGGGCGAGGCGCTCCCGGCCGAATCGACCGAAGCCAGTCTGGCCGAGATGATGGTCGGCCGCAAAGTCATCCTGCAAGTGGACAAGGAAGAAGCCAATCCGGGCAAGGTTGTTCTGAAGATCGAAGACCTGGAGGTCATGGACGACCGCAAGCACAAGGTCGTCAAGGGCCTGAATCTGGAAGTGCGGGCGGGTGAAATCCTGGCCGTGGCCGGCGTTCAGGGCAACGGGCAGAGGGAGTTCGTCGAGGCTTTGACCGGGCTGCGCCCCATCATCAAGGGCCACATCACCATCGACGGGGAGGACACCACCCATTTCATTCCCCGCAAGATCTCCGAACTGGACGTCGCCCATATTCCGGAAGATCGCGAAAAGCACGGATTGGTCATGCCCTATTCCATCGCCGACAACATGGTGCTCAATCGCTACTTCCACAGCCCCTTTTCTCGTCGAGGCGTCCTGAACCGGGAGGCGATTGCGGAGAACGGCCGCAACCTGGTGAAGCAGTTCGACGTGCGCACGCCGTCGATTAATACACATGCCGGCAGCCTGTCCGGCGGCAACAAGCAGAAGGTCATCGTAGCCCGCGAGTTCTCGCGGCCGGTCAAACTGCTCATCGCCAACCAGCCCACGCGCGGCATCGACGTCGGCTCCATCGAGTTCATCCATAACCAGATCGTCGCCCAGCGCGACGCGGGCGTCGCCGTGCTGCTCGTCTCGGCCGAACTGGACGAGGTGCTCAGCCTGGCCGACCGGGTCGCGGTGATGTTCGACGGCCACATCGTGAAAACGCTGCCCATCGAAGAGGCCGGTCGCGAATACGTCGGCCTCCTGATGGCTGGTTCTGATGTTTGATGAGGGAGCGGTGCAGGCGCAGATTGAAATTGGCGGCCGGCCGGTAGACAACGGCCGCCGGTTAAGCTATACTAGCTTCAACTTCACCATGAAGAACGTAAACGGAGATCCACGCTCGCTTCATTTTCCTCAACCGCGCGCCAATCAGGCGAGGGCGGCCTTGAGCGTTACTTAATCCACGCATCATCAATGCAAATAGTGGGCAAGGAACGCCCAGCCGCAACAGCCGGCTGGGCCGATTCTTTTTGTATTTGAAGAATCTGATAATGGTGGTTACACAGAGAGAAGTTGATATGTTGAACGATGATGTTATGTACATGACGCCGGAAGGGTTGCAACAAATCAAGGATGAGTTGGACAATATCCGAACGGTGCGCCGGGAGGAGATCGCCCAAAAGCTGGAGACCGCCATCAAGCAGGGCGACCTGAAGGAAAACGCCGACTACCACGACGCCAAGGAGGAGCAAGGGCTTCTGGAAGCGCGCGCCCGCCAACTGGAGGACATGCTTCGGCGAGCCAAGGTGATCGAGAAAAACGGCCCGTCGAATGTCGTGCGCATCGGCAGCACCGTCACCGTCTCCGAGGAAGGCTACGATGACGAATTGGAAACCTATATGATCGTCGGCGCGCTGGAAGCCGATCCGGCCCACGGCCGAATCTCCCATGAGTCGCCGATCGGCCGCGCGTTATTGGGCGCGAAGAAAGGTTCCACCGTCCAGGCCATGACGCCGCAGGGCGAAATCGCCTTCACCATTCATGAGATCGTCTGATCTCTCGCGGATCGCCCCGGCCTTTCAGAGATGAAGGGCCGGGCGGAACCCCACAAGCACTATTTCCATCAGATGAAGCCGCCGGATCACGGGACGTCGATCGTCACGTATTCCGCGCCGTCTGCCGTGATCAACCGCCGCCTGTCAGCCGGGTTGTAGACGCCCAGGCGCAACTGCCCGGTCGCCTCTTCAAGGGTCAATATCTGGATGACGATGTCGCCCGCCCGCCAATGTTCGGCCGGAGCGCTCAGCCCGTCGGCCTGCGAGACGGTCGCGTCACCCTCGACCGCGTGGAGGAACAGACGCCGGGGGCCGTCGACCGGGGCGAGCACCCGCCAGAACGTGACCACCTCGCAGGTCCCGCCGACCTTGCAGCCCTCGTCCAGGGTATAGCCGAAGAACGATAGCTGGTCGTCGAACACCGCTTCGGCCGTGTTTTCCGGCGCGATGGCCCAATCCTCCGGGACCTCATACAGGATGAAATCGCCCTCCAAGCGGCCGTCGGGCACGATATCGCTCAGGGCGGGGGCCAGGGGCAGAATGCTTGGCACAACTATGCGAATGGCTTTCCCGTTGGGCGATGCCGGTATAACCATCCCCTGCTCCGGCTGGAAGTAGCGCAGTGATAAATCGTCACGGCGCAGGCTCAATTCCATCGTCGGGGGATCCATCGTCTCCGGCGTCCAGCCGCCGACGGCCACCGGCCCATCGTCCGGCGAATGATCCAAATAAGCGGCCGCCTCGGTCAGCGCGGCCTGCCAGACAAAACGCACTTCGTCGTTGGCCGGCCAGACGCGCCACAGCCCGACGGCCGTGCTCGCGGCCGAATAGAGCAACAGCCCCCCCAGCCCCCATGGTACAACCCTTGTTATTAATTGTGTGGATAACTTATCCCATACTGTGGATAAGTGGGGCACAATGTGCATAACTACCAGAGGGAAGAGCATCAAAACGGGCAGCAGGTTGATGACGCGGATGCTGCTGGGGGCGTCCGTGGTGACCAGGCTGGGGATGACCGATGCCGCCAACCACAGCAGGATGAAGGCGTGGCGTCTGTCCCGCCAATGCCACAGACTGAACGCAACGCCAACGTAGAAGAGAACGGCCGTCAGTGGGTCGAACACCGGCCGCCCGGCGATGTTCTGTCGCCAGAGCAGATCGCCGTCGATGCCGAACATGCCGGCGATCTTCAGCCCGTTTTGCAGGACCGGCCGCGCATCTCCCGCGAGGAGGGCGCGCAAGGGGGCGTCCACCTCGGCGATGCGGACCTCGGAGCCGGGATTGGTCAGGAGGAACAAGGCCAGCGGCGCGGCCACGAGGGCCAGCATCAGCCAGAACAAGGCGACGCCGCGCCAATGCCGCCGCAACATGGGGCGATGGAACAACGCCAGATAAGTCGTGTAGAGCGCGAAGAATATCGGTACAGCGCGCGCGGCCATGTAGGTGTGGAGGCTGAGACCGGCAAACAACCCGGACAGCATCAAAAATACATTGGCGCGACCGTGCGCAGGCGATCCCCTCCGCTCCTCCGCCCCTCTGCTCCCCTGCACCTCTGCTCCTCCGCTCCCCCGCTCCTCTGCTCCCCCGCCCCCCTGCTCCTCTGCTCCCCGAATCCACAGCCACGCCGCCAGCCCCGAAAAGACCGGCAGGGAAATCGCACGCAAGGCCAGGCGGCTATAGAACACCGGCCAAAAGAGCACCGCCAGAAATGCGGCCGACCAGAGACCGGCGCGCTCGCCGAACATGCGTCGACCCAGGGCATAGCTGACCGCCACAAGGAGCACCCCGAAGAAGGCCGACGGCAAGCGAAGGGCCAGGGCGTGGTCGCCGACCAGCGCGCCGATGATCGCCTGAACATAGTGGTAGAGGGCCTCGTGACCATAAGCCTCGGTGAAATAGATGGCGTGATCGCCGGCCAGAATGTCCTGATTGATCAGCCAGTGGGCTACCTCGTCGTGCTCCAGGCCGGGCGGGGTCGCACCGACGGGTGTGGGAAAGTTGTCGAGGTCGATGACGCGAAAGGCGGTGGCGACCAGAAGGATGACGACGAGCAAGGCGATGGAGCGCAGCCGGTGCGTGGCCGACGGTCGATGGCCGGATGTCATTTTGCGCTCCAGCCCAATCGCCGCGTCAACCCCGCGGGCAGGATCGCCGCCATGGCCTGACGTTCCTGCGGCTCGATGATGTGCAGAACGGTCAGCCCGGCCAGGTACACAATCACGCCCAGCGCCAAAGCCACCAGGAGATGCAGCCGGTTACCGGCCCACATGACGGCCATCATAACCGCCGTCAGGAGAACCGGCCGGGCTACCAGACGGAGCCAATCCATCCCCGCGCCCCTTTGCCGCAAATAGTGAGCAAACATGACCAGCAGGACCACCTCGGACAAAATCGTCGTGATGCCCGCGGCGACGAAACTGAAGCGCGGGATGAACAGGTAGTTGAACAGGATGTTAAAGACGACGGCCACGACAAAGGCCCGCGGCTGCATGCGTTCCAATCCCAGGGCGATGAGCACGTAGTTGGTGACGCTATTCAGCCAGCCGAAGGGGATGGACCAGATGACGATCTGGAGGGCGACGGCTCCCTGGGGCAGGAATTCGGCGCCACCCAGCACGCGGATGAGTAGCGGCGCGGCGAAGGTCGTCAGCGCGGCGATGGGCAACGCCAGCAGCAACATGATCTTGAGCGACATGCGATACATGCGCCGGGCGGAATCCATATTCTCCTTGATGGCGCGGGAGATGATCGGAAAGAGCGCCAGGGTGAAATAGGACGGGATGATCTGCAGGGCGTTGAACCATTTCCAGGCGCTGTTGTACCAGCCGACAACCCGCTCGCCGTCGGGCAACAGCTGCCGCAAAAGCAGGACGTCGATGGAGATGAAGATGGTCTGCAACAAGTGGATGAGCATCAGCGGGAAGCCAAGCCGCAGCATGTCGCGGATCATCGGCCCGTCGAGCGTCCACGGGCCGTGCAACTCGAACCGGCGCAGGGCCAGAATCGACAGCAGGATGAGCGTGACCACATTGACGACGATGGAGACGGCCGCCAGACCCACAAAGCTGAACCCGGCCAAAAGCACGACGACGCCCAGGCCCACCTTGAGGATGGTCGAAACGGTCGCCATGGCCGCCGGGATCTCGGCCTCTTCATAGACATAGAACAAGCCGGAGACACCCAGCGCCAGCCCGGAGAATACCATACCGATCATCATGAGGATGATGGCGGTGATCTCGGCCGAACTGAGCGGATTTGTCCCTCGTGAAGCGGTAACGAGATAGACCACGACCGGCAGAGTGGCGACAGCGGCGGTGAATATCCTCAGGACGGTGGAGTTGAGCAGGAACCGGCCTGCTTGCGAACGGTCTTGGGACACGTCGCGGATGAGCAGGATGTTGAGGCCATAGTTGGCGACGATCTCAAACAACCCGGCAGTGGCGATAGCCGTGGCGAAGCTGCCGGCGGCCGCCGGGCCTAGCACACGCAGATAAAAAGCGGCGAACACGAAGTCGATGCCCTTGTTGAACAGGTTGAGGGCCATCGGCGCGGCGCTGTTTTTGGCCACGCTGCGCGTGGTGGAGACGGTCGAATCCGGTCGATAGAAGCGCCCCCAGGCCCAAACCCCAAGGACGAAGATCAGCAGGCTCAAGCCCATGAACGACATCAACCCGCCGAGCTGAAAACTGCGCGGGCTGTAGCGGAAGCGCACCGTCCAGTCGCCCGGCTCGAGGGGAACGCCGCGGAAGTTGCCGTTAACGCGGGTGATCTCGCTCTCAATTTCCGACTCCTCGCCGCTGCCGGCCGGACGAACGTAGACCCGCCAGCCGTTGAAATAGCTGTCGCCAAGGATGAGCCACGACGGTTCATCGACCGAGGCGGTGACTTCCACCTGGTTGTTGGTGGCGCTATCGACGGCCGCCGGAATCAGCTCGGCCGGATGCGCCGGGGCGGCTGTCGCCACGTCCGATTCAATGACGACATAGCGGCGCGGGTCATAGTCGCCGGTCAGGGCAGCCAGGTCATCGGTGACGTGAACCTCGGCCGTGCGCGGCAAGGTGTAGGCTCGCGGCGCGGCAGCCAGGTTTTCGTAAATAACCACCCCCTCTCCCTCCCAGACGGGGCGGTACTTGGGGGAGGTGATCGATTCGGTCGAGATGACGTATTTGACGGCCAGCACATCCAGCAGCGGGGAATCGAGCGCCGCGGGGGAGCCGATGGGCTGGATGCGGTTGAATTGCAGCCCGTTCTGCGGTTCGATGGCCGCCATATAGTCGGTGAACTGGCGGGGGATGATGGAGTCATAGCCACGAATATCGGCCAGATCGTGGAGCCAGGGCGTGTTGGCGTTCAGCGTGCCCGCGCCGGTGGTGTCGTAGGTGGTGATGCGCCAATGGCCGGGCTGTTCGTTCAGCCAGCGCACAGCGGCCGGGGTGTGTTCGAGCAAAGCGGGATCGGCGGCGGCATGGAAGCCGGCGTTGGCGGCGTACAGGTCGAAGATGATCAGCCCGCAGGCGAGGACGATCCACAGCCGGGTTCGTCGCGCCAAGCGGAGGACGATCCCCGATGCGGCCAACAAGCCGCCGAAAAGCAGTAATTGCCAGAAGAGATAGCTATAGAACACCTCGGCCGAAGGGAAGGCATACTCCGCCCCGGCCAGGCCGTGGAAGAGACGCTCGACCAGCGGCCGCGCGGCGCCAAAGAACACGCGGCTAAGTAGCGTAAGAGCGATGACAGCGCCACCAGCGACGATGACAAGCCAAGTCAATAAGGAGGCTGGTTTGAGAGATCGGAAGGCCGATCTGCCCTCCTGCCCCTCTGCCCTCCACTCATCCGCGCCAAAGCCGGCCAGCACCGCCACCGACAGCGCCAGAGGAAAGACCCAGCGAAACGGGGTATGAAGCTGGTCGATAAACGGCAAGCCGTAGTAGAGGATGGCATAGAGTGGCGTGCCGAAGATGAAGGCCAGGGAGAAAAACGCCAACCCGGCGAAGAACAACGAGTGGGCGCGGCGCGCGGCCGCCCCGGCACGCCGGCGGCCGAGGGTCGTCAAGCCAATCCCGGCCAGCAGCAACGGCAGGATGCCCATATAGGCCGCCCCCTCGACGTAGTTCTTCGTTCCCCAACTCGTCGTGGCCGGGCCATACGGGTTTGGCTCGCCATGGTAGTTTACCCCGACCGGGACGACGTCGCCGGTGAAGGCGTCGCGGATGGTGTGGTGAGTAGGGTTGCCGAAGAAGTTGGGCAGCAGGAAGGTCAGGGCGTTGCGCGGGGGATAGGCCCATTCCCGCACCTCCTCAAATGAGGCCGACCCGGCGCGAAAATTGACCCGGCCGACCTCAACCAGCGGCACCAGCTGGAGCGAGCCGATGAGCAAGCCGGTGGCGACCATGGCCGAAAGCCACAGGGCGAGATGCAGGGCACGCGAGACGAGGGTTGAATTTGGAGCGCGCGGCTCTTTCGTGGCACGAACTTCGTCCTTCGAATTGCGAACCTCTATCAGGATGCGCCAGGCGGCGAAGAGGGCCATGATCAGCAGCGTGTAATACGTGAACTCGGCGTGCCCGGCGAGGACCTGACAGCCCAAAGCGATCGCCCCGGCGGCCAACCACAGGATGGCTCGACCGCGGCGCTCGGCCGGGCCGTTGGCCGTGACGACGACACGGTCGATACAGCCGAGGAGAAACGGCAACCAAACGACGGCCGCGGCGATCATGGGGAATACGGCCGCGCTGATGACCAGGAATTGCGCCCCCTGATAGATAAAACCGGACAGGGCGGCCCCGCCCCGCCGCATGCCCAGGATGCGGCCGAAGAGATACATCAACACACCGGCCAGCCATACCTGACTAAGGGCAAACCAGCCATAGGCCTTGGCCAGAGGCACGACCAGAAAGATAAAGCCGAACGGATAGAGAGCCGCATGCTGGCCATTAGCCAGGAAGGGGGCTCCGGCGAACAGATAGGGGTTCCACAGAGGGAGATCGCCCTCGCTGAGGCTGGTGAGGACGAAATTCTTCCAGGCGTAGTTCTGGATGATCAGGTCGCTGATGAGGGCGTTATGGGGTGTAACAACGCCGGACGTCGAAAGGCCCAACTCGGCGGCCGACGCACGCCAGGGCGGCCATTGAAACAGGTTGTCGGCCGGGAGCATCGTCCGCGGGCCGATCGTGACGCCGGCATAGAGCCAGAGCGGCAGGATGAGGTATGCCAGGATGATGAGGAAATCCGGCCGGAGCGAGCGAAGACGGGCGCGAATCATGCGATCGGCTCTTTCTCAATACGGAATACGCACATCGCGGCCCCGGCCGCATGACATTCGGTCTGGGTGACGCGAAACTCCTGCCCCCGGCCAAAAGAACTGAGGGCTTCCTGAAGCAATCCGACGTTCAGGTGGCATAGCGGCGAGCCGGCTAGCTGCCCCCAGCAGGCGGCGCAACGCTCGACGGCATAATCGTAATAGGTCCCCCGATCGTGAACATGATGGGTCTGGTCGCTATGCTGGGTCAACACGCGGGCCAGGGCGGGAACGCCGATCCTCAACCGGGTCGGCAACGGGAGCAGGCGGAAGGCCAGGTCGTTGAAGCCGGTCGGCATATCGAAGGCGATCTCGATGCGGCCGTACATGGCCCGCCCGCTACGAAGCGCCAGCCCACGCGCCCCGCGCGGACCGTAGATCATCTCCATCGCCTGATTGAGATTCGACGCCACGGAGATGTCGAAGCCCAGGTCAAGGTCATCGGGGGGCGGCACCTGGATGTAGTAACCCATATCAGTCAGGTTCAGGAGGGCGTTCAAACCGTTGCGGCCGATAGTGTCTTCCAATGATTCCAGAAAGATGCGGCCGAGGCGGTTGCACAGGTAGTAGCCGCTGAGAGGGATCAGGTTTCTCACAAATATGGTTCCGGGCCAGACATGCTGCCGGCTCCATGCCGGACAGAAGTAAGTATAAACGGATGGGTCGTTAAGGCAAGGAGACGGGAAGGCCCCTGATACAAGCGGGACCGAGGCGCCAATGACAGGTCGCGTCAGGATTGATCCAGATACTGCAACGCCGCACCGACGCGCTCATCGATGGCCGTCACCTCGCGGGGAACGTGCTGCAAGGCCGATTGGGCTTCGACGATGCTGAAGCCGAGGCCGGTCAGGATATCGATCACGTCGGCATCGACGTCGCTGACCAGAGGCAACGCGGCCGCGGTGGCGTCCAGTTTGAGCTTGTCGCGCAGGTGAAACATGATGCGCTCGGCCGTCTTCTTGCCGATGCCGGGCACGCGCTGCAAGACGG
>CAYXNH010000052.1:0-16396 GCA_964466135.1 uncultured Ardenticatenaceae bacterium | reverse complement strand
ATCTGGTGGAACGTGCGCGGCAGCGGCGCGGGTTCGCTGGTGGCCTATACGCTGGGCATCACCGGCATCGACCCCATCGCCAACGGCCTCATCTTCGAGCGTTTCCTGAATCCCGGTCGCGTCTCCATGCCCGATATCGACCTCGACTACCCCGACGATCGTCGCTCGGAGATGGTCGAATATGCCGTGCAAAAGTACGGTCAGGACAAGGTGGCGCAAATCATCACCTTTGGGACTCTGGGGGCGCGGGCGGCCGTACGCGATGTCGGCCGCGCGCTCGATGTGCCCCTGCCGGAGGTCGATGCCGTGGCCCGGCTCATCCCGGCCATCTCCGGCAAGCCGGTCAAGATAGATAATGTCCTCGAGCGGGGGCATGAGTTCTACTCGGCCGATCTGGATGCCAAGGTCAAGAGTGATGCACGTATTCGCGAGTTGATCGACACGGCCCGGCAGGTGGAAGGCGTGGCCCGCCATGCCAGCAGCCACGCCGCCGGGGTCATCATCTCCGACAAGCCGCTTATCCAGTACGTTCCGCTCCACCGCCCGACCAGCGGCGAGGCCGGCTTGGGCGGCATCCGCTCCATCAGCCAGTGGCCGATGGAGATCATCGAGAAGATCGGCTTGCTGAAGGTCGACTTCCTGGGGCTAAGCACGCTGACGGTCATGCGCAAGGCGACTCAATTGATCGAGGAGCGCCACGGCGTGAGCTACACCATGGACAACATCCCCTATGACATTGGCCATCGCGGACCGGGCAAGGACGCCGACAAGGGGATGGAGGCGGCGTTCGATATGCTCGGCCGCGGCGATGTGCTGGGCGTCTTCCAGGTGGAGGGGTCGGGCATGCGCAAGCTGATGTTGGATATGAAGCCGCGCCGCTTTGACCATATCATCGCCGCCATCTCCCTGTTCCGGCCGGGGCCGATGGAGAACATCCCCGAGTACATCCGGCGCATGCATGCCGCCCTCAACGACGGCAAGGACGTGGCCGCCTATCACACGCCGGAACTCAAACCCATCCTGGAGGACACCTACGGCATCCTCGTCTATCAGGAGCAGATCATCCGCATCGCCGCCGAGTTGGCGGGCTATGAGCCGGGCGAGGCGGACATGATCCGCAAGGCCGTATCCAAGAAGAAGCGCGATCTGATGGACGAGCATAAAGCCAAGTTCACCGAGGGCGCGATGGCGCGCGGTTTCTCGCGGCAGGTGTGCGACGCTATCTGGGGCGACATCGAATTTTTTGCTCGCTATGGCTTCAACAAGGCCCACGCGGCCGACTACGCCGTCATCTGTTGCCAGACCGCCTATCTGAAGGCCCATTACCCGGTCGAATACATCGCTGCCTTGCTGACTGTCGACCGCCACAACACTGAAAAGGTGGCCAAGTACGTCACCGACGCCCGACAACTGGGCATCACCGTCGTCCCCCCCGGCATTAACCAATCAATGCTGGACTTCACGATTGAGGATCCTGCCCCCGGCGCGAAGGAGAACGGGAAAAAGACGGCTACCAACGGCTCGTCTCCCCGGTCGGCTGCCGGTCGTCCGGTCATTCGATACGGCCTGGCCGCCATCAAGAACGCCGGTGAAGGCGCGGTGCAATTGGTCATCGACGAACGCGAGGCCAATGGGCCGTTCAAAAGTCCCGCCGATCTGGCCGACCGCGTGGACCTGCGTCGGGTGGGCAAGCGGGCACTGGAGTCGATGGCTCGCGTCGGCGTGTTCGATGAGTGGGGCACGCGGGCGCGCATCCTCGACGGCCTCGATCGGATGGTGGGGCACTCCGGCAGCGCCCACGCCGCGGCCGAGGCCGGGCAAATGACCCTCTTTGGCGGCAACGGCGGCGGATTCAAGATCGACGTCGCCCTGCTGCGGCCGGAGAAGGAGATCAAGCCCATCGACCGGCGCGAGATGCTCGACTGGGAGAAGGAGCTGATCGGCGTCTATCTGACTGAGCATCCACTGGAGCACAAGCTGGCCGAACTGAAAGATATCGCCACCACCCGCACCGGCGAGCTGGATAGCGCCTGGAACGGCAAAAACATCACCCTGGCCGGGATGGTGTCCGGGCTGCGCACGTTGAACACCAAAAAAGGGCAGCCGATGGCTTTCGTTACCCTGGAGGACCTGGATGGCAAGATCGATCTGGTGATGTTCCCCAAGGTGTGGGCCGTCCATCGCGAGGCAGTTCAGGTCAACCAGATCATCGTCGCCCGCGGCACAGTTCAGGCCGAGGGGGAATCCTTCTCGATATTGGCCAACAGCGTGCAGACCAAGCTGACCGTGGCCCAGGACGCGACCCGGACGAGGCGAGCGCCCGCGCCGCCGGATGATTACGATTTCGGGCCGTTCGACGATTTCGACTTCGTGCCGCAGGCCAACGGCGGCGCCGTATACGCCCGCCCGCCGGCCGAACCCGCGCCCGCCTACGTGCCCGCGGCCGCCGAGAGCGTGCCACCGCCGGCCGACGACGAAGATGACTATTCGGGCTATGAATCGGCCGAAGAAGACGCGCCGACCCGACCCGACCTGGCGGCCGTCGACGAGGCCCAGGAACCGCCGCCCGCGCCGGTGGTGACGATGCCCACGGGAACGACCAATGACGAATCGCGAATGACAAGTGATGAATCTCAGGCGACGAGTGACGAAATGCCTATGGCGAATAATGATGGCGGATCCCGCATGAATGCCGGCGCGGTTGACATGATCGATGAACCGGAAGCGACCGCGAACGAGTTCGTAAAAATGCTGATCGTGGAGATCAGGGCGTCGGGCAACTGGAAGGAGGCCTGCCGCCAATCGATCAAGCTGGCCGGACGCTACGAAGGCAACGCCATGTTACGCCTGCAACTGGCCGGCCAAGACCTGACGATGGACTTCCCCAACCATCGCACGGCCTGTGAGTTACAGCTAATAGAAGAGCTGGAGCGAGTGCCGGGCGTGGGGCGCGTGTTCGAGCGGTGATGCAGACCGCCGCGACACGACGTTCCAGTAGCCCGCTAATATCGGACTGTGATCGTCCATCACCCTCGATTTCCTATCGTGCCACATTAACTGAACATAACATTTGCCGCCCCCCTGCCCGACCTCGCTATAATTAGGCCGATAAAGGCCACAGCGATAACCGCATGAAAATCAGGTTCGGCATTCTTCTTCTTTTCCTGCTGCTGGGGACCGTCACAGTTGCCTGTGGCGCGATGCCGGAGCTGCGTGATTCGCGCCTCGACGAGCCGTCCACGCCGTTGCCCACGCCCACCGCCACGGCCGCGCCCATCACCGCCGACCCTGCCGGATACGCCCGCGCCTTCTATCGCGCCTGGGAGCTTGGCGATTACCTGGGCATGTATAGCGTGCTGGCTCCGTCAAGCCAGGCGCTGGTTGATAGCGCCGACTTTATTCAGCGTTATGAGGAGGCCATGCGGACGGCGGCTATCAGCGCCGTCCACGCCCAGCCGTTGGGAATCCTGCAGGAGGGCGACAAGGCCCAATTTGGCGTTCGCGTCACGCTGACATCCGACGTGGTCGGCGATCTCGTCCGCGAATATAACGCCCCGCTGGCTTATGAGGGCGGCCGTTGGGGGATCGTCTGGAACGAAGGGCTGATCATGCCCGAACTGGCCGGCGGCAACCGGCTGACGATGGAAGCGCGCGTCCCTTCCCGCGGCAATATCTACGATATCAACGGCAAGGCACTGGCTTATCAGGGCAATGCCTTCGAGTTGGGCGTCATTCCCGGCCTGATCGAGGACGAAGCCGGGTTGTTGGCCGCGCTCAGCCAGGCGCTGGGCCTCACGGCCGAGAAGATCAAGGAGAAATACGCCAACGCCCTGCCCGACTGGTACGTCCCCGTCGGCGTCGTGGCCGAAGACGATTTGCAGCAGTACGCCCTGACGCTGGAGCCGTATCTCGGTAAAGGGCTGGCCACGCCCAAGCGGCGGCCCATGCGTCTCTACTCGCCCACCAATTCGGCCGCCCACGTCATCGGTTACATGGGGGCCATCCCCCCCGAGCAATTGGCCGAATACAAGGCCCAGGGGTTCACCGGCGACGAATCGGTCGGCATTGCCGGGCTTGAGGCTTGGGGCGAGGATTATCTCAACGGCGAGCGCGGCGGCATCCTCAGCGTGATCGATCCCGCCGGGCAAGTCATCGCCGTGCTGGCCGACCGCAATCCGCAACCGGCCCGCAACCTCTACACCACGCTCGATCTCGACTTCCAGGCGGCCGTCGAGCAAGCGCTGGCCGAGGTCATCGCCATCCATCCGGCGGCCGAATTCGGAGCCATTGCCGTCATCGATCCAAGTAACGGGCAGGTGAGGGCCCTGGCCACCTGGCCGACCTACGATCCCAAAGCCTTCGACCCGTTACGGCCCGATTCCGCCCAGGCGGTCGGCGCGCTGCTGAACGACCCCGGCCAGCCGCTCCTGAATCGGGCGACTCAGGGAGCCTACCCCGCGGGTTCCACGTTTAAGCTTGTCACCTACGCCGCCGCACTCAACAGCGGCCTCTACGATGCCAACTCGCGCTATAGCAGCACCGGCTCATGGAACAGGCTGGGCGACGAGTTCGTCAAATACGACTGGCTCGCCGGTGGCCACGGCACCATCAGCCTGCGCACGGCGCTGGTCGTCTCGTGCAACTCCTGTTTCTATGATGTCGGCTACACCATTGACGGGGTGGATAACACCTTGCTGCCGCGCATCGCTCGCGAGTTTGGGCTGGGCCAGCCGACGGGCATCCAGGGTATCGCCGAATCGGCGGGGCTGATCCCCGATCCGGAGTGGAAGCTGGCCAACATCGGCGAAGGCTGGGCCACGGGCGATGCGGTCAATATGGCCATCGGTCAGGGCTATGTGCAGGTGACGCCGTTACAGATGGCCAACATAGCCGCGGCTTTTGCCAATGGCGGGACGCTCTATCGGCCGACCCTGGTCGACCATATCGGCGAGGCCGGCATGACGCCGGGCGAGTCACCCTCTCCGGTCGTCAACGGCACCCTGCCTCTCTCGGCCGAGCAAATCGCCGTTGTCCGCGAGAGCTTGTGGGATGTCACCCACATCGGCTATGGCACGGCCACCCATCGCTTCGTGGGCATGCCCGTGCCCGTGGCCGGCAAAACCGGCACGGCCGAGGCCCCGCCCGGGTTGCCCCACGCCTGGTTCATCGGTTACGCTCCGGCCGCGCCGTTCACGACGCCCGACGGGCGAGTTGTCGAAGTCCCGGAACTGGCCATCGCCGTGGTGCTGGAGCATGCCGGGGAGGGGTCGGATGTGGCCGCGCCGCTGTTCCGGCGCGTAGTGGAGTTGTATTACGGCATTGAGCCGACGCCTTTCCCCTGGTAGACTGTTCCTAACGCATTGCGTCTTGACACCTTGCGAACGGCTGCCTATTCTAGATATCTGCTTACGATCCATAATGCGGAATAGCGGTGTCGGGCGGATCTGAAGGGATCGCCCGGATTTTGGAGGAAACACGATGGCAGTGTCCGCGAGTCGCTGGACTTCCAGGGCAAATCGCCCGACCGGCGGCCCGGCATGGGCATCAACGATAACAACTATATATTTCTGCCGATGAACATTCGATGACCGGCCGCGCGGCATAGAAATCGCGGCGACCGGCGATTCAAATCATGGCCGCCCCAACCAACGAAGATAACACGCCAGGCGGTAATACCTATCATCTCTCCGGCGACTTTCGCGGGGCGATTGTCAACGTCGAATCGACATTCGTCAATTCGGCCGCGGTCCTCGATGTCGAGGGCCTGCCTCCCGAGCCGGGGGAACCCCCATATAAAGGGTTGCAATATTTCGACGAGGCCGATGCCGACCATTTCCTCGGCCGCGAGGCGTTGACGGCTCGCCTCGTCGGCCGCCTGGGCCAAACCCGCTTTCTGGCCGTCATCGGCGCGTCGGGCAGCGGCAAATCTTCGGTCGTCAGGGCCGGCCTGTTGCCCGCGTTGCGACGAGGCAAGCAACTCGATGATGGTGCGCTGCCGCCCTCCGGATCCGACAAATGGCTCATCCGCGTGATGACGCCGACTGCCCATCCGCTGGACTCGCTGGCGGCCACGCTGTTGCCCGATGCCGATCTGACGGCCGTCTCCGCCCTGCGCGACGAATTGGCCGCCGCTCCCGATGCGCTGGCCCAGGCGGCCGCTCGCTCGCTCGAAGGAACCGGACATCCGCGCCTGCTGCTGGTCGTTGACCAGTTCGAGGAGTTGTTTTCGCTCGGCCGCCACGAAGCCGAGCGTCTGGCCTTCATCAACAACCTGGTGACGGCCGCGGGCGGCGATGCGCCAGTCTTGATCGTCGTCGTGCTGCGGGCCGACTTTTACGCCCGCTGCGCCCAATATGACGGGCTGCGCGAGCTGGTTTCCCGCAACCAGGAGTACATCGGCGCGATGAACCGCGAGGAGTTGTTCCGCGTCATCGTCATGCCCGCGGCTCGTGACAACTGGAAGATCCAGGAGGGGCTGGTCGAGCTGATTCTCGACGACGTAGGTGACGAACCGGGTGCGCTGCCGCTGCTCTCCCACGCCTTGCTGGAGACATGGAAACGGCGTCGTGGCCGGACGATGACCCTTTCCGGCTACAACGAGTCCGGCGGCGTGCGCGGAGCCATCGCCAGGACGGCCGAGACCGTCCTGCAACAGAAGTTGACCGCCGATCAGCGACCCATCGCCCGCATGATCTTCGTCCGTCTGACGGAACTGGGCGAAAGCATGGACGGCGAGACGCCCGACACCCGGCGACGCGCCCAGTTCAGCGAGCTGATCACCCGCGCGACCGATGAGCCGATGCTGGAGGCCGTGCTCAATATCCTGATCGATTCCCGCCTGGTGTCGACCGACGTGATCCCGCCCGGCGCGACGAAGGTGGTTGAGGTGAGCCACGAGGCGCTGATTCGCGAATGGCCGACGTTGCGCCAATGGCTAAATCAGGATCGTGAAGGGTTGATTCGTCATCGACAACTGACGGGCGACGTCAACGATTGGCTCAGCCTGAATCGTGACCCCGGCGCGCTCTACCGAGGCGCGAAGCTGGAGCAGGCGCTGGCCTGGGCCAACGATCCGCCCGGCCCCTTGAGCGTCGTGGAGACGGAGTTCCTGGAGGCTGGGCGGGTCGCGGCCGAGGAAGACGCCCGACGCGCCAGGCGGCTGGCCACTGCGGCGCGCAATCAGCAGATTTTGGTGGGTGTGGCCGCCGTGCTGTTGGTGGGCACGGTCGCCGCCATCCTCTACAGCATGGGCGTATTTAATCCTCCTGTGGAGGCAATGTCCGGTGACTTCAAGGTGGCCGTGGCTGAATTTGCCGTGCTCGACGAAACCGGCCAATTGACCAGGGCGAGCAACGACGGCGGCCGTCGTATCGCCGAGCGGATCGGGATCGATCTGGCGGGCGAATCCGCGTCGGAAATCAGCGTCTGGTACGACGGACAGACCGGGGAGAATCACGTGCCGGTCGGCATCGCCGGGGAAGGGATCGCCGGCACGATCGACCCGGCCGCGCTGGCCGAGGAAATCAACGCCGACATGATCATCTATGGCGTGGTGAAGCCGGAGGGCGAATTCGGCACCTTGTCGGCTCATATCTACGCGCGGCCGCAATTTGGCTCGAATATCAACCAGGCCGCCGGCACCTACAACCTGGTCAAGGACATTCCCGTCTTCGATATTGACGACCCCGATGAGGAAGTCTGGTTGCAGCTGGACCCGTATGCGCAGGCGGCCGCGCGGCTGATGCTTGGCCTGCGCCGGCAACTGTTGGGCGATGAGGCGAACGCGCTAACCCATTTCGAGCGTGCCGCGGAGCTGGCTCCCGATCTCGATACAGCCCACTACTTTATCGGGCAGAGCAATCTCTATCTGGCGCAAGAGGGGGGAGTCGTCGAACCATCCCATCTGGAGGCGGCCGGGCTGGCTTTCGCGCGGGCGCTGGAGACAAACCCCGAGAACGCGCGGGCGCAGGTCGGCGCGGGCAGCGTCCATTTCCTGCGGGCGCAAACCCTGTTGGACGACTCTCAGGCTGACGGGTTCACCGGCGACCGGGTGGCCGCTGTTGAGTCGGCCATTGCCGAGGCGCGGCTGGCGCTGGAAGCCTATGAACCGGTGGCCGCCGGCGAAGAGCAGGTCGAGGTGTATGGACTGCCCATCGCCAGTGGGGCCAACTATGAAGCGGGCGTTGCCTTGCGCCTGCTGGCTGACGCCTATTACCGGATCGGAGCCGTTGACGAAGCCAGAGCGGCCATTGACGAGGCCGTCGCTCGGCTGGAACCAGCCGTGGGGCCGCTGGTCGAGTCCGGGAACAGCCGTCTGATCGCCCAAATCTACCAGGCGTTGGGCACGGTCTACGAGTGGCGGAGTTTTCTGCTCACTCAATCCGGAGACCAGGCGGCGGCGAGCGAAGCCATCGAGAAGGCTCTCGCCAGTTATGAGGCCTGCGTGGCGGTGCAGGAACAGTTCCCGTTCGACGCCTTCATGCTGGAGGAAGTCGTCCAGGGGCTGTGCCGGCCGCGCATCGATGCGCTGACAGCGGGGGAGGCAGGAGGATGATGATGAGGCTGAAACAATGGCTTGCCCTGATTGTCCCATTGGCCTTGTGTGTCGTCGCGGCGGCCTGTGGCGGCCGGAAGGAGACTCCGGCCTCGCCCCCAACCGCGGATGCCGTGGCTGAGTCTGTGCAGCAGACGGTGCAGGCTATCGCCGTGGCCCAGACGGTGGCGGCGATGACCGGCGGGACTTCGACCTCCGGGAGCAATTTGCCGCCACCCCCTACGCCGGAGGTGGCTCCTGTCGCTACATCCGCGCCCCCCACGGCCGAACCGACGGCCGTATCAGCCAACCCGACCATCGTCCAGCCCACGCCGGAAACGGCCGTAACGTGCACGGCTCTCACCGGCGTTAACCTGCGATCCGGGCCTGGCCTGGCCTATGACCCGCCTGTCGGATCGATTGGGCCTAGCACCATGATGCGGCCATTGGCTTATATACCGGTTGGACGACCACAGGGAGCATGGCTTCAGGTTGAGGTCGAGGGCACGGGGCAGGTGGCCTGGGTCAGCGCCGGTCCGCAGTTTATAAGTTGCTCGGTTGATCCGGCTTCGCTGCCGCCGCCATCGGCCATCCCGCCTGTGCCGCCGACGGCCACCCCAACGCTTGCCCCGCCCGTCGCGGCCCTGCCGCCCGACCTGCGCAACATTTCCGGCGGCGCCGGCTGCCTTGACGATCCCGATATCGATTCCGATTTCCAGACCGACTCGCGGTTCCTGCTGCGCATCTTTGCCCAACTATTTAACCCGCCGCCGGGCGAATCGGGCGACGGCGCGGGCATCGAGCGGGTGGAGTTCTTCGTCCGGGAGAGTGGCTATTCCCACACCGAGCGAACCGCCGGGTATTGCATCTTTCAGGGAGGCGAGCCGTCCTGCCGCGATTGGCCGCGCAACGCCCTGGGCCAGCTCACCTGGGGCAATGGCGGGCCTGTCGTCGTGGATGGCGACTACAATATCGACGTCAACGTGTTTCCAAAGGAAGAGACTTTTATCTCGCAATGTAACTGGACTATATCGCTGACGATCGATGTGCCTTAGGTCCGTGGAGATCGGCCGCACCTTCTGAAAAACGAGGTACTTTCGGTGGTGGACATGAGTAAGTGGCTGTTCGTGATTGTCGGGATGGTCATTTTGCTGATGCCGGCGGGCTGTGGGGGCAGAGACAACTCCCCGCCGTCGTCGTCGCCCAGTGGTGAGGCGATCGCCGAATCCGTTCGGGAGACCGTGGCGGCGATTGCAGCGCAGACGGCCGAAGCGCTGGAGGGTGGAATTACTTCGGCCGCTTCGACTGTCCCGGCCACATTGCCCCCCGCCGAATCGCCCGATTCGACGATCCCGTCCTGCACGGTACTCACCGGCGTCAACCTGCGCAACGGGCCGGGGGTGGCCTACGAGCCGCCGGTGATGTCGGCCGATCCGGGCACATCGCTGCGGCCGATTGCCTATGTCCCGTCCGGGTTTCCGTTGGGGGCGTGGCTGCTGGTCGAAATGGACGATACCGATCAGCCCCTCTGGGTCAGCGCCGGGCCACAGTTCGTGTCCTGTAATATTGACATAACGACGCTGCCTCGGCCAGTGACCATCCCGCCAACGCCCGTACCGCTCCCCGCTGCGACTCCGACGCCAACTGGTTTATCGCCGGTGGCCATGCAGCCTGTGCTGCTCAACATCAGCGGCGGCATCACTTCCTGCCCGGATTCGCCCTTTATCCAAACCGAAAAGCCGGTTGTCGATCCGCGCTTCCTGTTGCGCATCGACGCCCAATTGTTCAACCCGCCGCCGGGCGAGTCGGGCAACGGCGCGGGCATCGACCGCGTGGAGTTTCTTGTGAACGAGGTGGGCTTCACCCATACGGAGCGCCTGGCCGGCTACTGCACCTTCCAGGGAGGCGAGCCGGATTGCCGGGATTGGCCGCGGGATGCGTCCGGGCGGTTCACTTGGGGGGAGGGCGGGCTGCTGGTCACAGACGGCGATTACTCGATCACGGCCACCATCTACCCTAGGCTGGAGACAGGCGCGACCCAGTGCCACTGGAGCACCTTGTTGACGATCGATGTGCCCTAGCGGTCGGGAGCCATCTATAACATAGGGTATACCCCTCCCTTGTTTGGTGGATCACGGGCAAATTGGATTCGACCATTTGAGCTATTATCTATGGAATAATTGCCGCATATCGAGTACGATCTCCCTCATGCCAACCACCTATATCGCCCTCGATGTGGAGACCACCGGGCTTGATCCTTCTCGAGACGAGATCATTGAAATTGCCGCCGTCACCTTTCGCGAGGCGACTATCCTGGATGAGTTCGCCTCGCTGGTCAACCCGCTTCGCGATATCCCGCCGTTCATCACCCATCTGACCGGTATCACCGATGAGATGGTGGCCGACGCGCCCACGGTTCAGACCCTGCGGCCGCAATTGCGCTCCCGGTTTGGCGACAACGTCCTGGTGGGGCACAACGTCGATTTCGACTTGGGATTCCTGCGCGAGTCCCGGCTGGCCATCGGCAATCATCGCATCGACACCCTGACGCTGGCCGCCATCCTCGCCCCGGAAGCGGGTCGCTTCAGCCTGGGCGCATTGGCCGATTATTTCAACTTTCCGTCCAGCGACGGCCGCCGGCATCGCGCCCAGGCTGATGCCGAGCAGACCGTCGAGCTGTTTCTGGCTCTGCGCGAGCGGGCGTTGGCCTTGTCGCTGGCTGAGCTGGAGGAGATCGTCGAGGCCGGGCGACGGATCGGCTGGCCGGAGACGTTATTCTTCGAGGACGTTCTGGCTGAACGCGCACGCATGGCCTTTGAAGGCAATGAGTTGCGAATGCGCGGGCGGCTGCAGCGTCTCTATGAGCCGCCCAAGCTGGAAGGCGTGGTGCCGTCTCCGGCGGAAAAGCCCGCTCAACTCGATACCGATGCGCTAACCTCGCTGATCAGCCCCGGCGGCCGCTTCGACCGCGCCTTTCCCGGTTTTGAACATCGGCCGCAACAGGTGGAGATGCTGCGGGCCGTCACCGAGGCGTTTAACGAGGGCCGTCACGTTTTGGTGGAGGCCGGCACCGGCACGGGCAAGAGTCTGGGCTATCTGCTGCCGTCCGCCTATTGGGCCACGACCAACGGTCGCCGGGTCGTCATCTCCACCAACACCATCAACCTGCAAGACCAGCTGATCGACAAGGATATCCCCGCCCTGCGCGACACGCTGGGCATTGAACTTCGCGCGGCCATCCGCAAGGGGCGCAGCAACTACCTGTGCACGCGCCTGTTTCAGCAAATGCGCCGCGCCGGTCCCGGCAGCGCCGACGAGATGGCTCTCTATGCCCGTATCCTGCTTTGGCTGCCCCACTCGAGAACGGGCGATGTGGGCGAGATCGCGCTGCGCACTCCGGGCGAGCGGCTGGCCTGGTCCAAGATCAACGGCGAAAACCCGGCCTGCACCAGCGACGTCTGCGCGGCCGAAAACTGCCCGCTCCACAACGCTCGCCGTCAGGCCGAACTGGCTCATCTGGTGGTGGTCAATCACTCGCTGCTATTGGCTGACCTGAGATCGTCGGGCTTGGTGCTGCCCGATTATCAGGACCTGATCATCGATGAGGCTCATCACCTCGAGGCGGCCGTCACCGATGGCCTGAGCTTCCGCGCCGATCGCCGCTCGCTGGAGGCGATACTGGAGGAGGTGACGCGGCCGCGGGCCGGGCTGGTGGCCAATGCCCAGCAGCGGATCGCCGCCGCCGCGCCCAAAGACATCAGCCTGTCGGTCGATGCCCTGGCCGAGCGCATGCGGGTCGACTCCTCGCTGGCCACCCTGCGGACGGAGGAGTTCTTCACCACCGTTGATTTCTTCCTGCGTGGACAGACGCGCGAACGTAGCCAGTTCGCCATCCAGACCCGGCTGACCCAGGCCGTGCGTGTCCAGCCCGACTTCTCATTGATTGAAGAGGCGTGGGCCGAGTTGAGCCAGTTGTACGCCGTCATCGTCAAGGGCTTCCAAAAGCTGGCCCAAACCGTGGCCGATCTGTCCCAAACGGTTGATATCGAGGGTCAGGACGAACTGAAGGCCGCGTTGGTCAGCAACTGCCAAATGCTGGAAGAGGCGCGAGTGAACCTCGACGCGCTGGTGCTGAAGCCCGACCCGGAGATCATCTACTGGATCGAGCAGTTTAAGGATACCATCTCTCTGCATGCCGCTCCGCTGCATGTTGGGCCGCTGGTTGAGCAACATATCTTCCAGAACAAGGAGACGGTGATCCTGACCTCGGCGACGCTGCGCACGGCCGGTCATGGCCGACCGGAGGCGTCGTTCGACTACCTGCGCGACCGCCTGCACGCCCACGATGCCGATGAGTTGGCCGTCGGCTCACCTTTCGATTACAAGAACTCCACGCTGCTCTATCTGGTCACCGACATTCCCGAGCCGAATCAGCCCGGCTACCAGCAGGCGCTGGAACAAGCCATTATCGACACAGCCGTGACGCTGGGCGGCCGCACGCTGGTGCTCTTTACAGCCAACAACCATTTGTCGCAGACGGCGACGGCCATTGAGAAAGCGCTGTCGTCGCGTAAAATCACGACGCTGGCTCAAACACAGGGTATGTCGCGCCAGCAACTCCTTGAACAGTTCCGGCGCGAGGGCAGCCGGTCGGTGCTGTTGGGCACGCGCTCGTTCTGGGAGGGTGTCGATATCCCCGGCCCGGCTCTGACGGCGCTGCTCATCGCCAAGTTGCCGTTCGACGTGCCGAGCGATCCCATCTTCGCCGCGCGGTCGGAGACGTATGAAAGCCCCTTTTTTGAGTATTCGATTCCGGAGGCGGTGCTGCGCTTTCGGCAGGGGTTCGGCCGTCTGATTCGTCGCACGACCGACGAGGGGGTCGTGCTGGTGCTGGACAAACGGGTGGCGACGAAGCGCTATGGCCAGATGTTCCTGGAGGCGTTGCCCGATTGCACCGTCGTCCGGCAACGCACCGATCGGATCGAGGAACTGGTCGGCCGCTGGATGAACCGCGATCGGAATCGCAAACTGTAGCCGGCACGGTCAACGATGCAAAATAAAAAGGACGGGCATAACAACCCGTCCTTTTTTCGTTCTACAGCGTTCAGCGGCCGCCCGCTATTGTTGATTCATTAACCGGGAAGGTCGCCGACCACGACAAAGGTGTTCAGAATCTGATCCAGCGCGTCCAAATCGGCTTCGGTGACAACCTGAACCAGGACAACCATGGAGTAATTCTTCTCGGCCGGCTCGACCGCCAGCACGATGATCAGGCTGCCCTGACCGGCGCAGTTCGAATACTGATCGTATTCGCCGGTGTAGACTGAGTCTTCATAAGTGAAGCGGCCGTCGTAAGTGCAGCTATCCGAGAAGTCGACGGTATCGAGCAGATCGCCCATTGCGGAATCGCCGAACTGGGTGCCGGCGAGAATCTGCACTCCGGGTGTCGTGAATGTGGTGTTGAACCCGTTTAGATCGGTGGAAGCAGACAAGCCGCTGCCCAAAACCGATCCGTCATCGCCGACCCAGTTCGAGCCGTCGACATCCGACCATTCTACCGGCACCTCAACATAGAGGGCGCCGGCATCGTCAGTGATCCCGACGAAGTTCTGATAGGTGGTGGTGGCGCCGCCGCCGGCGCCGCCGCCGGCGCTGCTGCCGGAACCTTCCTCCGGGACTTCAACAGTCTGGGCGAACGAGAATGATGTTTCCAGCTTGGGACCGTTCAGCTGACCTTCCAGGTATTCCTGGGTGGCGAAGCGCAGGACCTCGATCTTCATCGGATCGGTGGCCTGGCGGCTACGCAGAATGTCGCAATAATCGGCCATCGTGCCGTCGGTGGAAAGCAATAGCCCCTCCAGCCGGGTGACGATGTCACCAGCCTTAATGCCGGCTTTGTCTGCCGGTGAACCGGACTCGACCGATGCTACCCAGATGCCCGTCTCGCCGTCGTTGGTGATGACGGCCTCGCCATTGATGCCGATCGAATCCATATCGGTGCCCGCGCGCAAAGCCTCGACGATAGGAATTGCGTCTCTCGCGGCGATGGAGAAGTATTGCGAGGTGCCGGAGCTGCCGCTGTAATTCACGCCGATGACCTTGCCGTCGGCAGTGACCAGCGGGCCGCCGGAGTTTCCGGGATTAATGGTTGCGTCGTGCTCGAGGACGTTATTAACCGAGGCCCATGATGTTTCGCCGTCGGCTCGCTCCTTGGAGATGACGCCGCGGGTCAGCGTCGGCTCCGGATCGCCCAGCGGGTATCCCAGCGCGTAAACCTCTGTGCCGATCTTGGGGCTGGTTGTTCCCCAATCCAGGAACGGATAGCCGTCGCCTTCGATGTCGATGACCGCCAGATCGGAACACTCGGACACGCCCAGGACCCGGGCGTTGAGCGGCTTGTCATGACCTTGCACATAGACCTGGAGGAAGGCCGCGCCGGTGACGACGTGGTTGTTGGTGACGGCGATGCCCGACGGATCGATGATGAAGCCTGACCCCCGGCCCGCGGAATTGAGTTGCAAGCCGAATTCCGGATCCATGAAGCTGCCCTGGGCCTCAATCTGGATGGTGGCTTGTATGGCATCCTGGAATGAGCCTTGCGCTGCCGGCCCGGCGGGAGTGGGTTCCTCGGTCGGTTCGGGAGCTTTTGTGGGCTCGGGCACGGACGTGGGCTGTTCCGATACGGCCGTCGGGACCGGTTCGATCGTCGCCTCCGGTTCCTTGTCGCCCCCACCGCCACAGGCGACCAGAGCGAAAGCCAATAGAAGTATCATGAATAAACTGGTTGTGCGTTTGGTTGTCATTCTGTCTCCTCTCAAGCCTGTCGAAATAGTATTGAACCGACCCGCATCGGTTGGCGACATTATACTTGAAATATACCCAAAAATGAAAAATCGGGCGAAAAAACGAATATTTCCAGAGTACGACGATGGAGGATGAATGTCCGGGGGCGCGCCATCGCCGGGCAAGCTCTATAATCCCCTGTCATCCAGCCAATGCAGAACGGCGGCGGCCGCGCCATCCGGCGCTTCCATGGTGAGCATGTGGCCCAATGGGGGTTGACCGCCGAACTCCACGAATGCGGCCGACGGCTGCAGGGTCTGCCACAACGCCCATGGTTCGGCGAAGAGCGTATCCGATCCCGCGCCGCGCACGGCCAATGTCGGCACGTCCAACCGGGGGATCTCCTCCCATACATCCAGCGGCGGCCGGGCATAGAAAGCCCCTTCCCAGGCCCGCGGGTAGCTGAGGACAAACTCGCCCGTCGCCGGGTCTTCGTGCAGCCCTTCGTTGACGTAATCCCAAAGAGTCTCATCGGGGAAGTTGGCGAAGACCGATTTTTGACGATAGCGGTCGAAGGCGGCCTGTCGGCTGGGCCAGCGGTTGCGCCGGTTCAGCCCGGCCAGCACGAACGGTCGCTCGGCGGCGGCCTGCGGGTTGGCGCGGGCCGCATCCAGGAGCGCCGGCGGCAGGAACACCGGTTCGATGAGCACCAGCGCCTGAAAGCGATCCGGCTCGCGTAGCGCGGCTTTCATCGTGACAACCGCGCCCAGCGAGTGACCGACGCCGATGATGCCCTCCAGTTTCTCCTGCTCGAGAAAGCGCAGAAAATCCTCGGCCACCACATCCCAGCCGGTGAATTCGCTGGGGTCGGGGACGGCCGGCGCGTCGGGCGAGAGATACCACAGCGGCCGATGGTGGCTTGCCATGACATGATAGCGCTCGGCCAGCGGCGCCAGAAAGCGACGGAAGCAACGCGGCGTGTAGGCGTTGGGATGAGAAAAATGGAGCACGGGGCCGGAGCCGCCGAAATCATCATAGGGTATGGTCATAGATGGGGTACCTCCGCCGTCAATATCCCTA
>CAYXNH010000051.1:0-16595 GCA_964466135.1 uncultured Ardenticatenaceae bacterium | reverse complement strand
AAGGGAGGCTGCGCGTTTCCATGGAGATTGTTGCCCGGTTTCCTGACCCCTACGGTATCCTTGATTAATTTGTCAATATCCAAAACAAGTTTACTTGTAGACGAGCCAACTCAGCCTTATTATAGACGGAAAGGAACCAATTGGAACGTCCGGATTATAAATCCTCAACGAATGGTTATTTTGGACAAGCGCCGGCGACCATCTCTTTCCATAACGCGGATATTATGTAGGCAATTCTGTACAGAAACTGCGCAAACCGGCCGAATAGAGATATACTTGTGCCTGAGGAATAGTCTGTCCGTTGGGAGGTATCGCGATGAACTTCTGGACCGGTCTCATATTTGGGATCATTATCGGCTGGTTGGTGGAGTGGATCATCGACTGGCTTTTCTGGCGACGGGATGCGGAAGATGCCGACGCCCTGATGGAAAAGCGCCTGACGGCCTCGGCCGACCTGGAGAATGAGTGGGGCGCGCGCCTGGCGGACGCCGAGGCGGATTATCAGACCAGGCTCAGAGCCGTCGAGGATGAGTGGCAGGCCCGGCTCAATCTGAACGAGCAGCAGTGGCAGTCCCAGTTCTCGCGGCTGGAGGCCAACAACGCCGACCTCCGTACCCGGCTGACCGACGCGCAAACCATGTCGACCCTGGCCGGCGCGACGCGTGGCGAGGCGAGCGTGGAGGCAGCCTATGATTTGCCCGATGAAATGTCCGATGCTCTGCCTGATGCAGCCGCCTGGGTCGAAGATGTCGTCATCACCGAAGCCGATGTGAAGTCGGCCGAATTTGACGCCCCGGTCGAAGCTGAGTCGTGGTCACTCCCCCACCCATCCCCTGAAACCGGCGGGTTGGGCCAGCTCGACGAGATGAACAGCGACATTGTCGAGCGACTCCATCTGGCGGGCATCGATTCCGTCGATGAGCTGTCCGAGGCCGATCCGGCCGTTTTGTCGGTCGCTCTCGGCCTGGCCCCCGGCGAGACCGAGCAATGGATCGAACGGGCCGCGGCCGCCCTTCCCGAAGTTGACCCCTCGCCGGCCTTCGCGGCCGAGATGCTGACCGACGTGGATGTGGAAGCGATCGTCGCGCCACCCATCGACGTGGAAGCCCTGGCCGACACCGGCGTCACCACCCGGGCTGTCGCGGACATCTCCCCCGTCGTCCGCGCGCCACAGGTTGACGACCTGACCCAGGTGCACGGCATCGGCCCCAAGTACGCCGCCACCCTGTCGGCCGCGGGAATCACCTCCTTCGAACAGTTGGCCGCCGCGTCGCCCGCCGAATTGCACGGCATCATCAAGCCCAGCGTCATGCAGAAGCTCAACTTCGAGAGCTGGTCGGCCCAGGCCACGGCGCTCATCGGCACGCGCAGCGCGCGCAGCGGCGACGATTTGACCATGCTGGAAGGCATCGGCCCGGTCTACGCCGCGAAATTGCGCGAGCGCGGCATCGTCTCGTTCGCCGATCTGGCCGCGGCCGATGAGGCCGATCTGGGCGCGATCATCGACGCCCCGGCCTGGCGACGCATCCAGTACGGCGACTGGATCGCCCAGGCGCAACTGGCGGCCACGGGCGACAAGATCGCCTTGCGTGAATATCAGGACCGCCTGTTCCGGCGCGACGGCGACAATCTGGCGCTCATCCGCGGCCTGGGCAGTCGCTCGGCCACCGCGCTGCAAGCCAACGGCATCGATTCCTACGCCACCCTGGCCGCGACCACGCCCCAACAACTGGAGAGCATCCTGCGCGAGGCCGGCGTTCGCGGCGGCTTCGATTACGAGGCCTGGATCAGCGAGGCCGAGTTGCGCGCCGCCGGCAAACGCATCCCCGGCACGCGCGCGCGGCCGGTGCAGCTCGTCGCCTGCCCGCAAGACCTGTCGGCCGTCGACGGCATCGGCACCGTCTTCGAGGATCGCCTCTATGCCGCCGGCATCGGCAGCTACTGGTCGCTGGCCGAGCTGCCGGTCGATGAATTGGCCATCTTCCTTGAGGCTCGCGCGGGGGTTGACCTGGAAGCCATCAAGGCCTCGGCCATGGAATTGGCGGTGACCACCAACTCGCAAGGGCGCGTCTGGAGCGGAGCACCGCCCGACGATTTCAATGTGCTGACCGGCATCGGCGAGGTCTACGAGCGGCGGCTTTATGAGGCCGGCATCTGCACCTACGCGGCGCTGGCGGCGGCCTCGACCGAGCGACTGGCCGAGATTTGCCAGGCGCCCCCGATGCAGACCCCCGATTACGCCGCCTGGGTGAGCACGGCCGCCGATCTGGCTGCCGGAAGGAGCGGTTGACGCCATGATCCGCCATCGGTCCGAAGAAGAAGTTCGCCATTACGATCTGCTGAAGCTGGGGGTGCTGCTGCTGTTGCTGGCCTTGCTGACCCTCGCCTGGTTTGTCACCCGCGATCTACAGACGGCCGAATTGACCGGCGACGCCTTGCCGGTCGCCACCCTCCCCGCCGAAGAAGCGCCCGGCGAGGCGCAGCCTTCCCAACCGGCTGAGCCGGTCGTCCCGGTCATCGACCTGCCGACCGGCGCCCTGACCGTCGGCGGCGTCACCCTGAGCGGCACGGCCGCGCCGGGGTCGCAAATCGCCATCCTGGCCAACGACCAGCCGGTGGGCATGGCCACGGCCGGAGTCGACGGCTCATGGGCGGCAAGGGTCGATCTGCCGCCGGGCGACTATGCCATTCGCGTGCAGGCGGTCGATAGCGTCGGCGGCATCGCGGGCGTGTCGGAGCCGATGGCCATCACCGTGGCTGACGACGCGGCCGCGGCTCAGGCCAACCAACCGGCCCCGCCCAGCCTCAACCCCCCGGCCGAAATTCGGGTGGATGGCGAAAGCGGCGAGGCCGTCCTGCCCATCCCGCCGGGCACGATCACCTGGACGGGCCAGGGCCAGCCGGGAACGCGAGTCGAGATGTTGATCAACGGCTTGCGCGTCGGCCTGACCGAGGTTGATCCAGGCGGCGCCTGGTCGCTGCCGGTCAACATGCCCGTCGGGAATTACCTGATGCAATTGAATGCGCTCGATGCCATGGATGTCGTCCTCGCTTCCACGGACCCCCTCCGCGTGGAGGTGGGCGACGTGTCGGGCGACGTGTCGGGCAACGCTCCGGCGACGGGCGAGACCGACGCATCGCAAGCTCCGGCGGCGACCATCGCCGAGGCCCTGGCCGGCATGCCCGGTGATTATTCGATTCTGCTGTCGCTCCTCCAGGCCTCCGGTCTGGTCGAGTCGCTGCCCGCCTCGGGGCCTTTCACCCTGTTCGCGCCGACCGACGAAGCCTTCGGCCTCTGGCCGCGAAGCGTCATCGACAGCCTGGCCGCCAACCAGGCGGGTTTGTCGCCGGTGCTGCAATATCATATCCTCAGCGGCGTCCACACCGCCGCCGATTTGCTGGCGACTCCGCCGGTCACCCTCAGCGGCCTGCCATTGTCAATCGCTCCCCAAGGGGATGGGCTGACCGTGAATGGCGCGACCGTCCTGGCGGCCGATACGATGGTCGCGGGCGGCGTCATCCACGCCATCGACCGCGTCCTCCTGCCGCCTCCGGCGGAGGGTGTCCGGCTGCCGGCCATCGATGATTCGGGCGTGTCCGTGTTCGTGGGGACGTCGTTGACGATCGTGGGCACAGCCGAACCGGGCCGCACGATCCTGGTTGCGATGAACAACGAGCCGTTCGGGCAGCCGGCGACCGTCGCTGCCGACGGAACCTGGCTGGTCGGCGGGGATGTAACCCCGGGCGACTATCAGATCGTCGCCTACATGCTGGACGCGACCGGTGGGCTGGAGGCCATCTCTCCGGCGGTCGCATTAACGGTCAGTGGTCAGTAAAATTGACCGGACACTGTATTGGGTTGTACCGGCGGGGCGCTCCCCGGCCGAGACGTGATTAGAGAAAGGAGATTTGAGTCATGGGCAATGATTTTATGGATTTGTTATCGGGCGATGAGCCGAAGAAACCCGCATCCGACGAGCGCGGCATGGGCGATCTGCTCGGCAGCCTGTTAGGTGGCGCCGCTGGTGGCCAACAAGCCGGTGGCGGCCAGCAAGCCGGCGCGGGCGACATGGCCGACCTGCTTGGCGGTCTCATGGGCGGCGGCGGTGGTGGCCAGCAAGCCGGCGGTGGCGACATGGCCGATCTGCTTGGCGGTCTCATGGGCGGCGGCGGTGGCGGCCAGCAAGCCGGCGGCGGCGACATGGCTGATCTGCTCGGCGGACTCATGGGCGGCGGCGGTGGCGGCCAGCAAGGCGGCGGCGGCGACATGGGTGGCTTGCTCGGCAGCCTGCTGGGTGGCGGCGGTGGCGGCGGCGGCGCGGCCGCGGGCGGTCTCGGCGCGTTGCTCGGCGGCCTCATGGGCGGTGGTGGCGGCGGCGGCGGCATGTCGCTGCCCTTCGCCGCTCCGCTGGCCGAAAAGCTGGGCATCTCCGAACAAATGGCCAACATGCTCATCATGGGCGCTATCGGCCTGCTGACCTCCTCCGCAGCCAAAAACCGCAGCGCCGGTCGCAGTGGCGGCGTCGACATCAACGCCCTGGCCGACCCCGATTTCATCCGCTCCAGCGGCGTTTCCAGCCGTCTGTCCAGCCAGATGGGCGTCAGCGAGGATGAGGCCATCATGGGTCTGCAGCAGACGCTCGGATTGATGGCCGCCGGCCAACAGCCCAAACCCGCGGCCAAAAAGAAGACCGTCAAAACCGACGGGACGGCCGCCAAGAAGACAAGCGCGCCCAAGAAAACCGCGACGAAATCAACGCCCAAGAAGAAATCGACCAAGAAAACGACCGATTAGCGACGCCTCACACGATTAGACTCGGAAACCCGGCAAGCTGAAAACAAAACTTCAGAGGAACAGTTATGATTCAAGAGTTCAAAGAGTTTATCACCCGCGGCAACGTGATCGATCTGGCCGTCGCCGTTATCATCGGGGCCGCATTCACAGCCATCGTCAACTCCCTTGTCAATGACATCGTGATGCCCATCGTCGGCGTCATTCTCGGCGGGGTCGATTTCACCAGCCTGGCCGTCACGGTCGGCGACGCCAGCATCACCTACGGGAACTTCTTTCAGGCCATTATCAACTTCCTGATCATCGCCTTTATCCTGTTCCTGATCGTCCGCTCGATTAACCAGGTGAGCAAGAAGAAAGAGGCCGCGGCCGCGGGGCCGACGGCCGAGGAAACGCTGCTGACCGAGATTCGCGATCTGCTTCGCGAACGTCGTTAAACAACAAGCCGATCAAAACGCGCGCCGCCCCATCGAGACGGCGCGCGTTTTTTGGCCACCCGGCTACAGGCGATAATTTCATATCAGCCTGTTGGCCGCAGGGATTTAATTCAGGAGATACTGGAGAAGAAGAAATGTCCATTTTCCGTCGCATCATCGGTTTTCTTATCATCATCGTCGGCATCGTCGGCCTGTTCCTCTCCGTCGCCATCGCCTATTTCGGCGGCCAGGCGGTTGACGCGCTGGGTTCGGGCCTCAACGCCACGGTAGACCTGCTCGACCAGACCGTCAACACCACCACCGCCAGCCTGGAAAACGTCAAAATGACGCTCGGCCAGACCGGCGACACCCTGGCGACCGTGTCCGAGGCCACCCGCAACATGGCCGTTACCCTGCACGATACCGAGCCTCTGATCGGCCAGGTGACGACCATGACTACCGATACCGTGCCGGCCAGCATCGAGGCGGTCAATGCCGCATTTCCCAATCTGGCCAGCGTAGCCGCCACGATCGACACAGCCCTCACCCAGCTCAGCAATCTGCAGGTCAATCGCACCATCGATGTCGGCCTCATCAGCGTGCCGCTCAATTTCGATCTGGGGATCACCTATGAGCCGCAGGAGCCGTTCGACAGCGCCATCACCTCTGTCGGCGAGAGCCTGATCCCCCTGCCCGACCAGCTGCGCGCGATGGAGACCAACCTCAACACCACCGTGACCAACCTCGGCAATATCGCCGACAATATCGACGAACTCTCCGGTAATATCGACGGGATCAATATGACTGTCGGGCAGTTCATCCCCTTGCTCGATCAGTACATCGCCCTGCTCAATCAGATCAACGGCTCGCTGACGGCCGCCCGTAACCAGATCAACGCCAACCTCAGCATGATCAAATGGGTGGTCTTCGGCCTGGCGGTATGGTTCGCCCTGTACCAGATCGTGCCCATCTACTTCGGCTATCGCATGCTGTCCGACAAGGTTGTCGAAGGCAGCATCGAGGAATACCTGGAAGAGGAGCGTGAGGAGATGGAAGAGCGCGTCAAGGAAGCCGAGGAACGTGCCGAAGAAGCCGAAGACGCTCTCGACGACGCCCGTTCGGCCGACAAATAGTTTTTCACTATCATGGGGACTATCGCCGTGCGGCATCGCCTCCTCCGGCTGCTGGCCACGCTCGTCGTGCTGGCCCTCGTTTCCTGCCGGCAGGGGGGAGACCAACCGCCCGCGGCAACGGTTGACGGCCGTCCCACCACCGGCGCGACGGCCACGACGGCGATAGACCCCATCCCCACGCCCACTAACGCGCCTCCCGCACCCACCGGGGGCGCGGCCGGCGCCTGGGCCGCCGTCCAGGCGCGCGGCCGCCTCATCGTCGGCGTCTCGGCCGATTATCCCCCGTTCGCCTTCTACAACGACGCCTTCGAACTGGACGGCTACGACATCGCCCTGGCCCGCCTGTTGGGCGAACGGCTGGGCGTCCCGGTCGAATTCAAGGACATGGCCTTCGACGGTCTCGGCGGGGCGTTGCAGGTCGGGCAAATCGACGCCGCCATCGCCGCCATCTCCATCACCGACGGCCGGCGGGAGCAAATGGACTTCTCCGACCTCTACTTCGTCAGCGACGGAGCGGCCCTGGCTCGCGCCGATTCAGGCATCGCCATCGCGAGCCTCGATGACCTGGCCACCTATCGCGTGGCCGCCCAGGCCGGCACCGTCTACCAGTCCTGGCTGGAGGAATCGGCCGTGGGCGCGGGAATCCTGCCCGCCGATAACCTGCTGATCTACACCGACAACGCCCAGGCCATCGAAGACCTGCGCGCCGGTTTCATCGACGTCGTCATCGCCGATAGCCTGCCGCTGGAGGTCGCCGCCCAGGACGGCACGCTGGCCATCGTCGGGCGGGGGCTGAACCGGCAGCGCTTCGCCGTGGCCATCGCCCGCGACTCCAACCTGTTGTCGCCCATCAACGAAGCCCTGTTTGAGCTACAGACCGAGGGCGAGTTGGCCCGTCTGGCCGAGCGCTATCTCAACCTCGACCTGACCGAACTCCAGCCGCTGCCTCCGGTCGGGACGACGCCCGAACCGCTTGAGGACACCGCGCGCTTCACCTCCGATTGCATCGACGCCATGACCCTCATCGCCCACCTGTCGCTCGACGACGACGGCATGCGCTCGCCACCGCCGGTCAGCCCCGGCACGCCCTTCCGGAAATCCTGGCGCATCCAGAACAGCGGCACTTGCACCTGGAACAGCGGCTACCTGCTGACCCCCGTCGGCGGCAATGTCCCCCAGGCCGGGATGGGCGGGACAGCCACGGCCATTCAGGGGCTGGTCTTGCCGGGCGAGACGCACGACATCACCGTCGATCTCGTCTCCCCGCTGCTGCCCGGCGTCTACCAGGGCTTCTGGTCGATGCGTGCCCCCAACGGCTTGCTGTTTGGCGACCGCCTGTGGGTAGGCATCACCGTGCCCACCCAGCCGACGCCCACCCCGCCACCCACCGCCGCGCCCTCGGCCGACATCCGCTTCAGCGCCGATCGGACGGCCATCCGCGCCGGCGAGTGCGTCCGGTTCAGCTGGGATGTAACCAACGCCGAATCGGTCCATTTCAATGCCCAGGGCCAGTCCTGGGAGCAGCACCGCGTCGCGCCGTCGGGCGAGCAGACGGAATGCCCGCCGGTGACGATGTTCTACGATCTGCGCGCGGTGATGCCCGGCGGCACGGTCGATATTCGCAGCATCCGCATCGACGTGACCGCCGCGCCGGACACGCCGTTCATCAGTTCCTTCACCGTCACGCCCAACCAGCAGATCGTCGCCGGGCGTTGCGTCGATGTGCGCTGGCGCGTCAGCGGCGAAGTCACCAACATCCGGGTGACGCGCAACGACACGACCTTGTGGAACGGCGCGCCCCTCACCGGCACCTCGCGCGATTGCCCCGACGTCGGCGAAGTCACCTATGCCATCGAAGCCATCGGCCCCGGCGGCACGTCCCGCTCGCTGGAAAATCTCACCGTGGTGGCCGCGACGCCTGTGCCCGGCCAACCCACGCCGACCGCCTCGCCCGGCCAATTGCCGGTCATCAACAGCCTGACCATCTTCCCCGACCGCATCTTTGTCGGCAACTGCCTGACCGTCTCCTGGACCGTCAGCGGCAACGCCAACCGCGTGCAATTGTGGCGCAACGACGCGCTGGTGCTGGATTTCGCCGTTTTCAGCGGCACCGTGACCGACTGCCTCAGTGTTGAAGGGGCCTATGTCTACCGGATCGAGGCGAGAAATGCCCAGGGACAAGCGGTCTCGCAACAAGCTCTCGCCACTGTCGTGCGTTGACGGGCGGCGGCCGCTGCGTCGAAATCGGCCCCGTCGGAAGGCGCGTTTGTAAATTGCGCGTGGGCATGACATAATATCGGCAGCACAAGGAGGTTAAGATGGCAAACGACCTCGATGACACGCAACCTGAATATGAGTTGAGCGATTCTGTTTTCGACGCGGATACCCGTATGTATGATCCTGCTCCACCCGAACGAACCTATTTGGCCGATGACGATTCGCCGGCCTCCGGTCAATCCGGCCTGAACTGGCTGCTGCTGCTGCTCATCGCCGCTGCCGCGGTCATCACCGGCCTGCTGCTCTACTTCTTCCTGTTCCGGGGTGGCGGCGGCTCCATCATCGGTCCGGCCCCGACCGCCGAATCGTCCGATAGTTCCTGGAGCCGCGTTCGCACGGCCGGCCGGATGATCGTCGGCACGTCGCTCGACTATCCGCCCTTCGCCTTCCGCAATGCCCAGTTCCAGCCCGACGGCTTCGACATAGCCGTCATCCGAAGCATCGCCGACCGTCTGGGCGTGGGAACTGAAGTTCGCGACATGGCCTTCGACAGCCTGTTCTCCGCGCTGGAGTCCGGCCAGGTCGACGTCGCCATCGCCGCCATCACCGTCACAAACGAACGCGAGGCGGTGGTCGATTTCAGCAATATCTACTGGATCGGCGAAGAGGGCATCCTGGCCCGCGCCGACTCGTCGATCGCGTCGATCCAGACGCTGTCGGAGATGGCCGGCCATCGCATCGGCGTGCAGCGCGGCAGCGTGTACGAAACCTGGCTGCAGCGCGATCTGGTCAACACCGGCATCACCCAGCCCGGCAACCTGTTCGTCTATGAGACGGTTGACGCGGCCGTCCGCGACCTGCGTGAGCAGCGGCTGGACCTGGTCATCCTCGACCGGCAAGTGGCCGATGCCTCCGTGGCCCAGGGGGGTGTGCGCGTGGTCGGCGGCGGGATCAACCCGCAGCGCTACGCCATCGCCATGCGCTCCGGGGCCGATTCCCTGCGCACCGAGATCAACGCCGCCCTGACCCAACTGCAAAACGAGGGGCGCATCGCCCAACTGGCCCAGCAACACCTGAACGCCGGCCCGGGCGGCATCATGACCCCGCCCGCCCCGACGGCCACGTCGACCGCCGGCGAGACTCCGATCCCCCCGCCCACGTCAACGGCATGCGTCAACGGCATGCGTTTCGTGGCCGACCTGAACCTGCAAGACAACAACATGCAGTCGCCGCCGCCCATCAGCCCCGGCCAGTCGTTCAGCAAGGGCTGGCGCATCCAGAACAGCGGCACGTGCGCCTGGACGACCGCCTACCGGCTGGTCTTCGTCAGCGGCAACGTGCCCGGCGCGAGCATGGGCGGCCAGCCGACGGCCGTGCAGGGCTTCGTGCCCGCCGGCGGTCAATACGATATGTTCGTCAATCTGGTGGCCCCGCTGGCCCCCGGCGTCTATCAGGGTGTCTGGCAGATGGCCGACGACCGGAATCAGCCGTTTGGCGATCGCATCTGGGTCGGCATCACCGTGCCCGCCGCGCCGACGGCCACCCCCGCCCCCACCCAGACACCGTCACCCAGCATCCAGTTCAGCGTCAATCGCACCGACGTCCTGCAGGGCGAGTGCGTCACCTTCGCCTGGAACGTGCAGAACGCGACGGCCGTCTACTTCTACGCCCAGGGCGAGGCCTGGCAGAACAATCAGGTCCAGCCGGTCGGCAATCGCGTGGCTTGTCCCGCGACGACCACCACCTACTTCCTGCGCGTGCTGAACCCCAACGGCACGGTCGAGGAGCGGCAGATCGCCATCACCGTGCGGCCGAACGTCAACGCCCCCAACATCGCCCAGTTCGCCGCCTCGCCGTCGCAAGTGACGGCCGGCCAATGCGTCCAGCTGCAATGGGACGTCCAGGGCAGCGTCAATCGGGTCACCATCAGCAACCAGTTCCGCGTGATTTGGGACAACGCCCCGTCGCGCGGCAACACCCAGGACTGCACCGGCGGCCAGCCGACGACCATCGAATACAAGCTGCAAGCCACCGGCCCCGGCGGCACCAGCCAGGCGCTCAAGTACGTCAGCGTCGTCAGCCCGGCCACGGCCACGCCCGCGCCCACCGCGCCGCCGAGCCTGCCGATCATTGACTCGTTCATCATCACCCCGTCGCAGATTCAGACCGGCCAGTGCGTGCAGATCAACTGGAGCACCAGCGGCGCGACCTGGCTGGTGAGGCTGTTGCGCAACAACGTGCTGGTGCTGGACAACGCCGCCGCCACCGGCTCGGCCCAGGATTGCCTGTCCTATCCCGGCAACTACACCTATCAGCTGGTGGCCAGCACGGTCAGCGGTCAATCGACTTCGCGCGACCAATCCGTGCTCGTCACCCAGGCCCCGCCGACGAACCCGCTGGCCAACCAGACGTTCGGCCTGGACTCGCTGAACGGCGCGCCGATCCTGACCGGCTCGAACATCACCATCACCTTCAACGAGGACGGCACGCTGAACGGCTTTGGCGGCTGCAACAACTACAGCGGCCGCTACACGGCCAACAACGGGCAGATCACCATCAGCGAGATGAATCAGACCAACATGCTCTGTTCCGATCCGGTGGGCGTGATGGAGCAGGAAGGGGCCTACATCAACGCCATGCGCGCCGCGACCACGTATGAGATTCCCGGCATGTCCTCCCAGCTGATCATCCGCAACGCCGCGGGCCAGGAGATCTTGCGCTACGTCATTAAAAGCCCACGATAAGGGGCTGATCAGAACATCTGAGGAAAGGGCGGCCGGTCGGTCGCCCTTTTTTCATGGGGTCGATGGGGCGCGGCGCGGACCGATCAGAACCACCTGCGCCGCTTCATGAAGATGATCAGACTAAGGGCCACGCCCAGCATCAGCAGCAGCACCGCCGGATAGCCCCACGGTTGCTCCAGTTCGGGCATGTATTCGAAGTTCATGCCGTAGATGCTGGCGATGAAGGTGATGGGCAGGAAGATGGTGGCGATCACGGTCAGCAACTGGTTGACGCGGCTGGTGTTGCGCTCCACATTGCCCATGTGCAGGTCCATGACTTCCTTCAGCATGATCCGCAGCCGGTCGTGGTTGGCCAGGAGCATCTCGATCTCGCGCAACAGCGACTTGGTGAAATATTTGCCCGCCTTCTCGGTGATGAATTTCGATTCGGCGTCTTCCACATACTCCAGGAAATTCTCCATCTCCAGCAGAGGATCGTTCCAGGGCTTGATGCGCTCGCGGGCGACGAGGATGGTGCGATAGACGTCATCACGGCCGCCGCCCACCAGCACCCGGTCTTCCAGCTCCTCCAGCTCGCCGGCCAGATGCTTGAAGCCGCGCTGGAAATGCTCCACGATGACCCCCCGGATCAGCAGATAGAGCAGATAATCCGGGCCATGCTCCATGATATGGGTCAGCTTGTTGAGGGCGCGACGGCGCGTGCGGGAGAAAAGGCCGTGCAGCTGGTGCTCATAGACGATGAGGGTCTGGGTCGTCAGGATGAATGAGCCGCGGCTCTGGATCAGATGGCCCTGCTTCTCATCCAAAAAGGGCAGCATGTATTCCAGATAGAGGCAGTCGTCGTACTCGACATCGAACTCCGTCTGCACCTCGTCGAGCAGCGCCGGCAGCAGGTCGGTGGTGATGTCGAAAAATCTCAACAGCCGGTTCAGTTCGACCTCGTCATGCACATCGCGCACCGTCACCCAGTTGACGCACGCCGGGTCGGCCTGCGCCAGCAGCTCCTCCACATTCTGGCAGTCGAACGAGCGGATCGACTGGGCGTCATAGACGACAATGGAGTAGTTGGATTTGTTGGTAAACGTGGTGCCCGCGGCGAGATCGTTCGCGCCGTTGCCTCCGGGGCCGCTATCGCTCATGGTCTCTCCTCATGTTGTCGGGTTCCGGCGGCCGCCCTACATCACATCCGGCGCGCTCATGCCCATCAGATCGAGCACCTGAGCCAGGACGGCCTTGGCCGACCGATAGAAGCGCAGGCGGGCCAGGCGCAGCGGCTCGGGCACGTCGGAATGGAGCACGCGGCACTCCTCATACGTCCGATGGAACAGCGCCGCCAGATCGCGGGCATAGAACGCCAGCCGGTGCGGCTCGTAGGTCGTGGCCACCATCTCCAGCACGTCGCCCAGTTCCAGCGCCTTGCCCAGGAAGGCCAACTCGCGCTCGTGGGTCAGCAGGCTCAGATCGGCCGCGGCGTCGGCGTCCTCCGGCAGGCCGGCCTCGGCCCACTTGCGGAAGATGCCCGCGCAGCGCACGTGGGCGTTCTGGATGTAATAGACCGGGTTCTTGTCGGAATGTTCCACGGCCAGGTCGAGGTCGAAATCGACCGGGGTGTTGGCCGAGCGCGAGATCATGAAGTAGCGAATGGGATCCGCGCCGACTTCGTCCACCAGTTCGTCGAGGGTGACGAACAGGCCGCGGCGGGTGCTCATCTTGACCGGACGGCCGCCGCGCACGAGGTTGACGATCTGGTGCAGCAACGTATGGACGAAGCGCGAATCATAGCCGAGGGCGCGCACGCCCATCAGCACCTGCGGCGCGGTGGCGTGGTGGTCGGGGCCGAAGATATCGACGACCAGATCGAAGCCGCGCTGGGCCTTGTCCCAATGATAGGCGATGTCGGGCAGCCGGTAGGTCGGCTCGCCGCCGGCCTTGACGACCACGCGATCCTTGTCGTCGCCGAATTCAGTCGTGCGGAACCATTGCGCGCCGTCCTGCTCGTAGATGTAGCCCTTCTCGTGCAGAAGCTCCAGCGTCTGCCACACCGCGCCCGTCTCGTAGAGGCTCTGCTCGCGGAAGTAGACGTCGAACACGATGCCGATGCGAGCCAGCGTGTCCTTCTGCTGTTGGGCGATGCGGCCGCGGGCGTACTCGCCGAAGGTTTCGCCGGGCATCTCGACCAGCGCGTCGCCATGGATGGCGATCAGCTCCCGGGCCAGCTCGATGATATAGTCGCCCTGATAATGATCCTCGGCCAGTTCGGCCGCCTGCCCCAGTTCCTGCAGATAGCGAACCTTCACCGACTCGCCCAGCAGGGTGATCTGTCGCCCGGCGTCGTTGTAGTAGTATTCCAGGGTCACGTCATAGCCGGCGGCCTCCAGCACGCGATGGAGCGTGTCGCCGATGACACCGCCCCGCGTGCGGCCGAGGGTGATCGGCCCGGTGGGGTTGGCGCTGACGCATTCCACCTGCGCCTTGCGACCCTGCCCCACGTCAACGCGGCCATAGTCGCTATCGGCGGCCAGGATGCGGTCGGGGAAGGTTTGCAGCCAGTCGGCCGACAGGCTGAAGTTGATGAAGCCCGGCTTGACGACGTTGACCTCGCCCACATAGGCGGGAAGTTGCAGATGGGCGGCGACGACCTCGGCGATGGCGAACGGGGCCATCCGCGCCGGGCGGGCCAGTTGCAGGGCGACGGCCGTGCTGTAGTCGCCGAAAGTCGCCTCGCGCGGCCGCTCGACGAGGATGTTGGGAATGTCAAAGGCGGGCAGCGCCCTCGCTTCCTGGGCGGCGCCGATGGCCGCGCGAACGGCGGCCGAGAGTTCGTGGTGTTGCAGCATAACGCTTCATTTTAACAGTTTGAAACCCCCTGTGCCAGAAGCGTCAGCCGTAAACCAGTTCCCCGCGCAGAAAGGCGGCCGCCTGCGTCGTGGCCGGTTGGGTGAAGAACCGCTCTGCCGCGGAGACCTCGATCAGGCGGCCGTCCAGCAGAAAGGCCACCCGGTCGGCCACGCGCCGTGCCTGGAAAATGTCGTGGGTCACCCAGACGACGCTCATCCCCGCGGCCGCCCGATCGTCCCCCTGGCGAGCGTCGGCCACGATTCGCTCGATCAGGCCGATGTTGTAGGGGTCGAGATTGGCCGTCGGCTCGTCCAGCAGCAGGACGTCGGGCCGCAGCACCAGCGCCCGGGCCAGGGCGACGCGCTGTTGCTCCCCGGCCGAGAGCCGCGGGGCCGCCTGTCGCTCCAGATGGGTCAACCCCAGCCGCTCGAGCCAGCGGGCCAGGTCGGCCGCGTCCAATTTGGCTCCGCGCAGCCGCAACCCGTAGCCGATATTGTCCGCCACGCTGCGCTTGAGCAGCGCCGGCCTCTGGAAGACGGTCGTCACCCGGCGACGTTGCTCCAGCGACAGGCGATCGTCAGCCGCCACGCCGTCGAATTCCAGCCTGCCGCCGGTCGGCCGCTCCAGGAAGTTGAGCAGCCGCAGCAACGTGCTCTTGCCCGCCCCGCTCGGCCCGACCAGCGCCAGCAGCTCCCCCCGGCCGATGTCGAGCCGGTCGACGGCCAGCACGCGGCGGCCGTTATAGATCTGCTGCAGGTCGGTCAGGCGGTAGATGGGGGTCGAAGGATCGTTCATTATGTCAATATAATTCGCAGATCATCTGTTTTCGGTCGGATGTGGCAAGATGTGGCAAGCGAACAAATGAATGCGCAGGGGTAGGGGCGAGGCAGTGGCGAAATCATCCCCCTATTGCAGAACGGCCCTCATTCGCCGCTGCCTCGCCCTCTTCGCAGAAGGGTCAGACAACCGGGAAGGTATGCCGCATGTATCCATGGAGATGGTTGCCCGGTTGTCTGACCCCTACGATACCCTTGATCAATATGTAAATATCCAACATCCTACTCATCGCTCAATCTATGGAACAAATAGTTGGCGGCGAAGGCCAGCGCCAGCAGCAGGATGCCCAGCGCCAGGGCCAGGGCGAAGTTGCCGCGGCGCGTCTCCAGCACGATGGCCGTCGTCAGCACGCGGGTTTGCCCCTCGATGTTGCCGCCGACCAGCATGACCGCGCCGACCTCGGAGATGATGCCGCCGAACGCGGCGATGATGGCCGCCAGCACCCCCAGCCGCGCCTCCAGCATCAGCGTCCAGGCCAGTTGCCATCGCGTGGCCCCCAGCGAGCGCATCTGGAGCTTGACCGTCGGGTCGATGCCGCGCAAGGCGGTCAGCGTCAGCCCCACGATGAGCGGCAGGGCGATGATGGTCTGGGCGACGATCATCGCCCGCGGCGTGAAGAGCCACCGGAGCGAGCCGAACGGCCCCTGATTGGAGAGCATCAGGTAGACAAAGAGACCCACGACAACCGGCGGCAAGCCCATGCCGGTGTAGATGACGGGCATCAGGCAGCCACCGGCGGGGATTTTGTCCCGCAGCCCCAGCAGCGCCCCCAGCGGCAGGCCGATGAGGGTCGCCAGCACCAGCGCCCCGCCCGTCACCCGCAGGGTCATGCCGACGACCTCGACCAGCGCCGGATCGAACCCGGTCAGCAGGCGCAGGGCCTCGCGCAGCGCATCCAGCAGCGTTTCCATCAGTCGATCAAGTCAATGAGGGGACGGGGGTCTCGCCTCCGCCCTCTCTCACCCCTGCTTCCGCTCGCCTATTTCGCGTCGGGATAGAAGAGGGGCTGGCCAAACTTCTCGACGCCGAACTCGCCGATCTGCTTCTGAACATCGGCCGAAGTAAGCCATTGGGCGAATTTCTCGGCCAACTCCCCGTTGATGGCGTCCGACTTGGCCGGATTGACCGGGATGACGCCGTAGGGGTTGAGCATGGCCGGATCGGCGTTTTCGGCGATGGTCTGGCCGCCGACCATCACGCTGAGATTGGGCAGGTTGTCGCGCATGGACAGGAAGGTGCCGCGGTCGGTCAGCGTGTAGGCCCCGGCTTCGTTGGCGAACGTCAGGGTATCGCCCATGCCCTGGCCCAGCGAGTTGTACCAGCCCGAAGCCGGGTCGGGGGTGATGCCCGCGCCCTTCCACAAGCTCAACTCCTTGGTGTGGGTGCCGCTGTCGTCGCCGCGCGAGGCAAAGGGCGCCCCGGCCGCGGCGATGGCCGCCAGCGCTTCGGCGGCCGTGGTCATGCCGCCCACCCCCGCGGGATCGTCCGTCGGGCCGACGAGGATGAAGTCGTTGTACATCACGTCGCGGCGGTTGATGCCGTGGCCCGCCTCGACAAAGGCGTCCTCGCGGGCGCGGGCATGGACGAGGATCACGTCGGCGTCGCCCGCCTCGCCCAG
>CAYXNH010000050.1:0-16703 GCA_964466135.1 uncultured Ardenticatenaceae bacterium | reverse complement strand
AGCGTTTGATCGCCGTGACGGAGGCCATCACCGGCAAGTTAAGCCAGCCAAACACCGGTATCCTCTTCGCTATACCGGTATCGCACGTGGCCGGCCTGCCGCGGCGAGACAAAGGCAAGTCCTGATATGAGGCTGACAGGAGAAGTTGGGCGTGGTGGGCGCGGAGGGACTCGAACCCGCGACCTCACGGATGTGAACCGTGCGCTCTAACCAACTGAGCTACGCGCCCACGCAACAGGTAGTATATCATATGGTTTCCAAACGCCAAGAAACGCGAGGCACAATGAATCAACGATTGGTCACTCATACCCTGAATCGGCGGATCCTGACCGTGCTGTTACCGGCCCTGCTGATACCGGTCTTGCTCCTCCTGGCCGGCTGCGCCCAGGGCGGGACGGATAACCTGCCCTTCGTCGAGACGTTCGACAATGCCGGTAACTGGGGCACGGGCGAGGATGCTTACTCCATCGGCACCGTCGTCGACGGCGTCTATGATTTCAAGGTGCTGGAGAGCGACATCAGCCGCTGGGTGTCGGCGGGCAGGAATTTCGGCGACGGCATCTACCAGGTCGAGGCCACGCCGGTTGGCGGGCCTCTCGACAACGGCTACGGCCTGCTCTTCCGGGCCAACGCCGAGGCAGGCAATTTCTATCTGTTCAAGGTATCGTCCGACGGCTACGTCTGGATCGGTCGCTATGAGAACGGAGCCGAAGCGGCGACCATCATCGGCAATCACTGGTTTGAATCATCGGCCGTGTTGCGCGGGTTGAACGTCACCAATGTGTTGAAAGTGCAAGCCGAGGCGGGCAATCTGATCTTCTACGTCAATGATCAGGAGGTCGGCCGCGTGACGGACAACACCCTGACGACGGGCGATGTCGGTATCCTCGTCCAATCGCTGAGCGGCAGCGGCGTGCGCGTGCTGTTTGATAATCTCAGCGTCCATCCGCTTCCCTAGACCCGTGAAGTTTTAATACTCATTCTCACCGGACGTTTTTGTGCTATCATCATCCATGTGTTTGGAGGCAAGCTCTGGCCTTCTCCTTAGGTGGCCCACGTCTTAGGTGGCCCACGTCTTAGGTGGCCCACGTCTTAGGTGGCCCACGCCTATCGTGGCCCACGCCTGTCGTGGCCCACGCCTGTCGTGGCTAATCTGTCATACGCCGCTCCCACTCGGCGCAATTATTCAAACAAGGCCGGCGGTCCGATATTTTGGAGGACTTCCCCGGCCGGCAAGCACTCTGGAGCAAGACATGCTGGAAACCCGGGAAACAAGAAAACAAAAGACACAGCCGAATAACCAACTGGTGATGAGTCCGGCCGAGATCCTGCGCGACTACAATCTGGCGGTACAAAGTCGCCAGGCCAGCCTCATCGGCCGGCGCGAAGTGCTCAACGGCCGCGCCAAATTCGGCATATTCGGCGACGGCAAGGAAGTCGCCCAGATCGCCATGGCCAAGGCGTTCCGCAAGGGCGATTTTCGCTCGGGCTACTATCGCGATCAAACGTTCATGTTCGCCATCGGGGCGACGACCATCCCGCAATTCTTCGCCCAACTTTACGCAAACGGTGATGTGAGCGCCGAGCCAAACTCGGGCGGCCGACAGATGAACGCCCACTTCGCCTCCCGCTTGCTCAACGATGACGGGACATGGCGCGTCCAGACCGAAAACTTCAACTCATCTGCTGACCTGTCGCCGACGGCCTCGCAGATGCCCCGGCTCGTCGGTCTGGGATACGCCTCGTATCTCTATCGCGAGCTGGACGAGCTGAAGCACATGACCCAGTTCTCCCGGCATGGCGACGAGATCGCCTTCGGCACAATCGGCAACGCCTCGACGGCCGAAGGTCATTTCTGGGAGGCCATCAACGCCATCGGCGTGCTGCACGCGTCGGTCATTGTCTCCATCTGGGATGACGAGTACGGCATCTCCGTGCCGAACATCCACCAAATCACCAAGGGTAATCTGACGGAATTGCTGGCCGGGTTCCGGCGCGAGCCGGGTATCCCCGGCGGCTATGAGCTGTTCACGGTCAAGGGCTGGGACTACCCGGCGCTGATCGAAACTTACGCGCGCGCGGCCGATTTAACCCGCAACAACCACATCCCGGTGATCATCCACGTCACCGAACTGACCCAACCTCAGGGCCACTCCACCTCCGGCAGCCAGGAGCGCTACAAGTCAGTCGACCGCCTGGCCTGGGAAAAGGAGTACGACTGCCTGCGGAAGATGCGCGAATGGATCATCGACCAGCACATCGCCCCGCCCGGCGAGCTGGACAACATCGAGCGAAACGCCGAGAAGCTTGTCGAAAACTTCCGCGTGAAGGCCTGGCAGGGTTATCTGCGACCCATCTATAATGAACGGGAGGAAGCTGTCGACCTGTTTGAAGCCATCGAGGCCACTTCCCCGCAGGCCGAGGCCATCGCCGGTATCAGTCGCGAACTGAAGAAGACCGAGACGCCATTGCGCCGCGACATCCTGACGGCCGTGCGCGAGGTGCTGGTCCTGACCCGCACCGAGCCACGCGGGATCGACACACCCATCGGCCGCCTGCTGGCCTGGAAGCGCGAACAGGAGAAATCCAACGAGGATCGCTACGGCTCCCACTTGTACAGCACCTCGGCCGAATCGCCGCTGAACGTCCCGGAAGTCAAACCCGTCTTCAGCCAGGACGCCCCCCTTGTGCCCGGGGCCAGAATATTAAACGCTGCGTTCGACGACATACTGGGCCGCGACCCGCGCGTCGTGGCCTTCGGCGAGGACGTCGGATTATTGGGCGGGGTCAATCAGACCTGGGCCGGGCTACAGGCCAAATATGGCTCCCTGCGCGTGTCGGACACGGGCATCCGCGAGGCGACCATCGTGGGCCAAGCCATCGGCCTGGCCATGCGTGGGTTGCGGCCGATAGCCGAGATTCAGTATCTGGATTACGCCCTCTATGGGTTACAAATCATGTCCGACGACCTGGCCACGCTGCAGTGGCGAACCCGCGGAGGACAGAAAGCGCCGGTCATCATCAGCACGCGCGGCCATCGGCTGGAAGGCGTCTGGCACGCCGGGTCGCCGATGGGAGCGCTCGTCAACTTGTGCCGCGGCATTCATGTTTGCGTGCCGCGCGACATGACGCAAGCGGCCGGATTCTATAACACATTGCTGCTTGGGGATGATCCGGGGATCGTGGTCGAGGTACTCAACGGATATCGCCTGAAGGAACACCTGCCGGAGAATATCGGCGAGGTGACCGTGCCCCTGGGCGTGCCCGAGATTCTGCGTGCCGGGGAGGATGTCACGCTGGTGACCTATGGCGCGGCCTGCCGCATCGCCGTCGACGCGGCCGAGGCGCTGGCCGAGGTGGGCATCGATGTCGAGGTCATCGACGTGCAAACGCTGCTGCCCTTCGACCGGCACCATATGCTCCTCGAATCGCTCAAGAAAACGGGCCGCATCGTCTTCATGGACGAGGACGTGCCCGGTGGAGCTACGGCGTTTATGCTGCGCGAGGTCATCGAGACTCAGGGCGGCTTCGAGTGGCTCGACAGCGAGCCGCGCACCATCACCGCCACACCACACCGCCCGGCCTACGGGTCCGACGGAGCCTATTTCTCCAAGCCCAATGTCGAGAATGTGTACGCGGTCATTTATGATGTGATGAACGAGGCCAATCCGGCCCGCTATCCGAGCTTTCAATAGTTTACATAAAACATCAGGGAGTTGTTCAATGGCATCAAGGATAACGTTGCCGGAAATGGGAGAGGGCGTCATCGAGGGGACGCTGTCGCGTTGGCTGGTGAAAGAGGGCGACCGCGTAGAGCAATTCGCCCCCATCGCCGAGGTTGAGACCGACAAGGTGACGACCGAGACGACGAGCGACTCGGCCGGCGTCATCCTCAAGTTGTGCGTCAACGAAGGGGAGACGGTTCCGGTCGGCACGGTGCTGGCTTATGTAGGGGAGCCGGGAGAGAGTGTCTCCAGCAACGGATCGCAAAGCAAAGCCGCGTCCGCGCCCGCTCCGTCGAAACCGGTCGCCGAACCGCCACCACTGGTCGCTACCCCGGTCGTTGCTCCTCAGCCAGCATCTTATACCGGCCGGATCAGCCCCGTCGTCGGCCGCATCGCCTCCGAGCACGGCGTCGATCTGGCTCAAGTGCTGGGCACGGGCCGCGACGGCCGCATCACCAAGGAAGACGTGCTGGCCTATATCGAAGCCCGGAGCAAAACACCCGAACCGTCAGCCAAGGGAGATCGGCAACCGGCCCAACCAGTCATCGTCCCCCCGCCTGTAGAGGCGAGTCCGAAACCTGCGCCCGCCCCCGTGCCGGCATCCGACGAACCGGCGGTCGACCTTCTGCCGATGACGAGCATTCGCCGCGCCATCGCCGAGCATATGGTTCGCAGCGTCCACACCAGCCCGCACGTGACGACGGTGTTCGAGATCGACTTCTCGGCCGTCGCCGCCCATCGCCGGGCCAACAAGGACAGCTACGAGCGTGATGGCGTGCGACTGACCTTCACGGCCTACATCGTCGCCGCCACCGTCCAGGCGCTCAAGGCGCATCCCATGGTCAACAGCAGCTGGTCGGATGAGGGCATCCTGCTCAAGCGCGAGATCAACATCGGCATGGCCACGGCCATCGATGACGGCCTAATCGTGCCGGTGATCCGGCATGCCGACGGCCTGAATCTGCTGGGGCTGGCGCGAACGATCAACGATTTGGCCGACCGGGCGCGAAACAAACAACTCAAGCCCCACGAAGTGAAGGGTGGGACGTTCTCGATCACCAATCATGGCACGACAGGCAGTCTGTTCGCCACGCCTATCATCAATCAGCCGCAATGCGGTATCCTGGGGATTGGGGCAATCGAGAAGCGGGTCAAGGTCATCGATGACGCCATCGCCATCCGGCCGATGGCCTATGTCAGTTTCACCTTCGACCACCGCATACTGGACGGCGCGTCGGCCGACCAGTTCGTCAGCTCGATCAAGAAGCAAATCGAGACCTGGCGCTAATCATAATGACCGGCCATGTCCCGCGGCCAAGTCCCGCGGCCATGGCCGGTCAGTCCTGCTCCATCTGCCACGCCATCCGCAACTTTTCCGGCACCCGAACCGGTCGCAACGTCTTCAAATCGGCGAAGTAGCCGCTCTGATAGGCCGCCGTGCACATCCGGCCCCCAACGCTGATCTCGGCCGAGAGTGTCCAGCGTGTGCGCGACAGGTCCGACACCCACATTTGCCCCACGACTTCGTCGCCAATGCGCACAGGCAGGCGATATTCGATGACCGTTTTGGTCAGGATGGGGCTGATGCCCGTGGCCAATATCTCGTCGATGGGCAGGACATCGGCCAGGATTTCCGAGCGCATATCCTCCAGCCAGCGAAAGTAGACGATGTTATGGACGATGTTGGCAAAATCGACATCGTAGGTTCGAACAACGATCGGCCATGTAATCAGCAATGGCCTTGAGGTATTAACTGTCATGCTCTCTATCCAAACCGATCGATGAGATAGTCGACGACGACGCGGTCGATCACATCGCCGGTGCCGTCCCACCGCTCTTCCAGATTCTCGCTGCCGACCAGCGCGCGCAGGGCTGATCGTGTGTCCTCGTCAAACACGCCGTTCCCGGGGCCGCTGTAATGGCCGGTGCGCTGCAGGACGGCCTGTAATTCTCCGGCGACGCCGGCCACAGGAATGAGGTTAGCGGGATCAACCTCGCCAAAGAGCAAATGGTGCATGGTCACCAGTTCGGCCAGTTTGACGATGGGATCAGGATGGTCGTCCACGCGAAGGTCGAGATAGCGGTCGTTGTTGCCGCCATAGCCGCCGTTCTCGCGCACCACAAGCACCCCGGCCGCCTGACGGCCGCGGCTGTCGCCACCGGCGGATTGCCCGGCTGATAGAGCTTCGACCAGCCAATCGGCCAGTTCGCCGGGGCCGCGGCGGGCTTTCTCGAACGCCTCGGCCATCGCCTCAACCGTGCCGGGGACGAGGATATTGCCCTGGCAGGCGAAGCCCTCACCCACGATATGCCCGGCCCAGTCATAGCAGCCTTCGCCGGTGTAGGACGCGGCACGGCCGTTCTTGTCCACCATACCGACCTGGCGCAGGGCACGCTGGTCATCAGTCGCCACCAATAACTCGATGGTCTCAGCCGCGCTCTTGCCGCCCGCCATCCAGTCGAGGCCCTCGAAGCCATAGGCCAGATTGGCGAACGACTGCGTGGCTACCACCCCGGCCCCGGCCCGCGCCCAGGAAACGACGGCCGCGCAGGCCAGGAATTTGGACTGGACGGCGACGCCCCACGCCTCCTTGTGCGGGTCGTAGGCCACGATGGAAAAGGTAGCAACAGGCGAGCTGGTGCGAATCATTCCGGTACTCCTCACTTGCCGGCCGGTCGTAAAGCCACCTCGATGATCTCATCGAGACGATCCACGAGGATGAACTTGATGTCCTGGCGGAGATGCTTGGGAATTTCCATCAGGTCGCGCTCGTTCTTGCGAGGCAGGATAAAGATGCGGATTCCGGCGCGACGGGCGGCCAGCGCCTTCTCGCGCACGCCGCCCACCGGCAGGACACGGCCGCGCAAGGTGATCTCGCCGGTCATGGCGACATCATGGCGAATCGGCCGCTCGGTGAACGCCGAGATGAGGGCCGCGGCCAATGTCGCCCCGGCCGATGGGCCGTCCTTGGGCACCGCGCCTTCGGGCAGATGGATGTGAATGTCCTGCCGCTCGAACCGTTCCGGGTTGATACCCAGCGCCTCGGCCTGGCTGCGCGTGTAGGTCAACGCCGCCTGTGCGCTCTCGCGCATCACCTCGCCTAATTGACCCGTCAGGATCAGATTACCCTTGCCGGGCATGATGTTGACCTCGATGGTCAGTAACTCGCCGCCGGCGGCCGTCCAGGCCGCGCCGGTAGCCACGCCAACCTCATCGGCATCGAGCCGGATATCATCGATGAAACGGGGCGGGCCGAGCAACTCCCGCACCTTGTCGGCCGTGATCAGCCGCGGGTAACGCTTGCGCTCGGCAACCATGCGGGCGATTTTGCGCGTGATGGTGGCGACTTCGCGTTCCAGGTTGCGCACGCCGGCCTCGCGAGTGTATTCGCGGATAATCGCCTGCAGGGCTTCTTCCTCGAATTGAATGTTCTTGCTAGCCAGCCCGTGCTGCTCCAGCTGGCGCGGCACAAGGAACTGCTTCAGGATGCCCAGCTTTTCCTCCTCCAGATAGCTGGAGAATTCGATTACTTCCATTCGGTCCTGAAGCGCCGGCGGGATGGAGTCCAGATAGTTGGCTGTGGTCACGAAAAGGACGCGGGACAGGTCGTATTCCAGGCCGAGGTAATGATCAACGAACGTGTTGTTTTGCTCGGGATCGAGCACCTCAAGCAGCGCGGCCGACGGGTCGCCGCGAAAATCCGCGCCAAGCTTGTCGACCTCATCGAGCATGAAGAGCGGGTTGCGCGTGCCGACGCGACGCATGGCCTGGATGATTCGGCCGGGCATGGCGCCGATATAGGTGCGGCGGTGGCCGCGAATCTCGGCCTCGTCGCGCACACCGCCCAGGCTGATGCGGACGAACTCGCGGCCGATTGCGCGGGCGATGGAGCGGCCGAGCGACGTCTTGCCGGTTCCCGGCGGGCCAACGAAACACAGGATCGGGCTGCGCATGGTGTCGGAGGCGATTCGTCGGACGGCGATATATTCCAGGATGCGGTCCTTGACGCGCGGCAAGCCGTAGTGGTCCTCGTCAAGTACCGCGGCCGCGTTGCGCACATCCAGGTTATCGGCCGATTCCTCCGTCCACGGCAGGTCCAGAATCCAGTCGATGTAAGTGCGAATGATGCCGATCTCCGGCGACATGGGCGGCATCGCATTAAGTCGGGCCAGCTCTTTCTCCGTCTTGGCCCGCACACTCTCAGGCAGGTTCTTGCGCGCTACGGCCTCCTGCAATTCGCCCAGCTCCTGGCCGAAGACATCCAGTTCGCCCAGCTCACCCTGGATAATTCGCATTTGTTCGCGCAGGAAATGCTCGCGATGGGAGCGGTCGACTTCCTGTTGCACCTGGCTCTGGATCTCCCCTTCCAGCTCCAGCACTTCAAGCTCGCGGGCCAGTAAAATACTGATCGTTTGCAGTCGCTCGTGGGGGTCGAGAATCTCGAGTACCTCCTGTCGCGTGTTGACGGGCACGGGCAAGGTGGAGGCGATGAAGTCGGCCAGCCAGCCGGGTTCATCGAGGTTAAGCGCGTAGGTGTAGGTCTCCTCGGGCAGGTTATAGTTCAGGTCGACGACCTTCTCGAACAGGGCCAGGACGGCCCGCATCAAGGCCTCGGTGTTGGGCTGCCAACTCCCGATCTCCTCCACAATCCGCGCGCGGACGCGGATGTACGGATCCCATTGGGTGAAGCCGAGGATTTCGATCCGCCGCCGTCCCTGGGCCAGGACGCTGGTCGTGTCGTCGGGCATGCGCAGGATGCGGCCAATGCTGGCTTCGGTGCCGATGGCGAACAGATCGACTTCCTTGGGGTCGGCGATATTGTTGTCGCGCTGGGCGGCGACGATCAGGTTTTCCCGGTTATTGTTGGCGGCGTTAATCGCGGCCAAAGAGCGCTCGCGGCCGACGAACAGGGGCATGACCATCTGGGGAAACAGGACCATATCCCGCGTGGCCAGGAAGGGGCACTCGATGATGCCGTCCTGATCCTCCGTGACGGGTTGATCGAACAGATCGTCGCTTAAATCAGGGAAAAGCTCGGGGAAATCCGGGAACTGGGTGAAATCAAAATCATCCATAGGTATCGTGTTTCGATTGTAGAGTGTCCCAATGATTTAGCAAATCGCCGACTACAATGATCGAACCGGTGGCCAGGATGAGATCGCCGGGTTCGGCGCTGTCGAGGGCGACGGTGACCGCCTCGGCCACGGAGTGAGTGGCGATCGCCTCGCGGCCGTGCATCAGGACCGTTTCGGCCAGTTGTTCCGGCGTGGCCGAGCGCGGATGATTGGCTGTGGTCACGATCACCTTGTTGGCTATCGGCACCAGCCGAGCCAACATGCCGCCCACGTTTTTGTCGCCCGGGGCGCCAAAGATCAGGATGAGCCGCCGGTAATGAAAATCCTCGGCCAGGGCGGTCACGAGGCGCATCGCTGAGTCGTCGTTGTGGGCGCTGTCAACCAGGACGGTCGGCCGGTCCGACCCTTGCTGCAACAATTGCAGGCGACCGTCCCACCGCACCGTCGCCAGGCCGGACTGCATGGCGGCCACATCCAGCGAGGGAAAGCGATGGCTCACCTGACCCAGGGCGGCCAAAGCCACGACCGCGTTTTCAACCTGGTGGCCGCCGGTGAGGCCGACAGTGAACGACGTCCCCGGCGGAATGAAGACCGGATCAGGGGTATCGAGGACGACCAGGCGACGGCGATCATGGTCGGCAGACTGCTCGTGGACGCTCTCATAATGCCAGTCGCGGCCGACGACGACGATCGGAGCGTTGCGTTCGGCGGCGATCTCTACCAGCTTGTCCAACGCCTCCGGTTTTTGCGACGCCGAGACGACGGGCACGCCGGGCTTGATGATACCGCCCTTTTCGAAGGCGATCTGCGCCAGCGTGTCGCCCAGCAACTGGGTATGGTCGAGGCTCAGGCTGGTGATGACGGAGACGTCGGGCAGCAACACATTGGTGGCATCCAGACGGCCGCCGAGGCCAACCTCGACCACGGCAACATCGAGATTCGACTCGGCGAAATGAAGAAAGGCGATGGCGGTGACGATCTCAAACCAGGTGATACCGGGGGATTGATCGACATATAGCCGAAGGCGATCGACCGTAGCGACAAACGATTCTTCAGAGATGCGGCCGTCGAGATCGTCGGGCGTCAGCACGCGAATGCGCTCGCGAAACTCGCGCAGATGGGGCGAGGTATAGAGGCCGACACGCAAGCCGGCCGAGCGCAGGGACGCGGCGCACATCGCAGCCACGGAGCCTTTGCCCTTGGTGCCGGCTATATGGATGGACGGGAAGCGATCCTGGGGCGATCCCAGTTGGGCCATCAGGCGGCGCGGCCGCTCGACGTCGATCTTGCTGGCCTGGTAGCGATCGAGTACTTTATGCTCGAAATTGATGAAGCTTTACATATAATCTAATGCTTGCTGGTATGAATCCATGAGGCTGAATTGTAGCTCAACCGATATGCGAATGCAGCGAACCTCTTTTGACAAGGATCAGGCGCGGGGCTAAACTCGGCCGTTTGGAGGAGCACACATGACGACGATCCAAATGATTCATGGAGCATTATCCAACACCGCCTGGCTCTTTTTTCTCATCATCGGCCTTTGGGGGTTGGTTCGAGGCGCCCGCGGGCAAGCGGTAAACAGCAGCTACCTGGGGGCGGCATTCATCGGCCAGATGATTTTCGTCGTGCAGGCGATCCTGGGCACTTTATTATGGGTAGGCGGCATGAGCGCGGGCATCCAGCGGCCGGGCATCCATCTGCTCTACGGCGTGTTCGCGCTGGTCTTTCTGCCGTTTATCTATCTGTCGGTCCTGCGCGGAGACGACACCAATCGCGCCCAATGGGTGCTGGCTTTCACGACGCTATTCCTGTTCGGCATCGCGCTGCGAGCCGTCTCGACGGCCGCCTGAGACGACAACACACCGTTAAGCCGGATATGAATCCGGTACAGCAACAGCCTTCTCATTTGCGCGCGCGCCATGCTCTTCAATATTCATCACCGAAGGAATGAACAGGCACGCGACGGCTAACAAGAGGGTAAACAGACCGCCAACGACGAACCAGGCCCGGACGCCAACGACATCGGCCAGAGGCCCCGCCAGCGCCAGTCCAATCGGCATCATCCCCATCGACATGCTGTTTAGCAAGGTCAGGACGCGCCCTTGCATGCCCGGCTCGATATGGGCCTGAAAGATGGCCATGATGGGGCCATTGGCCAGCGATGACATCACCCCGCTCAAAAGCATCCCCACGACAACGAGCGAAAAGGCGGACACGGGCGCAACGCCCACCAGCAGAATGCCCAAACCAATGCCGGCGACGCCCAACACCGAGGTGTAAATCCGCCGCCTGAAGCCACCCCACACACTAAGCAGCAGCCCGCCCACCAGGATACCGATTGCGAAACCGGCCTCCAGCGCGCCCAGATGCCAGGCCGTCCCCTTGAATATCTCCGTCACCAGCAGGGGCATGAAGCTCGTCGTGGGAGCCAGCACCAGGTTGAGCAGCATGGCCACGATCGAGAGCAGGAGCAACCCGCGCCAATCCAGCATGTAGCGCAGACCGGCGCGCAGGTCGGATGTGAAGGCGGCCAGGGTTGATTGGCCCGGATCGGCTGCGACCCGAGGCGCCGGTTGGGGAATTTGAGTCAGCAGGACGGCCAGCATGGCGACGGCCGCGGTGGCCAGATCGATCATCATGACCCCCTCGACCGGCAGCAAGGTGACCAGTAACGCGCCCAGCGGGGCCGAGGCGATATTGAGGCCGCCATTAAGGATCTGGTTAAGGCCCTGGATGCGGGTGAGCTGGTCCGCCGGAACCATCAGCGAGGTCGACGCCGTCATGGCCGGCCAATGGAAGGCTCCGCCCAGTGAGCGGATGAACAAGGCCACGTAGATGTGCCAGAGTTCGACCGAACCGGACCAGAACAGCAGGGCCAGCACGAGCGTGGCCAGAGCTACGACGAAGTCCGCCCCCAACATTGTCCAGCGGCGATTCCATCGGTCGACCATGACGCCGACGAAGGGGCCGAGAAATACCTGGGGCAGGATACCGGCGATCGACGCCGTGGCCAGCACGGTGGCCGAGCCGGTCTGCTGCGTCATCCACCAGATCAGGGCAAATTGCACCAGCTGGCTGCCGATCAACGAGATCGCCTGCCCTATCCACAGAGTGAAAAAGGGGCGCATGGAACGCCGGTCGTCACTTTCGTCTTTCATCATGTCTCCGAGAGTCGGATAGAGTACGGGTCCGATTCTCTTTAGGAATATTTTGAATAAGATATAATAATTTTTATCATATGTCAATATATTAAATATATATATTGATAATATTGATATATCTCGATAACTATTTAAATTCAAAGGTACTGAACCATGTCGCAATGCCGGTGGACGAACATTTATTGGCTTGTAGGCGATTGCCGTGGCCGACCCTGGCCGGCATGATATTACACCGGAAGGCGGGTTTCTTTTTGTGCTATAATCTCATCCCAATATGAAGTTGAAAAACAACAAGGAAATTGCCCGAATGCGCGCCGCCGGCCGGCTTACGGCCGAATGCTTCGCCATTCTGGAAGAGAACATCAAACCCGGCGTCACGCTGAAAGCTCTGGATACGTTGGTCGAGGACTACATCCACAAGAACGGCGCGGAGACGCTCTACAAGAACTATCGCGGCAGCAGCCACGAACACCCGCCCTTCCCCGGGACGATCTGCGCCTCGGTCAATCACGAGGTGTGCCACGGCCTGCCCGACGGCCGCGTGCTGGAAGAGGGGGACGTCGTGGGCATCGATATCGGGCTGCGACTGAAGGGCTTTTGCGGCGACGCCTGCGTCACCTACCCCGTCGGACGGGTCGCGCCCCATGTCGATCGCCTGCTGGCCATCGGCCGCGAAGCGTTGCGCCGGGGCATCGAAGCCGCGCAATACGATAACCACCTGAACGACATCGGCCGCGCCATCCAGAACTACGCCGACACGCAGGGGGTCACGGTGATCCACGAATGGGGCGGGCATGGCATCGGCCGCGTCCTGCACGAAAACCTGTCCGTCTCCCATATCCGCCAGGCGTCACCGGGGCCGCGCCTCGTTCCGGGCATGACCTTCACCATCGAGCCGATGATCAACGAGGGAACCCACGAGTGGATCCTGTTGCCCGACGGCTGGACGGTCATCACCGCCGACGGCCGCCTCTCGGTGCAGTTCGAGCACACCCTGGCCATCACCCACAACGGTCCCGACATCCTCACCCTGTTGTAACAACAAAACCACGTCTCAATCCATCTCCGCCATTGGCGACGATCTGTGAACACTGTGGGCGTTTTTGATTTGATGTAACTTGGCGACTTATCTGCTGCAAGGCTTGCTTCTGGGCACAACGGCCGCCGTCCAGCCCGGCGCGTTCCAGGCATTTCTCCTGTCTCTGCTGGCGCGCGAGGGGTGGCGACGCACTTTGCCGGCCACGCTGGCTCCTCTCATCAGCGACGGGCCGATCCTGGCTCTCGTGCTGGTGGTGCTGACCCAATTGCCGGGGTGGCTGTTGCCCTTGCTGCAAGTGGCCGGAGGCTTGTTCCTGATCTACCTGGCCGGGGGAGCGTGGCGGGCGTTCCGGCGTGACGCAACTGCCGATTATCGGCAGGTGGCGGCGATGGAAGGCAGCGTGGTCAGCAACATCTTCAAGGCCGCGCTGATGAACCTGCTCAACCCGGCGCCCTATATCTTCTGGGCCACCGTCGCCGGACCAATCCTCATCACCGCCTGGCGGACAAACCCCGCACTGGGGGTGACCTTCCTGCTGAGCTTCTACGGAGCGGTCGTGGGTGGCGGGATCCTCTTCGTCCTTCTCTTCGCCGGGATGGGCAAGGTGGAGCCTCGCTTCAATCGCGCGCTGGGCGGGCTGTCGGCCGTGGCGCTGTTTGCCTTCGGCGTCTATCAGATCGTCAGCGGCGTCGGGGCGGCCTTCGGCTGATGGCGTCCGCGGATTAGCTGAAGCAGGCAGGTATTTCGGAGGCTACCTCTTCGACCTGCTCGATCCACCCAATCCGCGGACAATCTCTTCCTCTGCAAACGATCAGGCGACGATATTGACCAGCGTGCCGCGAGCGACGATGACCTTGCGCGGCGCCTTGCCGTCCAGCGCCCGCTGAATCTTCTCCGACTCCAGGGCAATCCGGCCCAGCGCGTCATCATCCAGACCGGCGGGCACGTCGATCTTGTCGCGCGTCTTGCCGTTGATCTGGATGATCAGGCTGATCGTCTCGTCGCGGGCGACGTCCTCATCCCAACTCGGCCACGCCTGCTGATGGATGCTGTAGCCCCGGCCGCGTCGCGCCCACAGCTCCTCGGTGATGTGGGGCGAGATGGGGGCCAGCAGCAGCAGCATCGTGTCCACGGCCTCGTCCCAGGCGTCGCGAGACGCGGCCGCTTCCTTTTGGGCGGCCAGGATCGCGTTGCGCAGCTCCATGATGGCGGCCACGGCCGTGTTGAACGAGAACTCGTCCAGATCCTGCGTCACCTTTTGGATGGTCTGATGGGTCTTGCGGCGCAGGGCGCGCGTGGCGGAATCATCAACCGATTGAGGTTGATAATCAGCCTGACCGATCTCCCACACATCCTGCAACAGGCGTTGCGGCCCCTTGATGCCGCCATAGTTCCACGGTCCGCCCTGGTCCCATTTGGCGAAGAACATCAGGTAGGCGCGCACGGTGTCGGCACCGAACTGGTCCACCAGCTCGTCGGGGTTCACGACGTTGCCCTTGCTCTTGGACATGCGCTGGATCTCCAGGTGGTGGCGCAACTGGTTGACCGTATTGACGCCCTCGATGGCGGGAATATCGATTGGCGCATCGGTGGCCACTTCGACGGTGATCGGCTCGTCGCCGCCGGCGTCCACCTGCAGGACGTACTCGGTGCGCTTCATGATCTCGCCGATGATCGAACCGTCGCTCATGCCGGCATCGGCCGCGGCGGGGTCGATTACTTCGACACGATCGGCCACGAACACACGACCCTGCATCCGGCCGTGGGCGACGATGGTATCGCCCCGCCGCTCCGCGCCCAGGATCTGGCCCTGATTGCGCAGCATGAGCATCGGCTCATCGAACAGGCCGTCGGGATCGCGGTCGTTGGCCCGCATCGCCGCCTCGGTATCGGTGAACAGCCCCAGGTCGCGCATGGCCTTGGTGAAGAAGCGGGTGTAGAGCAGGTGCATGGTGGCATGCTCCGCCCCGCCGGTGTAGACGTCGACCGGCAGCCAGTAGGCGGCCTCGGCCGGGTCGAACGGGGCCTTGTCGTAGCCCGGACTCAGGTAGCGATACTGATACCACGACGAGCACATGAAGGTATCCATGGTGTCGGTCTCGCGCCGCGCGGGTCGGCCGTGCGAATCCGTGGTATGCAGGAATTCCTCGTGATAGCGCAAGGGGCTTTGGCCGGTGGGCATGAACTCGACATCGTCCGGCAGCAGCACGGGCAGCCGGTCGTCGGGCGTCATCTCGATCGTCCCGTCAACGCAATAGACGACCGGGAATGGCGACCCCCAATAGCGCTGACGGCTGACGAGCCAATCGCGCAGGCGGTAGTTGACGGACTTGCCGCCTATGCCCCGCTCTGCCAGCCACTCGCCCACGGCGTTGACCGACGGGTTGGCCCAGCCCTTGTCGGCCGTCACCGGCGTGCCGTCGAATCGGCCGCTGTTGATCATGACACCGGGGCCGACATAGGCGGCTTCCATCGTCGCCCCGTCCAACAGGGGGGACTCTTCCGGCTGGATGACGGGCACGACCGGCAAGCCGTACTTGCGGGCGAATTCAAAGTCGCGCTGGTCGTGGGCGGGCACGGCCATGATCGCCCCCGTGCCGTAGGAGCCGAGCACGTAATCGGCGATCCAGACGGGGATGCGTTCGCCGTTGACGGGATTGACGGCATAGCCGCCGGTGAAGACGCCGGTCTTCTCGCGCGTGTCCGACAGGCGCTCGATCTCCGTGGCTCGCGCGGCCTGGGCCCGATAGGCATCCACGACGGCGCGCTGCGACTCATGGGTCAGCCTCTCGACCAGCTCATGCTCCGGAGCCAGCACCATGAACGTCGCCCCCCACAGGGTGTCGGGGCGCGTGGTGTATACCTCGATCGGGTCGCCGAGCTCGCTGGTGAACAGGACGCGCGCGCCTTCGGAGCGGCCGATCCAGTTGGTCTGCATCAGCCTGATCCGATCGGGCCAGTCGATGCCCTCGAAGTCCAGCAGTTGCTCGCAATACTCGGTGATGGCGAAGAACCACTGCTCCATCATCTTCTGGATGACCGGCTGGCCGGTGCGCTCGTCCTTGCCGTCGATGACCTGCTCGTTGGCCAGCACGGTCTGCAAGGTTTCGGACCAGTTGACCATGCCCTCGCCGCGATAGGCCAGGTCGCCGGCCAGGAACCGCTTGAAGAACCATTCCGTCCAGTGGTAGTAGGCCGGGTCGCAACTGACCGCCTCGCGCTCCCAATCGAACATGGCCCCCATGCTGCGCAGCTGCCGGCGCATTCGCTCGATGTTGGCGTAGGTCCAGACCTTGGGGTGGATGTTGCGCTGGATGGCGGCGTTCTCGGCCGGGAGACCGAAGGCGTCGAAGCCCATCGGGAACAGGACGTTATAGCCGCGCATGCGCATGAAGCGGGCGCGGGCGTCCGACGGAGTCATGGCGAACCAGTGGCCGATGTGCAGGTCGCCGCTGGGATAGGGCAGCATGGTCAGGGCGTAATGCTTGGGCTTGCTCCAGTCCACGCGGGACCGGTACAGGCCGTCGGCCGCCCATTGCTCCTGCCATTTTGTTTCGATGTTCGCCGGGTTGTAGGTGTCGCTCATGCTGATGTCTCCAATCGATCGGATAAAAACAATGATTACCTGCGATATCTATCGCTTCTAGCAAACAAAAAACCCCTTTCGTTCAGAGACGAAAGGGGTTCCGCGGTACCACTCTG
>CAYXNH010000049.1:0-17197 GCA_964466135.1 uncultured Ardenticatenaceae bacterium | reverse complement strand
GCCGAGGAGGGTAAAGGCCAGACCACGGGCATACTCATTCAGCAGCATACCCGACTGGTAGCCAAGCCAACCAAAGAAGAGCGCCAACGCCAGAAGGATGACGACGATTATCAGATAATTCGAGCCTTTTTGATTGTCGGCCATAGCGATGCGTTACTCCATGGATACAACATACGGCGGCGAACAGGAGTCGCTAGTTGTCAATATCCGTATCATCGTTGTAATCGATAGTGATCAAACCTTGCTCAATCGCATCGACGACACTCATCTCGCCGGATGAAGGCGTTGTGATCGAAGTCAGACGTCTGTTCGGGTTGATCTCAACCGCCTTTTCCACTTCTTCCATCAACAATCGCGGCCACTTCTTGATGGCATCAGCCTGGGCATTCTGGACGCGCCAGATCAGATTCCGATTGTCTTGCTGAAGCTTTTGAATCAAATCATCGACTGCGGAAATCTCTTCGCGCCACAACTTCTCACTTCGACGCGCGGCCGACCACTTTTGCTCGTTCTCCAGTTCAAAGGTTTGCCATTTCTGGCCAAAGTCGATCTCGAAATTCTTCAGCTTTTCCTGAATTTCAAGCAAGAATCCGTCCCAACGACTTTGCATCCGGTTTGATTCAAGGCGAAGCATCTCCGACGCCTCGCGCTTCTGCTGCTCCAGTTGTTTTTGCCAATGGGCGAAATTCTGGACCGCCATGCGGGCTTCTTTGTACTGGTTACTCAGAGTGATCCATTGCTGGGTGAAACGCTCGATCGTGTCCTTGTTTTCATCCATCGTCGCCTGCCAACCATCCAACTGGCGGCTGGTTTCCACCTGTTGTCGTTGGAGATTATCAGTGATGCTGACGATCGAATCACGGAACTCCGTCTGGTCACCCGTTACAGCTTGCAAACCGGCCTCGGTCTTCATCGCGCTGTTGGTCAGCACCGTGACCTTCTCGGCAAGCGGGGAGAGGCGGCGATTGGTATCATCAACAACCGGCTTCAGGTTGTCATTAATATCTCTGATTTGGGCCGTCAGTTCCTGGAGGGTCTTCTCCGAATCAATCAGGCGATTGTTCAGAGCCGTATTCGTGATATTGAGATCCTCAACCACGGCCGACAAGGGGGTAAACCGTTCCTCCTGGGCGATGAGAAGATTCGATAATCGTAGCTCCTCGGCCTGCCGCAAATCCAACTCCTGATCAATCCGATCAATCATCGGCATCAGTTCCCGCAAAGGACCCAGCTTGCCGATATTCTGCTCCAGGTTATCGAGGCGCGACTCCCACATTTGCTGTATGCCGGCCATCTCGTCCAGATTTCGGTTGGGCAGTTCCGCAACCTTGAGGTCGATCTCGGTGGAAAGGGCATCCAACCGGGACATATTCTCGCCCAACCTCGTATCCACATGATTCTGAACGCTTTGGGCAAGGGCATTGATGCTCGTTTGAGAATCGGCCGCCAGGTTTTCAGCCGTCTCCCGGAGCTGATCCGAGAATCTGGAAACCGACACCTTTAACATGTCGATCTCTTCAGCTTGCTGCTCCAATTGAACAATAAGGGACTGTTGGTTGTCCACGTTGCGGACGGTCGCAATCTCGGAATGAAGCCGGGCCTCCATCAAGGCCTGACTGGATTCCACTCGTTCGTGAGTGGCGTTTACCGCGCGAGCGATTTCATCTTGCAGGTAGGTCTGCTCCTCCTGTCGCCGTTTTTGCTCGTCTTCGGGGGCCGGCAGCCGAGACAGCATCGTATTCATGCTGGATACGTGCCATTCCAGGTCCTGGAGTCTCTGGTCAGTATCGGGAGCTCCAGCCAGGATGTCCGGCATGCGCTCGAATCGCTGATTAAAATCGGCAACATACCTCTCCAAATCGACGATCTTTTGATCCCGTTCAGTCAGCTCCCGGCCCTGTTGTGCTACTCGTTGCTCAAGCTCCGCCATCTTCCGCGTAGATTTTCGGCGTTCTTCATCCAGCCATTTCAAGTGATTTCTTAATTCATCGAGCTCGCGCATCTGCGACGCATTTTGATTGAGGGACATCGGGAATACTCCTTGGACGTCAATTAGACCGATACCGGAAATAGGACTTATCAGAGACTTTCAATTCGTTGTTTCTATAAAGTTTTCGATCCGAATAGCCCATGAGAAAGACAAAGATCGACAACTAGATAATGCCACACCTGTGTTAAGGTGAACATGAAATCTACGTGAAATGTTCACATGCCCGAACCAATGCACGAAACTCTCACGCGCTATTATGACCAGGCTCTAAATGGCAGGGGCGATATGATGGGGACGTTCCGGCCTAATTGCCGGGGGAGGCAAACAGAACGAACGGGATCCGAATCGGCCGGTTATTATCATCGGTCAGGAACATATCGATACCGGTCTCGAACGTCTCAGGCTCGCCCAGATCTTCGTGTAAAACCAGAAACAGCGTGCCCGGTTCGGGCATGGGGGCAAGTTCGATGACGACGTTTCGATTTATACCCACGGGGAACCAGGTGTTGCCCAGCAACTCGCCGGGTTGGCCGTCATTATTGGCATAGACAGCCGCCCAACCTTCGACCGGGGATACGATTGCATTCACGCTTATCGTATTACCGGCCGGTTGCTGGTCACGGATGAATGCCAGCGCCCCGGCATCGATGCGAAAGCCGGCCGCGTTCGGCAAGCGGTTTTGGTAGCGTACAGCCGGATCCTGTGCGGGAAAGTTGAAAGCGCCGCCCGGCTCGGTGTCTTCATGAAGGCGTGCATATAGCTGACCGGTAATGGCCGATTGAACCAATGTAACCGTGACAGCCTCATTAAGTCCATCTTTCAGCGGGGCGCTGCCTATGATAAAGCCGGGTTGTCCATCGACCTCATTATAAACGGCCAACCATCCGGGCCCCTGACTGATGACGCGTTCGATCGTAACTGTCCTGTCAATGGCGGGTTGATCGTAGACGATGACCTCCGGCGGGTAAGTCGCCAAAAAGGTGGCAACTACCGGTACCCCATTCACCAGAACAGGCTCGTCACTATCAGGGTAATCGATAACGCCGAGTCGGCCATCGTCTTCATGCAGAACCGCGTGCAGGGTTGGCGTGGCGCGTCTCCAATCGATTGTGAGGGGAACGTTCTCAAATGCGCCCTCTTCCAACAGAACGCCCCCCAGAACTAATCCGATCTCACCGTCATCATCGGCATGGATCAATACCCAGGCGGGTTTCTGTGTTTCAACTCGCGCCAGGGTGATCATTCCGTCTTCGGCGACATCCTGCTCGGTCGCCTCAATCTGCGGCCGCGGTAACTTTAATTCGACAGTGAATTCCGTCTCCGGCTCTCCAGGAAAAGGCTTGTCTTCGCCGGGAAACTCAAAGACCCCTTCCACGCCGACATCCAGGTGGACACCAGCAAAAAGCTGCTCAGTCGCCATCTCGGTGTCGACCGCCACGCGCACGTTCTCATGAACACCAGCGGCTAACGGCACGCGGCCGATGACCGCATCCGGCTCCCCATCCTTGCTAAGATAAATCACCAGCCACCCCGGCGCCGGCAACGTTACTTCATCAGCCACCAACTCGCCGCTTTCATCCAAGACCTGGTCGCTAATGGCAGCATTGGCTGGAATCGGAGTTGGAACAAGGGTAGGGGTAGGGGTCGGTAATGGCTCCGGCGAGATAGCGATGGGGGTACCCTCGGCCGTTGCCGCGGGGGTCGTGTCCGAATCAACACCATTCGCTCCGCCGAATCGGGAACAACCGGCCATCATGGACATGGCCAATATAATGAGGCAATAATCGATGAACCTTATCTTACTCACCAAGTGGTCACCCTGACAAGCTCTAACCGGATGATTGTAACCGTTAATTGACCTTAGACTACTTCCTCTCAAAGGTTACTAACGCTTAGGGCAACCCGGTCCTCGGAACGGGCTGTTCGACTTCCCACCACATCTGTCGGCCATCGGATTCAAGCTCCAGCGTACCCATCAGGTCGGTGCGCAGGATCGTCGCCCCGGCGGCCGTTGCCCGCTCAAGCACGGCCGGATGCGGGTGACCATAGCTGTTATCGAGACCGGCGGAGATAATGACGATCTGTGGCCGGACGGCGCGAATAAACGCCTCACTACTGGAACCGTTCGAGCCATGATGCCCGGCCTTTAGCACGATCGCGTTCGTAGCGCGACCATTCCGAATTAGATCCGCCTCGGCCGCAGTTCCGGCATCCCCCATCAACAAGACGGATAGCTGGTCATAAGTCAACAGGGCGACAATTGAAGCCTCATTGCTGCTGTCATCTCCGGCCACAGGCCCGACGCGGAGGATATCCAGCCGAACGCCGTCATCCAGCACGAACGTCTCGCCCGTCTGGGCAACCAACACCGACGTACCTTCGGTGTCGGCAGCGCGCAACAGCGCCTCGAACGTCGGGTCGTCGTCGTTATTTGGCCCGTTAGTGACCAACCGGGAGATCTCGTAGCGCTCCACAACGCTGACGAGACCGGCGATGTGGTCGTCATCCGGGTGGGTAGCCATGACGATATCGATGCTGCGATCCCAGAACGGCATCTGTCGCCCCAGTTCATCAAGGACGACGCTGGGGTAACGACCACCGTCTATGAGAACCTGTCGCCCCGCCGGGGTCTGGATGAAAATGGCATCGCCTTGCCCGACATCGAGAAAAGCAACGTGAAGACGGCCATCGGGGCGGCCGATGAACCAGCCCAAAACCACCAGGCCAGTCAGAGCCAGCCCGGCCAGGGGGATCAATATCCGTCGATTGGTCATCATTGGATTCGACATGGTCGGCCGCGCGCTTCTGTGATTCCCGGCCAAGTAGGTGATAGCTGCGATAAACAGGTAGGAGACAATCAGTCCCGTCGAGGATAGCGTAAAAGTGACGGAAGCGCCGGGTATCTGCGCCAGGGTGCGAACGATGGTGATAGTGTAATGGAGAAAAACCCAGGCCACCAACCCTGCCGGTTGACCGATGGCAGGATACACCATACCCAGCAACATCGCCAGTCCACCGGCAGCCATAACGCCGGGTTGCGCGGGCAAAATGAGAAAGTTGGCCGGAATGCCGACCAATGGCAGTCGGCCGAAGTGATAAAGGATCAGCGGCAGGGTGAGGACCTGGGCGGCCAAGGTGACAATCGCTATCTCAGCCACGATTTGCGTGATCCGGGAGCGGACATCGGAAGTGAAGTACGGCGAGATACTCCGGCTGAAGTAGCGCGTCCAGGGGCCGGCATAAAGCATCAGCCCCAACGTCGCCGCAAAGCTGAGCTGGAAGCCGACATCCCATAACGCTTCCGGCTGGACCACCGTCATCAGAAAGGAGGCGATGAACAACGAGGCCGCAATCATCGTCGGCCGCCCCATCAGGCGCAAGCCGGCCAGGTATGCGATGCCCATGAGCGTTGCGCGAACAACCGAAGCTCCGGCTCCCACAAACACGGCATAGAAGGCGAGAAACACCATGATAACCACGGCTGCGGGTCGCCGCGGGACAAGCGGACCGATCAAGCGATCGAGCAGGGCGATGAGGACGGCGATATTGAAGCCCGAAATTGCGATGATGTGAGTCATACCGGTCAGGCGAAACATATCGCGAAGCTCGCGCGGCAAGCCGCTATCATCACCCAGCAGAATGCCGGTCAAAAGCGCGGCATGAGGCTCGGGAAGAATCGCGCTGATAGCCTGTCGACCACGATCTTTAACTCGCAGCAAGGCACGTATCAACGACAGACCACCTTCCTCTTCCAGGACTTCAACCCGAGGATGATCCATCACACTGAGGATGCCCTGCCGCTCGAGATAGTCGGCGTAACCGGCGCTGCCCAATCGTTCCGGATGATCCAGATCACCGCTTAGACGCACCGTCATTCCATAGGCGGGCGGCGGATAGCGGCCGGTCTGAACCATCGCTGTCCCCGAAACAGGCACCGACTGGCCGGCAATGATGAGTTCGCTGACATCAACGCGAATCTGGGAGATAGTGTCACGATTCTCCGGCTCGGCTCTGACAATTCCGGTGGCGATCACTTCCCTCGTCCCATTGTAGTAATGCAGGTGAGCGGGATCGAATGGAGGCTGGGCGGACATATAGCGCGCCCCCCCAAAAGCCATAGCACAGATGCCGGCCAGCGCCAGCCCGGCGCGGCCACGCTGCCACAACAGGATAGCGCCAATCAAAGGGGGTATGGCTAGAAGAAGCCATAGAAGCGCGGGAAGCCGGACGGCCGAACCCAGCCAAATACCGGCCAGCCATCCAGCCCCGGCAACAGGGCTTAGATAATAGCGGGAGTCAATCCTTGGCAGACCTTGTCGCTGCTCTCCCATCGGGCGCATCAGGAACGATTGAAAAAAACGACCGCCGACAGACACCTCGCCGGTTCGCTTCGTCCGACCCGACGCGAGCTTACTATACTGTCACCGACGCAACTGTCAATCATGATAACGAATTATTGGGCGATAAAGACCCGTTAAAACCGCTTGAGTCACCTATCCCGCTTTGTTAGAATGGCTCCGGGAGTCGATAGAGGGACAGATATCCGTCGATGACAGCTTTTGATCGGTGCGCAAGTGGTTGTCGATTGGGCAAGCGACGACACGACGTCGGCTACGTTTTATTGGAGCACGCAAGATCAGAGGATGTACAGAAATGAATGCCGGATTTGAAGCAAACGCCTACCGAATTCTAGTCCTCGACGATAATTTTTCCATGCAACGCCTGGTGTCGACGGCGCTACAGAAGGCCGGGTTCCAGGTCTCAATGGTATCCTCGGCCGAAGAAGGGCTTGAAAACATCCAGCGTTTCGGCCTTCCCCATCTGGCGCTGGTCGACATTCATATGCCATACGGGATGAGCGGCCTGGAATTCTGCGACGCAGTCCTGGCATATTCCGATGTCCCGATCATCATGCTGACGGCCGTTGACGAAGACGAAACAATCATCCAGTCTATCGACAGGTTCGCCGAGGATTACATTACCAAACCGTTTAATCCGGGGGAGATGGTGGCCAGGGTGCGGCGAGTTCTAAGGCGCATCGGGAATTTTGCCTACACGCTAAGCCCCGAGACCGTTGTGGATGACCATTTCATGGTCAACTTCCCCTATCAACGCGTGACGATGGACGGACAGGAAATCCAGCTAACGCCGACGGAAACCAAGCTTTTGTATATTTTGATGCGGCACGCGGGACAAACCGTCACATCTGAGTTTATTCTACGACGGTTATGGCCAATGGAACTGGCCTATGAGGATCGATTGCGCGTCTATGTACACAGATTGCGTCGGAAAATCGAGCGCCAACCCAACCGGCCTACCTATATCCGTTCAGAGCGTGGGGTAGGCTATAGTTTCGCCCACTCTTAAGACTATTATCGATTTGAATCTATCATGTCGGCCGGTGTCGACATGGCGGATTCCCGCTCAGCCTGCACCTTATTCAAGCCGTTCTGTACAACCTTCAGCGTACGGGTCAGGTCTTCCTCCAGCCGGTTCAGAACATCCATGATGTAGACATCGGCATCCTGTCGCAGCGCTTCGGTGTCGCGCCTCGCCCGCTCGATAATATTTTCCGCCCGGTTCTGAGCCGCGTTCACAATCGCATCGCGCTTGACCAACTCTCCGGCTTCCTGGCGAGCCAGCTCGCGAATTCGTTCCGCCTCTTCCTTGGCCTGGGCCAGGATGCGATCCTTTTCCGCCTCAACACGGTTGGCACGCTTGATCTCCTCCGGGACGGCGACGCGCATCTGATCCAGGAGATTATAAACCTTCTCCTCGTTGACCAGTAAGTAAACACTCATTGGAATACGGGTGCTCTCATTGAGAGCCTGTTCAAGACGGTCGACGATGTGTTGAATGTCCATACGTGTTCACCTAATCCCGAAGTGGAAAACCACCTGTGAATGAACTGGTGTCGCCCTGAAAACGGATATAAAGATGTTGGGCAACGTTGGGCGGCACCATGCTGGTGACGTCGCCACCTAACCCCGCGATCTCCCGAACGGTGCTGCCGCTGACAAATGAATTTTCCTCGCGAGTCATCAGGCTGACCGTCTCGATCTCCGGAGCGAGTCGCTGGTTGGCCAGGGCAGAGCGAAATTCAAACTCGAAATCCGAAAAGACACGAAGCCCGCGGACGATAGCGCCGGCCTCGATTCGCCGCGCAAAGTCGACCAGCAATCCGGTGAACGGCATAACAACGATATTGCCGGTATCCGGCAGGCCTTCCAGGATCATTTGCACGCGTTCATCGACAGAGAATAACACCGACTTGGTCGGACGGCTATGATCATAGACACCGACGACCAATTCACTAAACAAACTGGCGGCACGAAGAATCAGGTCAATATGGCCATTATGGATGGGGTCAAACGTCCCGGGATAGACTGCTCGCCTGATCAATTCACACCCTCCTTGTCAATATCAGTAAAATTCCGGCTGCCAAACTTAGCCGGCGTCGGTCGCTTGCTCCCAGAATTGTCTGACCTGTTCGCCCAATAGTCGGTGCTCGGGCGCCTCCAGCTCGGGATCAGTTGCGAACAGCGCCGCCGCATCCTCCTGAGCCATCATGAGGACTTCGATATCATGCAGCAGGGAAGCAAAGCGCAGCTCAGGTAAACCGCTCTGCCGGCGACCGAAAAATTCGCCCGGCCCACGCAACTCCAAATCGCGCTCAGCCAGGACAAACCCATCGTTAGTCGCCTCCAGGGCCGTCAGCCGTTGCTCGGCGTCGGCCGATACATCTTCCGCGATGAGGATGCAGTACGATTGGTGTTCGCCACGTCCCACCCGGCCACGGAACTGGTGGAGTTGCGCCAGACCGAAGCGGTCGGCCCCCTCGATCACGATGACCGTGCTGTTCGGCACATCGACGCCGACCTCGATCACCGACGTTGCCACCAGCATATCGGTCTCATGGGTGGAAAAGGCGCGCATAGCCGCATCCTTCTCGTCGGATCGAAGGCGACCGTGCACCAGCCCCACACGCCGATCGGGAAATACTTCATGGCTGAGGCGCTCGTATTCTTCGACCGCGGCTCGCGCGTCGATCGTATCCGACTCCTCGACCAGCGGGTAAATCAGATAGGCCTGACGTCCCTCGGCCGTCTGGCGGCGGATGAAGTTGTAGGCTCGTTCGCGCTCGGAAGCACGCAGCCAGCGGGTCTTGATCTCCTGGCGACCGGGCGGCATCTCATCCAGTATGGATACATCGAGATCGCCGTAGAGTGACAAGGCCAGCGTACGCGGGATAGGCGTCGCCGACATGATAAGCAAATGGGGACTGACAGCCCTGTCGCCATCCAGCGGCCCCTTCTCGCGCAAGGCGGCGCGTTGGTCAACGCCGAAGCGGTGCTGCTCATCGATGACCGCCACCCCCAGCCGGTGGAATTTTACCACGGGCTGGATGAGCGCGTGGGTTCCAATGATGATCTGGATGGATCCGTCAGCAAGGCCTTCGTAAATCGTTTGGCGCTCGGCTGTGGAGGTACTGCCGGTGAGCAGGGCGACGCGCAGACCCAACGGCTCCAGCAGCCAGGCCAAGCCACGGTAGTGCTGCTCGGCCAGAATCTCGGTCGGAGCCATCAAGGCCGCTTGGGCTCCGGACCAGGCGGCGATGGCCATCGCCGCTGCGGCGACAATCGTCTTGCCCGATCCGACGTCTCCCTGCAACAGTCGATTCATCGGCTGATCCTGAGCCATATCGGCACGAAGTTCATCAACGACACGTCGCTGAGCGCCAGTCAACTGAAATGGCAATGAGTCCAGGAAACCCTGGAGCCGCCCATCATCTGCCACCAGGGCCGCGCCGGAATGATCCTGCCAATCACGACGCTGCTTCTGCATCCCCAACTGCAACAGGAACAGTTCATTGTAGGCCAATCGCCGCCGAGCCTGCCGCATGGACTCCTGGCTATCAGGAAAATGCATTTGCTCAATAGCCTGGGGCAACGAGTATAGCCGGCGTCGTTTGCGAATCTCCAGCGGCAGCGGATCGGGCACTCGCGCTGCCCACTCCTTGACGGTGCGCTGCATCAATTCGCGCATCTTCGTCGATGTCAATCCCTCCGTCAGCGGGTAGACGGGGACAATCCGCCGGGTGCGGAGCGGCTCCATCTCCAGAGGCTCCTGCTCAGGCGAGTTAAACATCAGGCGCCCCAGATACATATCGACCTTGCCACTTAGGACAATCTGCGTCCCGGCCGGCAGTTGTTCAGCCAACCAGGGCTGATTGAACCAGGTGGCCTGCACGGTGCCTGTGCCGTCATTGACGACGCACTCGATGATAGATTGATTGGTGCGCGTTCGGCGAACTTTTGTCTGCCAGATCGTCCCGATGATCGTCACCTGTTCGCCATACTGCAATTTGCTGATCGGCTTCATCAGCGAGTAATCATCATAACGACGCGGGAAGAGGTACAGCAACTGCCAGATGGTCTCCGGCCCCAACCTCTCCAGCTTCTCGGCTATCTTCGGTCCCACGCCTTTTAACGTTGTTATCGACCGCGACAACCCCTGCGGATCGGAGGCGGCCGAGGGACGATCAAAATCGATTTCAGGCTCAGGCGCCGCCTGGTCTTCGTCAGAGGTCTCGGCTTCAACTTCTTCAAAGACGTCGGCTTCCTTGGCCTTCTTCGGTTGCGGGGGTGGACCGATCTTTTTGTCGTCCTTGGGGGCCGGCTGTGAGGAGGCCGTGGCAGATTGACGGGCTTTCGTGATCGCCGCGCCGGATTCGGCCGGCCTGCGTTCGCGGCGGCGCTGAATACTCCGTTCCAGAGTCTCAATAGCTTTGGCGCGGGCCTCCCCGCCCGGCAACCGGTTATAGTCCATCAGGACTTGGGATACCTGTTCCACCAGGGCCAGATCAGCCTCGTCGGCCGCTTCCTCATTCGCCTGGGAAACCCAAAAAACGACGAATTGACGGATGCCCCCAACAACGGCCTTGTTCTGATATCCCTGCTGCTTTTCCAGCTCGAGCACGCGTTCGAGTCTTTTCAGCGATCGTTCCATAGACGATTAATCACTCTTTCCGTCCACAAACACCAGCGACCAGCCCAAGTAATGGCGGCCGTCGGAATAATTCCTGTGATACACGATTACTCAGCGCCCAAAATATAGTCGTAGTGGGCCTGGCCGCCTTCAACCACCTCAACTTCAAGATCGGGGTAGCGATAGGCGATGCGCTCCGCCAGCTCGTCCGCCTTCGCCTTCGCGACGTCGCCGCCGTAATAGACTGTGATGATGCTACAATCAGTGATGTCCATTTTTTCCAGCAGCTCTTCCAGGACTACATCCTCGTCCGCTCCGGAACTGCAAAGGCGGCCGTCTGTCAAACCGATGAAAGATCCCATCTTGACATCCACGCCGTCCAGTTCGACCGAACGCGTCGCGCGCGTGATCTCCCCCGTCTTGACCAGACTGAGGGACTCTTCCATGGTTTCCACATTTTGAGCGACATCTCCTTCAGGATCGAGCGACATCAGGGCGGCGATACCTTGGGGGATGGAGCGACTATGCACGACTTCAACCCGCTTCGTGCTGAGTTCTCTCGCAGCTTCGGCCGCCAGGAAGATGTTCTTGTTGTTTGGTAAAACGATGACCTTGTCGGTGGGCAACTGTTCGATGGCCTGATAGATTTCTTCCGTGCTGGGATTGTTGGTCTGACCCCCATTAATGACATAGGCCGCGCCCAGACTGCGAAACACGCCCGCCAGACCCGCGCCGGAGGCCACCGCCACCACGCCGACATGGTCAGGATCGATGACCGGTATCTCCGGGGCGATGGTGGCCGCGCTTCCGTGGACGATCTCCTCCATCTGCTCCTGCATGTTTTCAACGACGACGTCGCTGATATGGCCGAGGCTGATGCCATAACTCAACGGTACGCCGGGGTCTTTCACATGGATATGGACCTTGATCGTGTTGTCATCGCCAACGACCACGGTCGAGTCGCCCATCGCGTCAATGCGCGCGCGCACCTCGACGACATTCAGGTTGCGGCCGGAGATGAGAAATTGCACGTCATAGGGATTCTCGAGCGAGCCGCCTTCGGGAACGGCAAAAGCCTGGGCCGGAGCCTGTTCGGCAGCCTTCGTGGTCGTGCCCGGCGGGCCATCAAGCGATAACACCCCTTGTGCGTAACGCATCATCCCCTCCAGGATATAGACCAATCCCTGGCCGCCGGAATCGACGACACCGGCCTGACGCAAAATGGGCAGCAGATCCGGCGTACGCTCCAAGGCCTGTTGGCATCGCTCCAGAACACGCTCAAGCATGAAGCGCAGGTCGTCGCTCTTGCGGGCGGCGTCGTTCGCCTCGGCCGCACCCTCGCGAATAACGGTGAGGATCGTCCCCTCCACCGGTCGCATGACCCCTTTGTAAGCCGTGTCGGAAGCATTTTGAAACGCCTGGGCCAGATCATCGGCTTTGAAGGCTTCCTTGCTGCTCAACACGGCCGCCATGCCACGCCAGATCTGGCTCAGTATCACGCCGGAGTTACCGCGTGCGCCCATCAGAGCGCCCTGGGCGATCTGACCGGCGACCTTGCCGACATGCGCCTCATCGCTGTTTTCGACGCGCGCATAGGCTGATCGCATCGTCAGCAGCATATTCGTACCCGTATCGCCATCCGGCACGGGGAACACATTGAGCGCATTGACGTGGTCGCGATTTTGCTCAAGCCAGACCAACCCGGCGCGCATCATCTTTCGCAGCTGGGGGCCGGTACACTGTATCCATTTGCCGTCGACGCTAGTCGGGGCAGATATCATGTCTAATGCAGTTGACAATTATCTCTTCCTTCGGGATATCGGCTGTTATCACTCTTCGCTCATCCGCAACCCTTGCACGTAGACGTTAACCGAGTGCACCGGCAACCCAAGCGCCTTTTCGACGTGGAATTTAACCGTGTTCTGGATACTCTCGGCCACGACACGAATTCGGACCCCATACTCCACGATCACATACACATCGATGACGATCTTGTCGCCTTCGACTTTGACATCGACGCCACGGCGGTTGTCTCGTGTCAGCAGTTGCGCAATGCCGTTGACGAGGTTCTTGCTGGCCATCCCTACCACACCATAGCATTGATGCACCGCCTGATTGGTGATCGTCGCGATGGTGGCCGAGGAAATGTCAATTTTCCCTTTCGAATCCTCTTGGACCGGCATAAGTGGTTTTGCTCCTAACCCTTGGCGTGCTTGCAAAATCCACGCCTATCGACTATAATTCAGGGTCGTTCTTAAAGTTACGAAATATTCGGGCGACCCAATCGGTCGCCTTTAGTTTGAACGCCGCCGAGGCGCGCGTCGGGTAAGGTGAAATTATGGCGAAATGTGAAGTATGTGGCAAGGGGCCGATGAGCGGTCAAAATGTGAGCTTCTCCCAGCGGAAGACGAAGCGTCAATTCCGGCCGAATATTCAGCGGGCTACTGTCTATGAGGACGGCCGCCGCATTCGGCGCTATGTTTGCACACGCTGCCTCAAGACGATGGCCAAGGCTTAGCTCCAAAAATCGATCCCGTTTACAGTTCATCTCGTTAGATAGTCTATAACCCAGCCGGCGAAATTCGCCGGCTTTTGTTTTTGGGCGGGAAGTCCCGAACCAGTCGCCCACCCGCACGGCTATTCTATCTGAATAACGCCGTCTCACCCAATTCGAAGCGTCAGCCGACATCGCTGAGTAGCACGCGGGCCGCTCCGGCGGCCGTCAGGGCAGCGACCACAGGCCCTTCCGTCTCCGGCGTCACCAGGGCGATCATGTTTCCCCCTCTTCCGCCCCCGCTCAGCTTGGCCCCCAGCGCGCCGGCATCGCGTGCCGCGCGAACCAATTGCTCCAGCCCGCTGGAAGAAACGGTCATCCGCTCCAGCCACAACTGATTTTGGTTCATCAGTTCGCCGACGACCTCCAGCTCGCCCGCGGCCAGAGCCGCTCGACCCTCGTCGGCAATTCGGCCGCAAGCGTCGAAGATCGACTCAAATCGGTCGCGGTCTGCCGACCAGCGGCGGCGTACATCGCCAACCACGTCAATGGTAGCGCTGCGCACTCCCGTATCGCCAATGGCCAGTCGCAACGGCCGGGCCACGGCGAACGGCTCGATCAGGTTATCCGGCAGCCGGCGTACAAAATATACCGGCTGCTCATAAGCAATGACCGTATTGTCGATCCCGCTGGGGGTGCCGTGATGCAGCTTTTCGACCTCATAGGCCAGACGAGAGACCTCCTCACGCCCCATCGACTCGGCCGCCCCAAGATAATGAGCCAGGGCGCGGATGACCGCGACGGAGATGGCCGCACCGCTGCCCAGCCCCCCGGCGATGGGAATGTCGCTGGTAACGCTAAGCGTATAGCCGTCGGAAAGGGAGCAGCCGAGACTTTTTTCCACCACCCGGACAATGGCCGCCAGGGGATTGTCCGGACCAACGCTGGAGAGATCAGCGGCGCGATTGAGATCGGGGGCGATGAGTCTCACATCCGGCTCGCCGGTCGGCTCAATCGTCGCCCGCGCCCGCAGATGAATGACCGGAGCCGCGAGTGCCGGGCGGCCATACACCACCGCATGCTCGCCGAAGAGGATGATCTTGGCCGGAGCCGTCGCCGAATACATGAGGGTTCCTTGTCAACTCAGCAAATAGAGGGCGGAAAATACCATGGCGCCATAGAGCATCAGGGTGATCTGCATCGGCCGATCGCGCAACAGAATATCCTCCGGCGCGCCCCCCTCGTTGCGAATGTGGATCAGATACAGGTAGCGAAAGATACCATACAGGACGAAGGGAATGGTCAGCATCATCGCATGGTTCTCCGGCAATCCCTCGGCCAGGAACGTATAGAGACTGTAGGCGACCACGGCGCTGGTCGTGACGATACCCTGGAGGCGATCGATTAATTCCAGACTATAGTCGTCAAGGATGGCCCGATGGTTACTTGCATTGCCTCCCAGGAGGACAAGTTCGGCCCGCCGCTTTCCCAAAGCCATAAACAAGGCCAGGAAGCCGCCGAACACATAGAGCCAGGGCGAAAATCGCTCCACCTCGATCACCGCCACGCCGGCGGCAATGCGCAAGACAAAGCCGGCGGCGATGGTCAATACATCGATCAGGACGACGTGTTTCAGCTTGAAGGTGTAAGCAATCTGGGTCAGAAGGTAGATCAACAGAATAGCGGCCAGCCCCGCGGAAAGAAAATAACCGGCGATGAGACTAATCGCCGCCGATGCTACCGCGACGGCGGCCGCCACCTTCGGCGTCACCTGTCCCGACGGCAAGGGTCTGTTTTTCTTGGTCGGATGCAGCCGATCGCTTTCGATATCGACCAGATCGTTCATCAGATAGACCGCTCCGGACATGAGACAGAGCAGGACGAAAGCTCCTGTGGCGGCCAGCACGCTGGGCAGGTGGAACATCTTTCCGTCGAAGAGGAGAGCGACGAAGACAAACCCGTTCTTGGGCCATTGGCGCGGCCGCATCGATTTGATCAGACCCGATAACAAGAGTCACTCCATGAACGTAGCATCCCGCTTTTCTATCACGAATGAACCACGGAGGCTACTGAGATACGCGAACCATCGCCGATAAAACCCGCGCGAATCGTCTTTCAACCCTAATATTCGGCGCAAAAAAAGGCCCTCCCGGGCGGGAAGACCTTTTGAGTATTGGAAAGGTGGGTGTATATGTTCTAGCAAACGGTCGCCGTATTGTTGTAGAACCAGTTATAGGCAAAGTAAGGCGAGCCACCGGGGGTTTGCATGCGAACGGCTATCAACCTCGATCCGGCCAGTTGACCCGGAATATTGAAGGTTGCCGTCAACTCTCCGCCAATGCCGGAGTTGATCGTTCCGACGACATATCCGCCTACGCCTTGCGTCCCGAACGGACCCATCGTCACAGTGAACACCTGGTTAGCCGGGAAATCCTTGGTCCGGACCGTCACCGATGTGTTCTGAACCACACCGCAAACCTTGAAGGTTGGAGCAACGGTTTGAATAGGAGCGGTCGGTGGTGTCGTGGGTGGCGTAACGCCCGTGCCGGCATTATTGTTCCAGAACCAGTTGAAGGCATAGAACGGATAGGCATGGGCTGTCTGCATGCGAATGGCGATCGCTCGCGAACCGGCCAATTGCGACGGGATGTCGTAAGTCACGCTGAAGCTGCCACCCACGCCCGAGTTGGTTGTAGCCACAACAATGCCGTTCACGCCTTTGGAGCCGAAAGGCCCCATGGTGACGACGAAGTTCTGGTTGGGCGGGAAGTCGTGTGTCTGAACCGTCACCGTTTTATCGGTCACTACACTCGTGACGGTCAGTGTGGGAATCGTACTGGCGCGAGACGGCACTGCCCAGACGAAAAGCACCGCGACGACAAGCAGTAGTCCAACGATGAGGGACAGGGGACGGGTAAACAAACGGCGTTTATCCTCATTCTTACCCTGATGATTCAACAAAGAGCGCAGTTCCATCGAATACCTCCAGACTGTGTTACTGTTCATCATTGCGGAGACGCCGACCCTGATTCAGCACGAGACGGCCAAAATCCGAACATGAATTACCGCAATTTTAAGACTAATAAGTCTCAACAGTATACATAACTATTTATGGGATATCTATAGAACGCAAGTTCTTAATTGTCATAATCCAAGCCTGTTTCAACCGAATTTACGGTATTTATACGAGAAAATGTCATATCCGGCCGGTGACGAAGCGTCTCGCGGTCTCAGCCAGGACGGCCGCACCCGGCGCCAATATCCCCTCGTCGATGTCAAATATGCTGGTGTGGTGATGCCGGACGATCCCGTCGGGGGTTGCCGCGCCCAGCATGAACATCGCCCCCTTGGCCTGTTGCGTCATATAGGCGAAGTCCTCGGCCCCCATGCCGAAGCGGCTCTCGACCACGGCCTCAGGCCCCAGCAATTCGCCGGTTACCTGTCTCATCCAATCATTGGCTTCGGGATTATTGATCATCGCCGGATAGCCCTTGATGATCTGCAATTCGTAGCTGCCGCCCATCAACTCGCTGAGTCTCAGCGCATCCTCAACATCGCGCCAAAGTTGTTCCCGCACTTCGGGCGACTTCGAGCGTAGCGTGCCCCGCAGCGCCACCTCGCTGGGAATCACATTATTGGCCGCGCCCCCGGCCACCTGCCCCAGGCTGACGACCGACGGATCGAGCGGATTCACACGCCGCGAGGGGATGGCGTATAGCGCCGTC
>CAYXNH010000048.1:0-17703 GCA_964466135.1 uncultured Ardenticatenaceae bacterium | reverse complement strand
AACCTCAGGATCTCATCGTCGACCTTCATCAGGGTGATCGACATCCCCGCCATTTCCAGCGAGGTGATATAGGGGCCGATCAGGTTGCGCACGATGGTGATGCCGTTGGCCTCGCAGACCTGCGCCAGCTTGCGGTAGACGGTATAAAGCTCGGACACGGGCGTCCCGCCCATGCTGTTGACGAAGGCGATGACCCGGTCGCCCTTCCTGAACGGCTCATCCACCAGCACCTTGTCGACCCACTGGCCGTCTTCCAGCTCGCGCACCGTACGGGTATAGGCGCCATCGTTGATGATTTCATTGGCCATCATCGTGGTGATCTCGTCGGCCGAGACCAGCGGCATGCGCTTTTGGCCCGGCTCGCCGTGGATGCCGATGCCGATCTCCATCTCGTTTTCGCCCAGCTCAAAGATGGGCTTCCCGGCGGCGGGCACGGTGCAGGAGGTCAGGGCCATGCCCATCGAGCGGCCGTCGCTGTTGGCCTTGCGGGCCAGGTTGGCGCATTGCTCCAGGCTGTAGCCCGCTTCGGCCGCCGCGCCGACGATCTTCTCGACCAGCACGGTCGTGCCCACGCCGCGACGGCCGGCTGTATAGAGGCTGTCCTTGACGGCCACGTCGTCGTCGATGAGGATATTCTGGACGGCGATCCCGTCGGCGTAAGCCATATCGGCCGCCATCTCGAAATTGAGCACGTCGCCGGTGTAGTTCTTGACCAGGAACAGCACGCCCGCGCCGCTGTTGACCGCCTTGGCCGCCTCATACATCTGATCGGGCGTGGGCGAGGTAAACACTTCGCCGGGGCAGGCCGCGTCGAGCATGCCCATGCCGACGAAACCGCCGTGCATTGGCTCGTGCCCGCTGCCGCCGCCGGAGATGATGGCCACCTTGCCGGCCACCGGGGCGTCGGCGCGGTAGATGTAGTTCGGCTCAAAATGGACCTTGATCAGGTCGGCGTGCGCGACCGCCATTCCCTCCAACTGTTCCGTGACGACGTCCGGAATGGCATTAATCAGCTTTTTCATCTTTCAGACTCCTTGCCATGCAGATTGTGAATCAAGGAAGCCGGGCGCTCACCCTCGGCCGAATGGCCTTGCTGGCGCCAATTGGAGCGGCCCGGCTTCCCCTGTCAGAAGAGATAGCCGATTTGACCCATCGTGTGATGAAGAGAAAAACGGCCTTTTCCTGCTATCGATAATCCTAGAAGAACATATTCCACATCAGGGCGCCGATGACGCCGCCGACGAGCGGAGCCACGACCGGAATCCAGCCGTAGTTCCAATTTGAGCTGCCCTTGCCCGGGATGGGCAGGATCTGATGGGCGATACGAGGGCCAAGGTCACGGGCGGGGTTGATGGCGTAACCCGTGGGGCCGCCCAGCGAGAGGCCAATGCCCCAGACCAGCGCGCCGACCAGATACGGGCCAAGACCGGCGGCGGGGGAGCCGGCGGTCGCGCTGCCGAATATGGCGCCGACGCCGAACAGCAGGACGATCGTGCCGACAACCTCAGTCACGAAGTTCCAGACCGGGCTGTGGATAGCCGGGCCGGTCGAGAAGACGGCCAGTTTCGAGCCGGGATCGGCGGTCGGAGCCCAATGGCTGTAGTAGCTCAACCAGACAACCACGGCGCCAAGGAAGGCGCCGATGACCTGGGCCACCATCGTCATGATGGCATCGCCGGCGCTATAGACGCCGAGGATCAACCACTTGCCGATCGTGACGGCCGGGTTAATGTCGGCTTCGGGAGCGCCCGCGGAAATAGCGATAAACACGCCGACCATGACGGCCATGGCCCAGCCTGTGGTGATGACGATCCAGCCCGAGTTGTTGCCTTTGGTTTTGCTCAGGACAACGTTGGCCACCACGCCATCGCCCAAAATTATCAGAAACATCGTTCCAAGTAGTTCACCAACAAAATTTGAGGGCACTTTATTTCTCCTTTATTTGAACAGAATGAATGTGCGGAAACCCGTCCTCGCGGCGCGAGGAGGTTTATCGTGTTCCGCATCAAGTCGCGGGAAGTCGCATTTCAGGGGAATCGAGCCGGTTCTTTTATTTCGATAGGCAAAGCTCCTTGCCCGGACGGATCAATCTCTCGCCCGGATCAGGCGGACAGCGCGATCAGATTTTAAGGGATTGATCGGATAATGGACGCGCCCACGGATTACAACAGTGACGGACTGCTCAGACGTTCGGCCAGATCGACGGCGCGCTTTTATGCACAATGGACAGTATTGGGCAGCGGAGGTTGTGCAAAGCGCACTAAAGACACATGATAAAACCCGGCCCGCGGGTGGTCAAGCGTTGATCGATTTTCGTTCCATTCTGAAACATCTCTTCTGAAATGACGTTTCATTATGAGACGGGTTAATTTTTGAAAATCGTGGAAGAAATACCGAGTTGCTTCATCTTGCGCCAGAGGGTCGAGCGGCCGATACCCAGCAGCCGCGACATCTCCGTCACCCGCCCGTTGCAAGCCCACCCGGCGCGCAGGATCGCCTCGCGCTCGGCCTCGTCGACGGAGATGACCGGCTGGGCCAGCGGATGGCGGCCGGTCAGCACACGGCCGTTGCGCACCATCTCCGGCAAGTCACCCGGCCGGATGACGTCGTCGCGGCTCTGGAGCATGGCCCGTTCCAGGGCGCTCTCCAGCTCGCGCACATTCCCCGGCCAGGGATAGCGCCCCAGAAAGCGCACGGTCTCATCCTCGATCCACATCGTGCGGCTGTCATGGGTTGCCTGCCGCGCCAGGAAACGCTCGGCCAGCAAGGGGATATCCTCGACCCGCTCGCGCAATGGCGGCACCTCTATCTTGAAGACGCCGAAGCGATAATACAGATGGGGCATGAAACCGCCCTGAGTCACCAGGTCCTCCAGGTTGGCGGTCGTCGCACCGATGATCCGCACGTCAACGGGGATGGGCGTCGAACTGCCCAGGCGGGTCACGTGCTTCGTCTCAATGACGTGGAGCAGCGCGGCCTGCAATTCCAGCGTCAGGTTCTCGATCTGGTCGAGGAGCAGCGTACCGCCGTCGGCCAGTTCAAACTTGCTGGGGCGGCCGCGCGTGTGGGTGTCCTGCTCATGACCCAGAATCTCGCGCGTCATCAGCTCGTGGGGGATGGCCCGACAATTGATGTCGATGAAAGACTTGCCCGCTCGCGACCCGTCGTTGTGAATGGCGCGCGCCAGCAAATTCTTGCCGACGCCTCCCTCGCCCAGGATCAGCACCGGCGCCGCGCCGCGGGCGGCCGTGCGGGCCAGACGCACCACGCGCCGCATGCCGGCCGACTCGGCCTGAACATCATCGATGCTCATGCCCGTCTGCGAGCCGTACTGCTGCTGGGCGATCTGCCGCACGTGTTCGATGGGGCTGAGCAAGGCGACGTAGCTCACCGGCTGAGGCCCGGCCTCATGGATGGGTCGCAGGGTCACCAGGCAGCGCGCCACTCGCCCGCCGGCTTGCAGGCTGAGTTCCACATCCTGAAACCCCTTGCCCTCGCGGATGGCGGTCGTGAGCTCGGCGGGCGGGTTCAATACATGGGTCAGCGGCCGGCCTACGGCGATGCGCGGGTTGATGTGCAACATCCGGGCCGCCTGCTCGTTCACATGACGTATCTCGCCCTCCTGACTCCAGACGATCACCCCCTCGTTGATGGCTCCCAGGATGGTGTTCACCTGGCCCAGATGCTGGTTGGCCTCTTCCAGAGACCAGTCAACCTGCATTTGACTGCCCACGGCCCGCGCGGCCGACATGACCAGACCGAGCGTATGGGATGTGGCCGTATCGAGAGGGCCGACCATGCCGATCAGCCCGATGATGCGGCCGCGCACGTCATGGATGGGCGCGGCGGCAGTGACGAACGGGTGGAGGTAATCAAAATAATGCTCAGCCCCCACCACCTGCACGGGCGTGGCTTCCTGCAGTACCATGCCCAGGGCGTTGGTGCCGGCGGTATTCTCCGACCAGTATGCCCCCTGGGTTAGCCCGATAGCCGCCGCCCGGTCAATGGCCCGCGGGTCGCCACCCACCGCCAGAATACAGCCCGCGCCGTCGGCCAGGAGAATGGCATAGTCCGAGCCTTCGGTAAACTGGTAGATATCCTCGATAAATGGCGTGGCAAAGGTGATGAGGTCTTGCTGCGCGCGCAGGATCGACGTCAGTGCGTCGCGGCTGATGGAAACGGGGCGCGCCCGCGACGTCGGGTCGAAACGGGAGACGCAGCGTCGCCATGACCGCACCACGGCCGGGTCCATTTGGGCGGCCTGATTCGCGTCGAGCCGGCCCGTCCGGATGAACGTCTGCCAGGCCTCGGCGATGATCTCGTTGCGGATGCCGATACCCGTCGGAAGCATGGCCCTATCCCGTGATGGCGATCTCCTCGGCCGTCGTCGGGCGACGTTCGTCCACTTCACGGATGACGGCCAACATGGCGTCGTGGATGACGCCGTTGCTGGCCAGAATATGCATCAGGGGAGCAAGCCCCAGCGGGCGACCGTCGATCTCGGTCACCACGCCACCCGCTTCCTGCACCAGCAGGATGCCCGCGGCCACGTCCCACGAGCGAACCTTAAACTCCCAGTAGCCGTCGAGCCGTCCGGCGGCGACATAGGCCATGTCGAGCGCGGCCGAACCGGCGCGACGCAAGCCGAACGCGCGCTTGATGAATCGACTCACATACGCGCCATTGTCGAGCGAGCTGGTGTGGACGTCATAGGGAAAGCCGGTCGCCAACAGGCTGTGGAGGAGTTCAGCGGTCGCCGTGACGCGCAGCGGCTTGGTGCCGGCGGGGCTGGTCAGCATGGCCCCGCCCCCGGCAACAGCCTTGAAGCATTCATCGCGGGTGGGATCGTAGACGACGGCCACCAGCGGCCGCCGTCCCTCATAGAGAGCCAGCGACGTGCAAAATACCGGGAAGCCGTGGGAAAAGTTATTGGTGCCGTCCAGCGGATCAATCTGCCAGGTGTAGGGTTGCGAGCCGAACTCGTCCGCACCTTCCTCGCCCACGAAACTGTGGTCGGGAAAGGCGGCCCGCAGGCGCTCCCGGATCAACGCTTCGGCCGCCAGATCATACTGGGTCACGAAGTCGATCGCCGAGCTTTTGGTGTGGATTTCTTTCTCTTGGCCGAAGCCATCCATCAGCAGGGCGCCGGCGGCGCGAGCGGTGGCTTCAGCGGTCTCAAGAATATGTTCGAGGTTCATATACCGCCTAACTATAGCCCCTCCGGGCGAATGGTGGTAGCGATGGTTACCCTGGGCGAACAGGTTTGAAACAGGCGGCCGGAATACGTACAATCAATCAGGGTGGCGGTCAAGTCACCCATTAGATAATCAACGGCTAAGCGCTTATGCGCATCAAATGGAAAACTGGTAAGCTTTAACTATTATAGTAGGGGGCGTGCGCATCTATTGATTAAATGCTCCCCGAAGAAGCAACCGGATTGTGCTTTTATGTTCATTTTTATCGTTATCGCGCCGCCCGACCTTGACTGAATAACCGGTTGCTTTGCTGGAGAATGAAAATATGGATGACCAACAGAACGAGAATCGCCCCACCGTCCCGACCTGGGTCTGGATCATCACCATCTTCGCGGTGATCGTGGGGCTGCAATTCTGGCTGAGCGGCAAGTTCAGCGGGCCGGAACAGATCACCCTGCAGGAGATGGCCAATCACATCACCGCCGGTGAGGTGAAACAGCTGATCGTCACCGGCGATCGCCTGCAGATCGTGCTGGACGACGGCCGCACGTTTGGTGCGGTGAAGGCCCCCTCCGACAGCCTCATCGAAACATTTGAGTATTACGGCATCTCCGCCGAGGCGCTCAATAACAATCTGGTCGTTCGCGACCAGTCGACGTGGAACACCTTCCTGAGCATCGCCCTGACCGTCGGCCCCCTCCTGCTGCTGATCTGGATCTTCACTCGCGGCTTCCGGCAGATGCAAGGCGGCGGCGGCAACAATATCTTCGGCTTCGGCCGCAGCCGGGCGCGAAACCTCAACGACACCAACCGGCCGACCGTCACCTTCGACGACGTCGCCGGCGTTGAAGAGGCCAAGATGGAGCTGGCCGAGGTCGTGCAATTCCTGCGCGAACCGGAGAAGTTCGTCCAGGTCGGCGCGCGCATCCCCAAGGGCGTGCTGATGGTCGGCCCGCCGGGAACCGGCAAGACGCTGCTGGCGCGAGCCGTGGCCGGCGAGGCAGGCGTGCCGTTCTTCCACATCTCCGGCTCCGAATTCGTTGAGATGTTCGTCGGCGTGGGCGCCAGCCGCGTCCGCGACCTGTTCGAGAAGGCCAAAGCGGCCGCCCCGTCCATCGTCTTCGTGGACGAGATCGACGCCGTCGGTCGCCAGCGTGGCGCGGGCCTGGGTGGCGGCCACGACGAGCGCGAGCAGACGCTCAACCAGATCCTGGTCGAGATGGACGGCTTCGACAACGAGACCAACGTCATCGTCATCGCCGCCACCAACCGGGCCGACATTCTCGACCCGGCCTTGCTGCGCCCCGGTCGATTCGACCGCAAGGTCTTCGTCGATTTGCCCGACATCGCCGGCCGGGAAAAGATCCTGCAGGTCCATGCCCGCGGCAAGCCCATCGCCAATGATGTCAGCTTCAAGGACACGGCCCGACTGACGGCCGGGTTCTCCGGCGCCGATCTGGAAAACCTGATCAACGAGGCGGCCATCTTCGCCGCCCGGCGCAACAAGCGCACCATCGGCTTGCTGGAGTTCCAGGACGCCTTCGACCGCGTGGTCATGGGGCCGGAACGCCAGACCCGCGTGATGAGCGAGGACGACAAGATGACCGTGGCCTATCACGAGTCCGGCCATGCCATCGTCAGCTTCTTCCTGCCCAACACCGACCCGGTGCAAAAGATCACCATCGTGCCCCGCGGCCGCGCCGGCGGCTTTGTCATGTCCCTGCCGGAAGATCGCGCGCTCCACAGCCGCGAGTTCTTCGAGGACCAAATCGCCATGGCCCTGGGCGGGCGAGCCTCGGAAGAGCATTTCTTCGGCCGTATCACCACCGGCGCATCCAGCGACCTGCAGCAAGCCACCCGGCTGGCGCGGGCGATGGTCATGGAATACGGCATGTCGGACAAGCTGGGCTTGCCCACCTACGGCAGCGGGTCGCACAACCCGTTCCTCGGCCGCGAGATGGGCTATTTCGGTGGCGGCCGGGATTATAGCGAGGAAGCGGCCCAGACCATCGACGCCGAAGTCAAGCGCATCCTCGAAGACAACTATAATCGGGCGCGAACGATCATCGACCAGAACCATGATCGCATGGTGCATCTGGCGACGACGCTCATGGAAGTGGAAACACTCGACCGCTCCGGCTTCGAAAAGCTGATGAACGATCCGATATCGGCCAACGGCCAGGTTATTGAACGCCCGCTGCCGAAAGCGCAATCGGTGGAAGCCGTCTGACCTTCGTCCGATATTTGAACGATGCGGCAGGGTCACGGCCTGCCCTTCGACAAATGATTATTAATGATTATTTAGGTACAGGGGCGGGTTTGAAACCCGCCCCTGCTGTATGGAGGCGCAATGAACGAACCAACCCAATCGGTCGCGGTATCGCAAGCGGGTGGCGTGCTGACCGTCGCCCTGAACCGGCCCGACATTCATAACGCCATGAACCCCGCCCTCATGGCCGAACTCACCGCCATCTTCCGCGGGCTGCCGGAACGCGACGACGTGCGCGTGGTTGTGCTGACCGGCAACGGCCGCTCGTTTTGCGCCGGAGCCGACCTGGCCTTCATGCGCGCGGCGGCCGATTACACCTTTGACCAGAACGTGGCCGACGGACAGGCCATCTTCGACCTGATGCTGGCCGTCGACCGCTGCCCCAAGCCGGTGGTGGGACGCATCAACGGGGCGGCCATCGGCGGCGGCGCGGGGCTGGTGTGCTGCTGCGACATCGTGGTGGCCGCCGACAGGGCCACATTTGCCTTCAGCGAGGCTCGGCTGGGCATCCTGCCCGCGGTGATCTCCCCCTTCGTCCTGGCACGCATCGGCCCCGCCCGCGCCCGCGAGCTGTTCCTGACCGGCGAGCGCTTTGACGCCCAACGCGCCCTGACCTTCGGCCTCATCCATCATGTCGTCGCCGAGGCCGAACTGGACGCGGCCGTGGCGGAGCGCGTGAATCAACTCCTGCAAGCCGCCCCGCAGGCCCAGGCCGCAATCAAGGAACTGATCCACACTGTCGCCTTCCAGCCCAAAGAGAGCATGCGCGACTACACCGCCGAGGCCATCGCTCGCCTTCGCGCCGGCGATGAGGGCCGCGAAGGGATGAGCGCCTTCCTGGAGAAACGGCCGCCGCGCTGGCAGCTTTAGGGCGGCAAGGCAACCCCACGCGCGATGAAACTGGCGGTTCTGTCCGATATCCACGGCAATTGGCCCGCGCTTCAAGCCGCGGCGGCCGACATCGATGCCTGGCAACCCGACCGGGTGCTGGTGAACGGCGACATCGTCAACGACGGGCCGAGCAGCCTCGTCTGCTGGCAGTACATCGCCGGGCGACGCGCGCGCGACAACTGGCACGTACTGCGCGGCAATCATGAGGAGTATGTCACCGAGTGGCGCGACCCGGCCACGCCCCGCGAAGGCCCCGCCTACGACCTCATCCGCCTCAGCCGCTGGACCTACGAGCAACTCCACGGAGAGGTCGACGACCTGGCCGCGCTGCCGGAGCGCTGGGACTGGGCCGCGCCCGACGGCTCGTCGCTGGTGGCCATGCACGGCACGCTGCTGGGCAATCGCGTCGGCATCTACCCGTTCACGCCCGATGAGGTCGCCCGTCGCCGCATCGTGACCGGGGCGCGGGTGTTCGTCACCGCCCACACCCATGTGGCCCATATCCGCACGCTGGACGGCACGCTGGTGGTCAATACAGGGTCGGTCGGCATCCCTGGCGACGGCGACGGCCGCGCCGCCTACGGCCGATTCATCTGGTCGCCGGAACAGGGCTGGGAAGCAAACATCCGGCGCGTCGCCTACGACCGCCGCCAAACAGAGCGCGATTATTTCGCGTCAGGCTTCATGGACGAAGCCGGGCCGGAGGCCAAGCTGTCGCTGGCCCAGTTTCGGCTGGCCTATGATGTTCGCACCCGCTGGGCGGCCGCCGACCGGTCGCGCATCCTGTCCGGGGAAGTTTCTCTGGCCGATTCGGTGCGGCAATGGCTGGATCGTGACGAATTTCGCGCCTACCATCAGGTTGAGATGTCCGGCATCTAACCGGCGTTCCTCTTATCCGGCGTTCATAAATGACCGTTTCAGAGGCAAAACGGCGGCACTTTAGGGGCATTTCGTGCCCAAACAGGCCGTCTAGTACTTTTGTCGCTTGCCAATCATCGCCCTGCTTATCTATAATGCCTAACGAATCTGGAAGAGGAACTGTTTGAGTAGTCTTACTCTGCTGCTATCTGGAACCATACTGCCCTGGATATTAGGGATGCTGCTTGTGCTCGGGCTTCTGGCGCTTCTGGCGTCGGTGAAGCAATGGCGAGACACCAAGCGGTCGCCCTATTTTTTCATGCGGCAGCAGGCCGCCAGACGAATGCAATCGTATCTGTCGATATTCACCATCATCATGCTGTTGGGGGTGGGCGTCGGCGTGTACGGTTGGCGCACCCCACAGGATGACACCGTCCGCATGGCGTTGTTGACGCGCGCCAAACCGGCCCCGCAAGCCATCCAGGAGTTGATGGCCCAACCGTCGGCCGCCGAACTGGCCCGCGCCGCCACAACCCCGACCACGAACGCATCCCAGGGCGGCGGCATCGCCAATGTCCTCCTGAATGCCGACCAGGCGGCCACATTCTCGGCCGAGTTGCCCGCCGCCTACGACCGCGTGGAGCCTAAAGTGGATCTGAAACCGGGCACGAATCTCGGCACCGTCGTATTCTCCAGCACCGTCACTGATGAGTATAAGGCCATCAATCCCGCCGGCGTCTTCGGCGAGGGCTTCTACACCCTGTACGCCACGTTCCAGTACGAAGAGATGGCTGACGGCATGGCCTGGTCATGGGTGTGGCGTCACAACAACAAGGTCATCGACGGCGGCAACGAGTTATGGGTCTATGGCGACGAAGGCCCCGGCTACATCTATCTCAACCCTGAGGAAGGGTTCGGCGAGGGTCGCTACACGTTAGAGATTTGGGTCAATGGCGAGCTGTTGGGCCGGGCCTCGGCGACGATGAACAACGCGGCCGTCTCCGCGGGCAACTAATACCACTCCCCCACCCCAATCGAATCGTCCGCGACAGGCCCTCGATGGGCCTTTTTTTATGCCTGCTCAATGGCCGGGCCGGAGGCGGGCGCGGACCATGCCCATCACCCGCCGCCACTCCTCGACACGCAGCAGCCAGGCGACCAACAGATAGACCACCCCGCCGACCAACGACCCGGCGATGGCCCGCCACCAGACGGCCGCGGGAGGCACGACAAGGAACAGCAATCCGATGGCCGCGGCCATCGCCAGCGAGGCCAGCCCCATACGTGCCGTGCCGGAGAGGAGCGAGCGGCCGTCCAGCCCGCCCAGCTTGCCGCGCACCAGCCACAGCAGCAGCCCCACCTCGATCAGGTTCGACAGGCTGAAGCCGAGCGCCAGCCCGCCCAGAGGCATGAGGCCCAGCGCGGGAAACACCACATCGCGGAACCACAGGCTGAGGATCCACATGGCCACGATCTGCAAGCCGCCGATCAGCACCGGCGTCAGCGTATCGCTCAGGGCGTAGAAGGCGCGGGCGATCACCTCGATGGCCGTCAGGGCCACCAGGCCGATAGCGTAATAGCGCAGGGCCACCGCGACCAGCTTCGTGGCCTCGGCATCGAACAGGCCGCGCTCGAACAGGATGGCGATGTACGGCTCGGCCAGCAGGATCAGCAGCACCGTGGCCGGCAGCCCCAGGAACAGGATGAGGCGCAATGAATCGCTCAGGATGCCGCGCATCTCGCGATGGGCCGAGCGCGCGGCCATGATCGCCAGCGTCGGGAAGGCGGCGATGCCCAGCGCCTGGCCCAATATCCCCTGGGGCATGATGAGGATGCGAAAGGCCGCGTTCAGCGCCGGCAATGTGCCCAAGGCCATCGTGCCCGTCAGAAACAGGATGACGAACTTGTTGACCTCGCTGAAGGAGAGGCCCAGCACCCGCGGTCCCATGAGGCGCAACACCTGTACCACGCCGGGGTCGCGCAGGGTGAAGACAGGGCTATAGCGGGCGCGACGACCGCGCAACCCCGGCAGCTGCACCAGCAGATGACCCAGCGCGCCCGCCACCGTCCCCCAGGCCAGCCCCACGGCCGCCGGCAACGGCTCGCCTCCGCCCGCGTAGGCCCCAATCATCCCCCCGGCGATGATGCCGATGTTGTAGACCGACGGCGCGACGGCCGGCAGCAGAAAGTGCCGCCGGGCGTTGAGCGCGGCCATGACGATGCCGCTGACGCCGAAAATGATGGGCGACAGCAACATGACGCGCATGAGATTGACGGTGATCGGCAGCAGCGCGGGATCGGCGGCGATGCTGTCGGCGTAGAAGAAAATGACGAACTCCCGAGCGAAAACCATGGCCAGGATCGACACGACCGTCGTCGCCAGGGTGACGAGATTGATGACGGCCGAGAACAGTCGCCATCCGCCGTCCTCGTCGTCGCGACTGAAGTAGGCGGTGAAGGTCGGAATGAAGGCCGAGCCGATGGCCCCCCCGGCGATGATCAAAAAGATGGTCTCGGGGAACCGGGAGGCGATCTCAAACGCGGTCGCCTCCAGCGTGGTGACGCCGAGGTAGTTGCGCACGACGATCTCGCGCAACAGACCCAGCACCCGGCTCAGCAAGGCCAGCGCGGCCACCAGCCCGGCGGCGCGAAAAACCTGGCTGCGGTCGGAACCCGCGGGCGAGGCGTCTGAATGTTCTGTCATACTCATGGCCTATCGGCTATTTGTACCGGATCAATAACGTCATTCGACCTAGCCTATGATTAGGCCTTAAGGACCTAACCAAGGCAACGGGCAAAGTGGTATGCTATGAATCTAGCCATTCCATCATACACCCTACAATGGAGTCTATCATGCTTGAAAACACTATCACCCAGGAAGCACTGTACAGCGGCAACGAAGACACTCCGTTGACCCTGAACGTCATTAAAGTGTCGGCTCGCTCTCGCACGGCCGCCGTCGCCGGCGCCATCGCCGGTGTCATGCGCGAATCCGGTCACGCCGAGGTCCAGGCTATCGGCGCGGGAGCCGTCAACCAGGCTGTGAAAGCCATTGTAATCGCCAAGGGCTATCTGGCCGAGGAAGACGTCCATATCGTTTGCGTCCCCTCCTTTGTCGATGTGGATATCGACGACCAGGAGCGCACGGCGATTCGTTTCGAGATTAGGCCTCAGGCTTAACTCCATGTCCATGTGACGGAAGGCGCGGCCGCGGGGTCGCGCTTTTTTATTTCTGTTTCTCCCGGCGACGGGCGACCAGCCACCAGCCCGCCATACCCACCCCCAGCGCCAGGCCCAACCCAAGAGCCACCAGCCCTGCATAGCTCTCGGGCGCAAGCGGTTCCCCGCCGGAAGATGGCGCTCCGTCAGCGTCGGGCGGCGGTGGGCTTTCGGGGAGAGGCGAAGGCACCGCTGTTGCCGTCGCCGCCACTGTTGCCGTCTCTATCGGCGTCGGGCCGGCCGTCTCGACCGGCGCCGTCGGCGAAGGCGTCGCCGTCGGGCTTGGCTCCGTGGCGGTCGCGGTCGGAGTCGCCGTCGATGTCTCGGCATCTTCTTCCGGAGGCATGTTCTCCGTCGCTAACGGTTCGCCCTTGTTCTGGATCAAATAATAGGTCGTGCCGCCGATCATGCAGTAGTCGGCGATGGTTTGGGTGCATAGCGCGGCCGGCAACTCCACTGTGAAGACACCGCTCTCGGCCTCGATGGTCTCGCTTTGCCCCCACATATTCACCAGCTCGGCCGTCGCGGCCGTGGCCGTCACGCTCGCCTGTTGCGGCGAGGGCAGGCGAGCGAAAAGCACGGTGGTCGTTTGTGCTTCTTGCTCCAGCCGCACCTGACCCACGCCGTCCCAGCGCTCGCGTTCGGCGGCCGTGACGCCGTTCAGCCGCTGAATGGCGACGCGATAGGCGTCATAGGCCGGTCGCCGGCTGTTGTCCCAGCGAATCAGCCCGAACGGCTCCGGGTTGGCCTGCCGGTCATCGGGCGTGTCCTTCAGCTTGTAGACGGCGATGCGGTCGACCCCGGCGGCCAGAGCCGCGGCGATGGCCTGGGGAATGAAGGCGGCCTGCTCGTTCAACGTCACCGCCAGCGTCCAGTTGTCCACGATCCAGTAGGGATCATCCATCGGCGGGGCGTTGGTCTCCACCAGCCAGATGGGCTGATTCAGCCCGCGCGCGTCCATCACCTTGCGAAAGGCGTAGAGGATGTTATAGACCGCGTTCGGCTGGAAGTAGAGATGGGCGGTGGCGACGTCGAAGTAGTAATCATGGGCCGCCGCGGCGGGATCGGCCGCCATCACATCGAGAAAGCGGGCAAAATAGCCGGGATCCCAGAAGTAAGTGAACGCGCCCAGATGGACGACGGCCGCCGGATTGGCCTCCTTGGCCGCCAGATAGGCCGTTCGTTGCAGTTGCGCGAATTCCTCGATATCGCCGTCCCAGGTGTGGCCGGGCGCGGCGGGATCGCCAATATCCGGCTCGTTCCAGATGATCCAGCGGTCGATGCGCCCGGCGTAGCGGGTTACGACCTCGCCGACGAAGGCGGCCCAACTGTTGCGGGGATCGTCATGGGCCAGCGACAGGCCGCGCGGCACGCCTCCCGCATCGCGCGCCCAGTCAGGGATGCCGATGAGCAAGCCGACGATTTCGCGCCCGGCATCCAGCTCGGCCGCCAGCTCCTCATCATCCAGCGGCGGCTTCCAGTCGGCCGGGCCATCGGGCTGCACCTCGGCCCACTGGAACCGGACGCGCGTCCAGCCCACCCGCAGGCGAGAGGCGGCGGCCGGGTCCTCGAAGCTCTCGATGACGCCGAACCGGTCGTCGAGCGGCCGCGGCGGGGCAGTCGGCTCCGCGACCGTCTCGGGGGTGGGCGCGGGTTCGGTCTGGGCGGCCGCCGGGCCGGAGAACAAGATGAGGGCCAACAGCAAGAGCCATGACACAAGGAACGCGCGCCGAGGGCGCGCGATTGTAAAAATATTCATCCAACCCCGTAGTGTACGCCGTCCGGGGGTGAACGGGCAAGCGTTTGTTGTGATACAATGGCCTACATTTCAGGGAAGGACGGACAAGTTCATTATGCGCTCCTATAAACTCGCGCTCATCGGGTTCGGCAACGTCGGTCAGGGCCTGGCAACGATATTACGGGATTACGGCAAGATGATCGCCAGCCAGCATGGCGCGGAGTTTTCCATCGTCTCCGTCAACACGGCCGGTCATGGCAGCATCTACAATCCCGAGGGCCTCGATCCTGGCACCCTGCTGTCGTCACTGGAGCAGACGAAGCGCGTCGACAGCGGGAAAGCGGCCTATTACGATTGGGACGTTCCCCGCATCCTCTATGAGAGCAACGCCGATGTTGTCGTGGAGTTGACATCCAGCGATCTGCTCAGCGGAGAGCCGGCCACGAGTTACATCCGCGCCGCCCTGCGCAACGATCGTCATGTGGTGACGACCAATAAAGGCCCCATCGCCTTGTTTTACCCGGAACTGTCGGCCGCTGCCGCCGAGCGCGGGGTCATGCTGGGCGTCGAGGGCACAGTCATGGGCGGCACGCCGCTATTGCGCGTCGGCCGCGACTTGTTGGCCACCGCCGGCATAAACCGCATCCAGGGCATCCTCAACGGCACGACCAACTACATCCTGACCCGCATGGCCGACGGCGAATCCTACAAATCGGCGCTGGAAGAGGCCCGCGAAAAAGGCTACGCCGAGGCCAATCCCACGGCCGACGTCGACGGCTATGACGCGGCGGTCAAGATCGTCATCCTCGCCAACCTGCTGTTGGGCGTGCCGCTGCGGCTGGAAAACGTCGAGCGCGAGGGCATCCGCGACATGTCCACCAAGGATGTCGTGCGCGCCGGCCGCGTGGGCGAAGTGTGGAAGCTGGTCGGCTGGGTCGAGCGAACGCCCGACATGGTGAAAGCCAGCGTGCGGCCGATTCGACTGCCACAAAATCACCCGCTGGCCTCGGTCTCCGGGGCGACCAACGCCGTCACCTTCGTCACCCGCTTGCTGGGCGACGTGACCATCGTCGGGCCGGGCGCGGGGCGCGTCGAGACGGGCTACGCCGTCCTCAGCGACCTTCTGGAAATCCACCGACGAATGTCATAAGCTCGCCATAAAACCAGCCCAAATGGTGGAAGCTGCGGGCTTCGTGGTATAAATCAAACACACGATTCATGAACTTGAGTGATTGGGAACCGCGCTTCGAGCAATTTGCCGCGCGTTCGATGGGCAAGCACGCCCCATCGGAACTCTCTTCGGCCACTGTCCCGACCCCGGACCCGGCCCATGAAATGGACCACATCCGTCGCGTCGTGGCCAACGCGCGCTGGCTGGCCGCGGTCGAGGGGGCCGATCCGGCGGTGGTGTTGCCCGCGGCCTGGCTCCACGATTGCATTGTCTTGCCCAAGGATTCGCCCCAACGCGCTCAGGCGTCGCGGCTGGCGGCCGAGGCGGCGGGGGCTTTTTTGCGCGGGGCGGGCTATCCGAACGATCTCATCCCGGCCGTCGAACACGCCATCGTCGCCCACAGCTTCAGCGCGGCGATCCCGCCCGAGACTCTGGAAGCCAAAGTGGTTCAGGACGCCGACCGGCTCGACTCGCTGGGCGCGATAGGCATCGCCCGCACGATCCAGTTGGGTGGGGTCATGGGCAAGCCTCTCTACCATCCGGGCGAACCGCTGCCCCATACCCGCGCTGCCGACGAGCGGTCTTACATCATCGATCATTTCTATACCAAATTGTTGAAACTGGCGGCCATGATCCACACCGACGCAGGTCGGCGCGAAGCAGAGCGACGAACGCGCCTGATGCGGATATACTTGGATGAACTGGAACGCGAGATCAACGGCAATGAGGCTCCGCCCACATCCAATGCCTGAACCCGCGGCCCAAAGTCCGTCACCGGGACACGATCCGACATGACCGATCCGACACAACGCTACAGACTCGCCCTGGAGATCGGCGAAGAGGCCGTCCAGATGGGTAAATGGCAGCAAGCCCTCACGTGCTTCCAGACGGCGCTGACCGGCTTGCCGAACGAGCCGCGCGTCTTCAACGGCCTGGGCGATACGCACCTGGCGATGGCCGACCCGACGCGAGCCTTGGCTTGCTACAAAGAGGCGGTCCGGTTGGGCGGCAGTACGGCCATCTACATCAACAAGGTGGCGATCATCCAGGAAGATCTGGGGTTGACGGCCGACGCGGCCAGCAGCCGGTTGTTAGCCGGGGAGATCTACTGGGACAACCAGCAAGTCGAAGAAGCCGAGGCACAATGGGAAGCGGCCGCCCGCTTGCGGAAAGACTCGCTCGTGGCCCACGAACGGCTGGCCATGGCCGGCAAGCAGCGCGGCGATGCCGAGGCTGCATTGGGTCATTACCTGGCGCTGGCCGATCATTTGCGACGCGACGGCCGCTGCCTGATGGCCCTCCATATTTGCTACACGGCTCTGGCTGAATTTCCCGACGCCCCGGCCGTGTGGCCAAGTACGGAAGAGGCCTGGCGCTGCGTGGCCGCCCGTGACCAGCGCAGCGGGCAACCTGAACCGCGCATCGAAACCGGCGACCTGATCAGCGCCGGGGCAGAATTCGCCCAATGGCAATTGACAGCCATCATCCACCAGAGCGCGATTTCGGCCAACAACACGGCCGGTCTGGAAGCTTACACCCATCTGCGGCAGGCCATGCTCCATGAAGGAAGCGGCCGCGCGGGCGTGGCCATTTCGTCGTATGAGCAGGCCATCGCCACGGGCATCACCGATCCGGCCATCTTCTTCGTGTTGGGGTTGCTCTACCGGTTGGTCGGCCGTCACGAGGATGCGCGGGCGGCCCTCTTGCTGGCCTCGCGCCACCCGTTTTACGAGCGCGTCGTGTCCTTGCTGGAATAAGCCGCGCCCCGCCAAGTCACAATAATCCCGACCAATCAACGTAGTAATACTTTCCCTCGCCGCAAGGCAGGTTATAATCACTTCCGTCACCGTATCCACAACATCATTGTGCGAATTCCAACCCTCGCATTCATAAACCATCACCGGCTCATCGCCCGTCCCTGAGGAGATAGTAGTTATGGTGCAGTCCGAAACAATCGACCTGGCCCCGCTGGAACCGATCCTTCTAAAGTATCGCGGCCGCGGTCGCGAGGCGCTCTTGCCCCTTCTTCAGGAAGCCCAGGCCATCCACGGTTGGCTGCCGCGCGAAATGCTCATGGCCATCGGTGAGACCCTCCGCGTCCCCCTGTCCGATATCCACGGCGTCGTCGAGTTTTACTCGATGTTCTATAACGAGCCGACGGCGCCGCGCGTCATCCGCGTCTGCTTCGACCCCGCCTGCCACATGGCCGGCAGCCCGGCCGTGCGCCAGGCCATCGAGGAGCGCCTGGGGCTGAAACCCGGCGAAACCAGCCAGGACGGCACGATAACCTATGAATGCGTCCCCTGTCTGGGCATGTGCGAGCACGCGCCCAACGCCCTCAACGGCGACCGGCCGGCGGGCG